>NZ_JCAXEW010000001.1:0-438403 GCF_059759275.1 Ferdinandcohnia sp. GQ5
TTTCTTTATTAAGAAAATTTTAGGAGACGAAACTTGAATTTATTACTAATTTGAGGTTATAGTGATTCTAAGATTAAAAATTAGTTTTGGTTAAAATATAGCCATATAGTGTTTTGCTATGACCAAAAAGGAGGCTATGTATAAGATGTTTTTATTGGATGAAAATGAGCATAAATTAAACGGCTTCACGCTCCATACGGTTAAAACAGATAAATTTAAAACGAATACAATTGTACTTAGAATGAAAGCCCCTCTGGAAGAGGAATATGTTACACAAAGAGCATTACTTCCATATGTATTGCAAAGTGAAACACCTAGCTACCCCTCAACAACGAGTTTACGTTCCTATTTAGATGAATTATATGGTGCTGTATTATATGTGGATCTTGCGAAAAAAGGAGAACACCATATTATTACCTTTTTCGTGGAAATAGCAAACGAACTATTTTTAAAAGACCAAACACCACTTCTTGATAAAGCAATCACTTTGTTGAAGGAAATTGTATTATCTCCAGTAACTGAAAATGGCGCTTTTAAAAGCACAGTCGTGGAAAAAGAAAAACGGAGCCTTAAACAACGAATTCAAGCTGTTTATGATGATAAGATGAGATATTCGAATTTACGTTTAGTTGAAGAAATGTGTAAGGATGAACCGTATCACCTCCATGTGAACGGAAGAATTGAAGATCTAGACAGCATATCAGCAGAATCTCTATACACCTATTATCAAAAAGCATTGGCTGAAGATGAGATTGACTTATATATAATCGGGAACATTGAACCTGAAAAGGTAAAAGAAGTCGTCTCATCTACATTCACGTTTTCTGAGCGCAATACACGTCCTGAAATTGAAACTAAAACCAAGCAGGTTGAAACAGTTAATGAAGTAATCGAAAACCAAGACGTAAAACAAGGTAAACTCAATATTGGCTACCGGACAAATACAACTTTTAGTGACCCAGACTATGATGCACTTCAAGTGTTTAACGGAATTTATGGTGGTTTTTCACACTCAAAATTATTTATAAATGTCCGAGAAAAAGAAAGCCTTGCATACTATGCTGCATCTAGGGTGGAAAGTCATAAGGGTCTTCTTATGGTGATGTCCGGTATTGATGTAAATAATTATGACCGAGCAGTAACCATTATTAAAGAACAAATGAAAGCAATGATTGATGGTGATTTTACAGAGGAAATCCTAGCTCAAACAAAAGCGGTCATCCGAAATCAGTTACTTGAAACAATCGATACATCCCGTGGTATCGCTGAAGTTTTATATCATAATGTTATTTCTCAGAAATCAAGAAGGCTTGAGGATTGGATAGCTGGAATTGAAGCAGTCACAAAGGAGCAAGTAGTTAATGTTGCCAAGAAAGTTGAACTTGATACGATTTACTTCCTTACTGGATTGGAGGGGCGGTCATAATGGATAAAATCACATTTGATCAACTTCAAGAGGTACTTTTTCACGAGAAGCTTGATAATGGTCTTAACGTCTACATCCTGCCTAAAAAAGGATTTAATAAAACATATGCAACATTCACGACTAATTATGGTTCAGTTGATAACCAATTTGTACCATTAGGGAAAACTGAATTAACTACAGTACCTGATGGGATCGCTCATTTTTTAGAGCACAAGTTATTTGAAAAAGAAGATGGAGATGTGTTTCAGGACTTTAGTAAACAGGGTGCCTCTGCGAATGCTTTCACTTCATTCACAAGAACAGCCTATCTTTTTTCGAGTACATCCAATGTTGAACTAAATCTAGAAACATTAATTGACTTTGTCCAAAGTCCTTATTTTACTGAAAAAACAGTTGAAAAGGAAAAAGGCATCATCGGTCAAGAAATAACAATGTACGATGATAACCCTGACTGGAGACTTTATTTCGGTGTAATTGAAAATATGTACAAAAATCATCCGGTCCGAATTGATATTGCTGGAACCATTGATTCCATTGCCAAAATTACAAAAGATATGCTCTATGAGTGCTATGAAACCTTTTATCATCCGAGTAATATGGTTCTATTTGTTGTTGGTCCGATTGACCCAGAAAAAATAATGGCGCAAATCAAATCTAATCAAGCCAAAAAAGATTATCAAGACCAGTCTGAAATCGAACGTCATTTTGAAGACGAACCAATTGAAGTAAACGAAAAGAAGAAAGTTCTAGAAATGAACGTCCAATCTTCAAAGTGTATGGTTGGTGTGAAGGCCTTAAATCCTTCACGTAAAGGTGATGAATTACTTAAACAGGAATTATCGATGACCATTCTCTTGGATTGGCTATTTGGAAAGAGTTCTAAGCATTATCAAGCATTGTATGATGAAGGCTTAATAGATGATACTTTCTCATATGATTACACAGAAGAACAAGGTTTTGGTTTTGCAATTGTGGGAGGAGATACCTCTAAACCCGATGAATTATCAGCAAAATTACGTAATATTATGCTCTCAAGTAAAAAACAAGGTATCACTTCTGAAGAATTGGACCGTGTTAAAAAGAAAAAGATTGGAGCATTTTTACGCTCTTTAAACTCACCTGATTATATTGCAAACCAGTTTACAAGATATGCATTTAATGATATGAATTTATTTGATGTTGTTCCTGTAATGGAAAGTCTAACTGTTGATGATATTACGAAAATTGGGAATGAAATCTTTGATGAAGTAAGAATGACAGAATGTCAGGTTATTCCTAAAAAGAAGTAAATGCTAAAGCATCCTTTTCCAAAAGGATGCTTTTTTAAGGGGAAATGAATATGAAAAAATATGCATTAATCACAGGTGCGAGTGGAGGAATCGGAAGTGCTATTGCAAAAGAAGTTGCCAATCTAGGTTATTCGTTATATTTACATTACAACGAAAATGAAAAGGCAGTGAAGAGTTTAGCGGAAGAATTGGTGAGCAAAGGTGTAGAATCATATCTGGTAAATGCTGATTTAAGTCAAAGAACCAGTGCTGAATCTGTGGTAACTCAAATACAGCATCCAATTGACACCATTGTTCATAATTCAGGGAAAAGTGTGTTTGGATTAATGACTGATTTTAATCAAAAAACGGTCGATCAAATGGTGCAGCTTCATGTAACTACACCTTATATGTTAACGCAAGCCCTACTTCCAACTATGATAACGAAGAAAAGCGGGAATATCATCGTTATATCTTCAATTTGGGGACTAACGGGGGCATCTTGTGAAGTGCTTTATTCCATGGTAAAGGGTGGCCAACTCTCGTTTGTAAAAGCATTAGCGAAGGAAGTTGCGTTAAGTGGAGTACGAGTGAATGCGGTCGCACCTGGTGCGATTAATACGAACATGCTACAGGAGTTCACTGAAGAGGATTTACAAGGTATAAGTGGAGAGATTCCAATGGGAAGAATAGGTGAACCAATTGAGGTAGCAAATACGGTTGGTTTTTTACTCTCCGACAAGGCTTCTTATATCACTGGACAGGTTTTGTCTGTAAATGGTGGTTGGCATTGTTAGTTTATGTACAAGTGTAAAACAAGTCAAAAATTTTAATGAATAATTTACCTTACAATCGACAAACTAACATTGTATTAACCTTATAAGGAGGGTCACTTATGTCAGTACTAGACAATTTTGAAGAGTGGAAAGATTTTTTAGGTGATCGCTTGCAGCATGCTAAATCTGAGGGAATGGATGAACAAGTTATCAGTAATATGGCTCAACAATTAGGTGATTACCTAGCTAACGAAGTAGAGCCTAAAAATGCTCAAGAAAAAGTATTACGGGACCTTTGGACCGTTGCTTCTGAAGAAGAGCAACAAGCGATTGCAAATGTAATGATTAAACTTGTCCAATAGGTTTGGTAGTAGGTTGAATGCAGAGAGGATTTTCCTCTCTTTTTTATTTAAGTAAATTTCCCTTAAATTTTCTATGCCCCTCTATAAAATATGGATTGATTAGTTTATAATAATATTGATGCAATATTTCATAGTTGGAATTTTTAACCACGGATTGTATGAGGGGCTGGGACACTTGGAGAAAAAAGAGTGGTATTTGGAATATGAAATAGCAAAAAATCGCCCAGGACTCCTAGGGGATATTTCTTCCTTGCTAGGAATGCTTTCGATAAATATTGTTACAATAAATGGTGTAGACGATCGCAGAAGGGGCATGCTCTTATTAAGTGATAGCAATGAACAAATTGAGAGACTTGAATCAATTTTACATACAATGGATACGATAAACGTTACAAAGCTTAGGGAACCGAAGCTTCGAGATAAGCTTGCTGTTAGACATGGACGATATATTCAACGCGATGCTGATGATAAAAAAACATTCCGTTTTACGCGTGATGAATTGGGCTTGCTTGTTGATTTCATGGCAGAGTTGATTAAGCAAGAGGGGCATAAGTTGATTGGAATTCGGGGTATGCCAAGGGTCGGTAAGACCGAATCAGTTGTTGCTGCTAGTGTTTGTGCACATAAAAAGTGGTTGTTTGTGTCATCGACATTATTGAAACAAACGATGCGAAATGAATTAATTCAGGATGAATACAATGCTGATAATCTTTTTATTATTGACGGCATTGTTTCAACTAGAAGGGCAACTGAAAGGCATCTACAGCTTGTTAGGGAAATTATGAGACTGCCCGCTGTTAAATTAGTCGAGCATCCGGATATATTTGTACGTCATACAGAGTATACATTGAATGATTTTGACTATATTATTGAACTTCGAAATAATCCTGAAGAGGAAATTACATATGATATAGAAGACCAACAGTTTTCTAGTTCTGATTTTTCCGGTTTTAATTTTTGAATTTATTATGAATTAATCCTTTACTGAAAATGAGAAAAATGCTAGTATTATGAACGCGAATAGACCAATAGGTATCCCGGAATTGGTAGGTGAAATAAATGACTGAATTAGGATCTCGGCTTAAAGAAGCTAGAGAGCAAAAAGATTTAAGCCTTGATGATTTACAGCAAATTACAAAAATCCAAAAAAGGTATTTGGTTGGGATTGAAGAAGGAAATTATAATGTTATGCCAGGTAAATTCTATGTCCGTGCATTTATTAAGCAATATGCTGAGGCTGTTGGACTTAACCCTGAAGAATTATTTGAAGAGTACAAGTCAGAAATCCCTGGTACATATAACGATGAAATTCCTGAACAAATATCAAGAGTCCAATCAAGAAGACAAATTTCTACCACAAATTCGAAAATTGTTGATAAAGTACCAATCATCATATTGGCTCTTTTTCTTCTTGGTGGCGCAATGACAATCTACTGGTTTGTTTCTAAAAAGGATGTTGCCGAAGAACCAGAAACACAACTAGAGAGTCAGGAAACGGAATATGAAGAATCAAATGAGCCGCCTCCTGTTAAAGATCAACAAAAAGAAGACTCTAAAGAAGAGGAACAGGTTGCAGGTGAAACAGATAATACCCCTTCAAAAGAAGAGGAATCTGTGGAAGAAACTCCTGCCCAAGAGCTTGTAGAGGTTGAAAAACAATCGAGTACTGCAACCTTTGAGTTGAAAAATGCAGATTCATTTAAGGTGAAAGTAACGGCGGCTGATGCTGGTCAATCATGGGTCACACTTCAAAATCGTCAAAACGAAAGATTTATTTATGAAACCATTGCGAATGGTGCAACAAAAGAAGTTGATTTAACAAATCAATCTGAAGTGATTTTAACAGTTGGAAGGTCGTCTGATCTTCAAGTCGAAATCAATGGGGAACCTTTTACGTATCCGTTTGATACAGGCCAAATTGTTCGTCAAATAATTACGATAAAGTATACTCCAGGAACTGAAGAATAACAAAAGTCATCATTATGATGGCTTTTTGTTTCGTATAGGTGGTATTATCACTATTATAAGAATTTAGTAAATGTTGGAGGTATAAGATTGTGAATTTACCAAATAAGATTACAGTAGCAAGAATTTGCTTAATTCCACTTTTTTTAATTGTCATGTTTGTTCCGTTTGGATGGGGTGATGTTGGGATTGGCTCAATGTCCATACCAGTTGCCCATTTAGTTGGAGCGATTATTTTTATAGTTGCTTCTAGTACTGATTGGATTGACGGTCACTTGGCAAGAAAGCATAACTTAGTAACGAACCTTGGAAAGTTTTTAGACCCTCTTGCAGATAAGTTACTTGTATCAGCTGCATTAGTTAGTTTAGTTCAGTTTGGACTAGCACCTGCCTGGATGGTTGTAATTATTATTAGTAGGGAATTTGCTGTAACTGGCTTACGTTTATTATTAGCCGAAGGCGGAGAGGTTTCAGCTGCAAAAATGCTCGGGAAAATAAAAATGTGGGCTCAAGTAGTAGCTGTTTCTGCATTATTATTACATAACTGGCCGTTTGAATTTCTTTCTATCCCATTTGACATGATTGCCCTCTGGGTAGCAGTTATATTTACAATTGTGTCTGGTTGGGATTATTTTGCGAAAAACAAAGGTGTCTTTGCAAACTCTAAATAGGATGGAGTGGTATTTCAATGAATGCTGAAATAATTGCTGTAGGTTCTGAGCTTCTTTTAGGTCAAATCGCAAATACGAATGCGCAGTTTCTTTCCAAACAGCTAGCTGAGCTTGGAATCAATGTGTATTACCATACAGTTGTTGGAGATAATCCCAACCGTTTAGAGGACGCAATAAAAATCTCTCAATCTCGTTCGGATTTAATCATTTTTACTGGTGGTTTGGGGCCTACCAAGGATGATTTAACAAAAGAAACAATTGCAAGGGTATTAGGAAAACAGCTTATATTTGATGAAGCAGCCTTACGGAGTATTGAAGATTACTTTAAGAAAACAAATCGCCATATGACCGAGAATAATAAAAAACAAGCACTTGTACTTGAGGGTTCTGAAATCCTTCCAAATGACCATGGGATGGCTCCTGGAATGGGATTTGAAGTTGATAAGATTACATATTTGCTCTTTCCTGGACCTCCCAAAGAGCTGAATCCAATGTTCCTATCATATGGTGCACCATTCTTATTAAGATCACTGGGTGTTGTTGAACGAATTGAATCTAGGGTGCTGCGTTTCTTCGGGATTGGCGAATCACAACTTGAAACAGAGATTGAAGATTTAATTGACAATCAAACAAACCCTACAATAGCCCCATTGGCTGGCGATGGTGAAGTTACACTTAGACTTACTGCTAAACACAACTCGCTAGATGTTGCAAATCAACTGCTAGATCATACAGAGGCTGAAATAGTAAAAAGAGTAGGGAAGTTCTTATATGGGTATGACTCGACTTCCCTAGTAAATGAACTCATGAATAAGCTTAAAACTTCAAAGCTTACAATTGCAAGTGCGGAAAGTTTAACTGGTGGCTTATTTGTTGAGGAGCTTACCAATCTAGCGGGTTCGTCAGCAGTTGTGAAGGGTGGAATAGTTTGCTATACAAACGAAGTAAAAGAACAGGTGCTGCATGTAAAGAAAGAAACCCTAGATACAGAAGGTGCTGTTAGCAGTTCTACAGCAGAACAACTAGCGAAGAACATAAAGAAACTTTTAAAAGCTGATATAGGGATTAGTTTTACAGGTGTAGCAGGTCCAAGTGAGTCGGAAGGAAAGCCAGTAGGGACAGTATATATTGGGATTTCTTATTTAGATCAACCGACTAAGGTATTTCCGTTGCAATTAGCGGGTTCCCGTAAAGGAATTCGAACTAGAACGGTTAAATATGGTTTTTATTATTTACTGCAATTATTAAATGAACAGAGAAACTGATTTTTTGCTTTAACAAGACGATCCTGGTGGATCGTTTTTTTTATAGAATCAAATGAGGTAATATATAGAGAAAAAGATGAAGGAGAAAAGACAATGATACGAACTAACCAACAAATCGTTCCACATTTATGGTATGACAAGGAGGCGAAAGAAGCAGCAGAGTTTTATGCTTCCGTTTTTCCAGACTCAAGAATTACAAATATAATAACACTTCACGATACACCTTCAGGAGATGCCGATTTAGTTTCATTTGAGCTGTTAGGACAGAAGTTTATGGCAATAAGTGCTGGACCTTTTTTTAAATTCAATCCATCGATATCATTCTTTGTCAATTTTGATCCTGCACAAGAAAAAGACGCAAGCGAGAAGATGAATGAAGTGTGGATCAAATTATCTGAAGGTGGTATGGTATTAATGCCACTTGATAAGTATTCATTTAGTGAGAAATATGGCTGGGTTCAAGATAAGTTTGGTTTGTCATGGCAGTTAAATCTCACCAATCCAGAAGGTGAGAAACGGCCTTCAATCGTGCCTTCGTTATTGTTTGTTGGAGATAAGTGTGGAAAAGCCGAGGAGGCAATTAATTATTATTTATCGGTATTTAAGAACTCAGAGCAGGGCCAAATCGTCCGCTATCCTCAGAATATGGAACCTAATCGAGAAGGAACAATCATGTTTTCTGATTTCATGCTTGAGAACCAGTGGTTTGCCGCAATGGACAGTGCTGAAGAACATAAATTCAATTTCAACGAAGCAATCTCGTTTATGGTTTATTGTGATACACAAGAAGAAATTGATTATTATTGGGAAAAGCTGTCTTCGGTTCCAGAAGCCGAGCAATGTGGCTGGTTGAAAGATTTGAATGGATTGTCATGGCAAATTGTACCTCGAGAAATGGACAAGATGATGAGCAGTGGTAGACCTGAACAAATTGCACGTGTTAATATGGCAATTCTAAAAATGAAAAAACTAGATCTTGAAGAGATACAGAAAGTATACAAGGATTAATGTAAATACAACAAGTAACATATTTGTTTAGAAGCGCTAGTTCATGTTTATTAGACTTACATCTCAGTTCAATTATTAGAAATCAAATGATATATCATTTACAATAATCATATTGTTTGAAAAGGAGGAATACATGATGTTAAATGACAAGCAGTTTAAATCTGAAGCATCCTCAACAGATGGCAAAGATGTTAATGGGGCATTTAAAGAACTAAATGGCATAAAGAAATTAATAAGCTTAGACTTTGACAATTCCTCAGGATTCGTCTGTGATATTAATACTGGAATTTGTGGTCCCGTAAATCAAAAGAAAGAGGGAAAAGAATGAAAATAACAATTTGGTCAGATTTTGTATGTCCGTTCTGTTTTATAGGGGAGTCCCATTTGGATAAAGCATTAGAAAATTTTACACATGCAAAAGAAGTTGAAATAGAATATAAAAGCTTTCTACTTATGCCAGATGCGAAATACGTTCCTGGTCAAAATTATGCTGAAACCTTTTCTAGTATGAAGGGAGTTCCATTAGAACAGGCTGAAGTAATGCTTAAACAAGTGACAGACATGGCCAAAAATTCTGGTGTTGAGATCAACTACGATACAGCTAAACTTACAAGCACATATGATGCACATCGTGTTTTTCAATATGCAAAGGAGCAAGGGAAAGGTAATGAGTTTTTCAATCGTTTCTATGCGGCCCATTTTACAGAAGGTGAAATCTTAAGCGACACAGATACAGTAGTTCGTTTGGCTGAAGAGGTAGGTCTTGATGGAGCACAAGTACGTAAAATTATGGAAAGTAAAGAACATACTGACCAGGTGACGAATGACATCTCTGAGGCACGGTCGGTTGGTGTACAAGGTGTTCCTTTCTTTGTTATTGATAACAAGTATGCTGTTTCTGGTGCTCAACCAGTTGAAGTGTTTAATCAAGTTCTAGATAAGGTATGGGATGAAGAGCATTCCAATAAATAGAATGATTAAGTTGTAATATTTATAAAAATGGCGTAAGTGTGCAAATGCTTACGTCACTTTTTATTATTGATTAACTATTTATGAAGAGCTAAAATTCAAATTTGTTGGTTTCTATCTCTTTGAAAATATGATTTTTGACTATCAGAAATTGGATTAATGGGAAAAAACTATTAATAAAAATAAGCGAATAAATGTTCGACTTTTTGCTTGGCAAATCGAACAAAACATTGTATAGTAATAATAGTTTCACGAATAAAGGAGGAAATATAGTGAGTGATCGTCAAGCGGCCTTAGAAATGGCATTGAAGCAGATAGAGAAACAGTTTGGTAAGGGCTCAATCATGAAGCTTGGAGAACAAACAGATCGTAGAATTTCCACTATCTCAAGTGGTTCACTAGCAGTAGACGTAGCATTAGGTGTTGGAGGATATCCAAGAGGACGGATAATTGAAATATATGGACCAGAAAGCTCTGGTAAAACAACGGTAGCACTTCATGCGATTGCTGAGGTACAAAAAACTGGTGGACAAGCGGCATTTATTGACGCGGAACATGCGCTTGATCCAGCATATGCACAAAAATTGGGTGTAAACATTGATGAACTATTATTATCGCAGCCTGACACTGGTGAACAAGCATTAGAAATAGCTGAAGCATTAGTACGTAGTGGTGCAGTCGATATTTTAGTAGTTGACTCTGTTGCTGCACTTGTTCCAAAAGCAGAAATCGAAGGTGAAATGGGAGATTCCCATATGGGTCTACAAGCCCGCCTAATGTCACAAGCATTACGTAAGCTTTCAGGTGCAATCAATAAATCAAATACAATTGCAATTTTCATTAACCAGGTCCGTGAAAAAATTGGGGTAATGTTCGGAAACCCAGAAACAACTCCAGGCGGACGCGCGCTCAAATTCTATTCTTCTGTAAGACTAGAGGTTCGTCGTGCGGAACAATTAAAACAAGGCAATGAACTTGTTGGTAATAGAACCAAAGTGAAGATTGTTAAGAATAAAGTAGCCCCACCATTTAAAACAGCCGAAGTAGACATTATGTACGGAGAAGGAATTTCAATTGAGGGCGAAATCATTGATATCGGTTCGGAACTTGATATCGTTCAAAAGAGTGGATCTTGGTATTCTTATAATGAAGAAAGAGTTGGCCAGGGGCGCGAAAATGCAAAACAATTCTTAAAAGAAAACCCAGATGTTCGAAATGAAATCCTTCAGCAAATTAGAAATCATTATGGACTTGACGGTGTTAAAGTAGCACCTGCTGATGAGGAACAAGAAGAGTTTGATTTACTAGACTAATCATCAAAGTTGAGGCACAGTTAATGTGTCTCTTCTTTATTTTCCCCATTAACTTACTTTTTTCAACACGATAGATAAACCTCATTATTTACCAAAAAGCCTTTATAATCACATGGTTACCCAATAAAATTTCCATTTTCATGTAATACTATTTCTGACAGGCCTTGACAATAAAAATTCACAGATTTACAATTAAAATGTATATTTTACATTTTGTTAGAATTAAAACGTTAGAAGCAAAACTCGGTTTGAGCTTTTGCTATTCAGACCCGGAGTAGTCTGAGCTGCTTTCGGTCGTAACCTAAGAATCTGATTAGCTTAAAAAGCCTTTGTGCTGTATATTGTAAAATGTACATGCCGACATTTTGATCTAGCAAGAAAAAGTTTATAGCAAGAGGAGGTGAAGAAGATGGATCCCATTTCTATAATCATCTCCGCTTTGTTTGGCCTAATCGTCGGTGCGATTGTTGGCTTTTATGTTCGTAAGTCTATTGCCGAAACTAAAATTGCTGGTGCAAAAAGTGTTGCCGAACAAATTATTGAAGATGCAAATAGAGAAGCAGATTCTTTAAAGAAGGAAGCACTGTTAGAGGCAAAGGATGAAATTCACAAACTTCGTACAGAGGCAGAAAAGGAAATCCGTGATCGAAGAAACGAACTACAAAAACAAGAAAATCGTTTATTGCAGAAAGAAGAGAACCTTGATCGTAAGGATGAAACATTAGATAAACGCGAATCCATGCTAGAAAAGAAAGAGGATTCTCTCGCTCAAAGACAACAGCATATTGAAGAGATGGAAAGCAAAGTGGAAGAAATGGTACACAAGCAACAAGCCGAACTTGAGCGAATCTCTAGCTTAACACGTGAAGAAGCAAAGCAAATCATCCTTGAACGTATTGAAAACGAGCTTTCCCATGATATAGCTATGATGGTAAAAGAAGCAGAAAATCGTGCAAAGGAAGAATCTGATAAGAAAGCAAAAGAAGTACTTTCTCTTGCTATTCAAAGATGTGCCGCTGATCATGTCGCAGAAACTACGGTATCTGTAGTTAACTTGCCTAATGATGAGATGAAGGGACGTATTATTGGAAGAGAAGGGCGAAATATACGTACACTTGAAACATTAACGGGTATTGACCTTATCATCGATGATACACCGGAGGCTGTTATTTTATCTGGCTTTGATCCAATTCGACGTGAAACAGCGAGAATCGCACTTGAAAAACTTGTTCAAGACGGACGTATTCACCCTGCACGTATTGAAGAAATGGTAGACAAATCAAGACGTGAAGTAGACGAATACATTCGTGAAGTGGGTGAACAAACAACCTTCGAGGTTGGTGTTCATGGACTCCATCCGGATTTAATTAAGATTTTAGGTCGCTTGAAGTATCGTACAAGCTACGGCCAAAATGTCTTAAAACACTCAATGGAAGTATCGTTCTTAGCAGGCTTAATGGCTGCTGAGTTAGGTGAAGATGAAACATTGGCTCGACGTGCTGGACTACTGCATGATATTGGTAAAGCAATTGACCATGAAGTGGAAGGTAGTCACGTTGAAATCGGTGTAGAACTCGCAACGAAATATAAAGAACATCCAGTTGTAATTAATAGTATTGCTTCCCACCATGGTGATACAGAACCAACATCAATTATAGCTGTATTGGTTGCAGCAGCCGATGCTTTATCTGCTGCAAGACCAGGTGCACGAAGTGAGACACTTGAAAACTATATCCGCCGTTTAGAAAAGCTAGAGGAAATTTCAGAGTCATATGAAGGCGTTGAAAAATCCTTTGCAATTCAAGCAGGACGTGAAGTTAGAATTATTGTAAAACCTGATGCAATCGATGACTTAAATGCACATCGATTAGCTCGTGACATCCGTAAACGAATCGAAGAAGAGTTGGATTATCCGGGCCATATTAAGGTTACTGTAATTCGTGAAACTAGAGCAGTTGAATACGCAAAATAAAAGTGGTCAATTTTTGACCACTTTTTTTATTTTATTAACAGGTACTTTGTTGAATTATTTCATAAATATCGACAAGGACATTGAGATTTTTTTGTTTTTGTGCTTCACTTTATAGTGAAAGGGGCTTTTACATGAAGATTTTATTTATAGGTGATGTCGTTGGCTCACCAGGAAGAGGCATGATTCGGGAATATCTTCCGAAACTTAAGGCAAAATTCCATCCAGCACTAACCATAATTAATGGGGAAAATGCAGCGTCTGGTAGGGGAATAACTAAGAAAATATATAATCAATTTTTAGAGAATGGTGCACAAGCCATTACATTAGGTAATCATACATGGGACAACAAAGATATCTTTGAGTTTATTGATACGGCTAAAAACATGATACGGCCTGCGAACTTCCCTGAAGGAACTCCGGGTCAAGGGATCATGTATAGCAAGGTAAATGGACAGGAGGTTGCCATAATTAATTTGCAAGGGCGCACATTTCTTCCAGCTATTGATGATCCATTTAAAAAGTGCGATGAGTTGATTGAGGAAGCAAAGAAGCGAACCTCCGTTATTTTTGTAGATTTTCATGCGGAAGCTACAAGTGAAAAAATCGCTATGGGCTGGTACCTTGATGGACGGGTAACAGCAGTTGTTGGCACGCATACACATGTTCAAACTGCTGATAACCGTGTATTGCCAAAAGGTACTGCATTTATCACTGACGTTGGAATGACTGGCCCGTACGATGGAATACTAGGGATGGATAAAGAAGCTGTGCTTCACAAATTTAAAACGGCATTACCTGTTCGTTTCGAAGTCGTTGAAGGAAGAACTCAATTAAACGGAGTACTTATTGATGTAGATCCTAAAAGTGGGACTGCTAAGGGCATTCAACGAATTCTTATTAATGATGATCATCCATTTTTTGATTAATTATTTCTGACCAAGGTATCAAAGAGATATCTTGGTTTTTTCTTGATTTCGCTAAGTTTTTGAATTTTTAGAAAAAGATTAGAAACAAGCAGGAATACTGGTAGTTTCTAGTGAATATAGTAGTTATGGGATCATTATTCGTTATTCAATTCAGACTCGGGTAATCCCTGGTTGAATAAAGCTAGCTTCTGGAAGGTTTGCGATTATTTTAAAAGTTAAGAGAGTATTAAAGCAAGATCGCAAATGTAACGGTGGTGATTCATTTGTATGGTTCTACCGGTCACTCAGGGAACATTGTAAAGAACAAGGAGGAAAGTAGAAATGGAAATATTAAAAGTTTCAGCAAAATCTAATCCTAACTCTGTAGCAGGGGCACTTGCGGGTGTTTTACGTGAGAGAGGAGCTGCAGAAATCCAAGCGATTGGTGCTGGTGCATTGAATCAGGCAGTGAAAGCAGTAGCGATAGCTAGAGGATTTGTGGCACCGAGTGGAGTGGACCTAATTTGTATTCCGGCGTTTACTGATATTCTAATTGATGGTGAAGAAAGAACGGCTATAAAATTAATCGTTGAACCACGATAATACTATGTACTTTTATATAAAGTGGTTAAGTAGTGGATAAGTGGCCTGTTTGTCGAATGTGACAGACAGGTATTTTTGTGTAAAATAAACGTAAAGGAGCTGATTTGTATGAAGATATTTGATGCCCATTCAGATGTTTTATATAAAATGTGGATGGACCCTACTATTGATTTTGCAAATTCAACAAAATTACATATTAACTACAATCAATTAAAAGCATCTGGCAGCAAAGTGCAAAGTTTTGCGATATACATCCCAGAAGAAGTAAACCCCGAAAGTCGATTTGAAGTGGCATTAGAGATGGTAGAAATTTTTTATAATAAAGTAGTTAAGCCCTCTCCTTTATTAAAGGTAGTAAGGACAAGAAATGATATTTTAGCTTTGAAAGAGGATGAAATTGGTGCTTTTTTAACGTTGGAAGGCTGCGATGCAATTGATCAAAGTATTGTAAAGTTACAAACTTTATTGAGGCTGGGAGTATCCTCTGTTGGCTTAACATGGAATTATGCCAACTTTGTCGCAGATGGCGTTGGTGAACCACGTGGAGCAGGGTTATCAAGTTTTGGTATAGAAGTTGTAAAAGAACACAATAAGGCATCAATATGGACAGATGTATCACATCTATCGGTAAAAGGATTTTGGGATGTCATGGAAGTGGCAGATTACCCAATTGCATCTCATTCAAATGCAATGACAATTTGTAATCACCGCCGTAATTTGCTAGACGAACAAATTCTAGCATTAATTAAAAAGAAAGGTATGATTGGAATAACGTTTGTCCCTCAATTTTTAAGCAATCGAGAAACAGCAACTATCGACGATGTAATCAGACATCTTGATTATATTTGTTCATTAGGCGGAGAAAATCATGTTGGATTTGGGTCTGATTTTGATGGAATAACAGATACAACTATTGGACTTGAAAACTTTTCAGGGTATGAAGGACTTGTAAACAGTTTGTTGAAATATTACTCTGAAATCCAAGTGAAAAAATTTTTGTATCAAAATTTTGTGGAGAATTTACCAGCATAAATTAATCATTTTATATTGGTTTAATCTAAAATTAATTGAAAAATAAAAAAATATGCATTTTTCACCATAATTTGCTTGCTAAGGGTTGCTTTTTTTCGTTGATAGGTCTAGAATTGAAAGCGTTTAGTACATATCCAACGATATAAAATTGGATAGCATTTTAGACTTCAAAATTGGAATTTTCTTCCTGATTTGTCGTAAGAAATGGTCCATTTTCATTCAATAGAATATACATATTACAATTCAATACAACTCAGTTGGAAAGTGCTATGCTTATAAATTAATAAAAATCTTATATATAACGTATTCCAAAGGGGTGTAAGTCATGATCAATCAACTTTCGTGGAAAGTTGGCGGACAACAAGGGGAAGGAATCGAGAGTACGGGGGAAATCTTTTCCATCGCTCTGAATCGTTTAGGTTACTATTTATACGGTTATCGTCACTTTTCATCACGTATTAAAGGTGGACATACAAATAACAAAATTCGTGTAAGTACAACTCAAGTTCGTGCAATATCTGATGATCTTGATATTTTAGTAGCTTTTGACCAAGAAACAATTGATTTTAATTTTCATGAGTTACGCGATGGCGGGGTAGTATTGGCAGATGCTAAATTCAAACCAACCATTCCTGAAAATACGAAAGTTCATCTGTATTCTGTTCCTTTTACTGAAATTGCAACTGAACTTGGCACGTCCCTAATGAAGAACATGGTCGCAATTGGAGCTACTAGCTCATTACTAGATCTTGATTTAAATGTGTATCTAAATGTGGTAGATGAAATCTTTGGACGTAAGGGACAGCAAGTTGTTGAGAAGAATATGGAAGCAATCAAAGCCGGTGCAGAATTCCTTACTAATCTACTTAGTGAAGATGTAATAATGAAATTAGATAAAGCAGACGGAAAGCAACGTATGTTCATGATTGGAAATGACGCTATCGCTCTGGGTGCTTTAGCGGGTGGAGCAAGATTTATGCCTGCATATCCAATCACACCAGCCTCTGAAATCATGGAATACTTAATTAGCAAGTTACCTGAATTTGGTGGAACAGTTATCCAAACAGAAGATGAAATTGCTGCATGTACAATGGCAATTGGATCTAACTACGCGGGTGTTCGTGCATTTACTGCATCTGCAGGGCCAGGATTATCGTTAATGATGGAATCAATCGGTTTATCAGGTATTACTGAAACACCGCTTGTTATTATTGATACACAACGTGGAGGTCCAAGTACTGGTCTTCCAACAAAGCAAGAGCAATCAGACTTACTAGCAATGATCTATGGTACACATGGTGAGATACCTAAGATTGTTATGGCTCCAAGTACTGTTCAGGAAGCATTCTATGACATTATTGAAGCATTTAATCTTGCAGAAGAATATCAGTGCCCGGTAATTTTCCTAACAGATTTACAGCTTTCATTAGGGAAGCAAACTGTTGAACCTCTTGATTATTCAAAAATTGAAATCAGACGTGGCAATCTGCTTCTTGATGACGAATTACCAGAATTAGAGAATAAAGAATACTTTAAACGCTATGAAGTTACAGAAAGTGGTATTTCTCCACGTGTTGTACCTGGTGTAAAGAATGGAATTCACCATGTAACTGGTGTTGAACATAACGAACAAGGTAAGCCATCTGAGGCTGCAAGCAACCGTAAGGATCAAATGGAGAAACGACTTAAAAAGACTAAAAATATTCGTTTCAATACACCTGTTCATAAAAACGCTAAACATGAAGAGGCGGACCTATTAGTTGTAGGTTTTAACTCAACTCGTGGTGCGATTGAAGAAGCGATGACTCGTCTTGAAAATGATGGTATTAAAGTGAATCATGCTCAAGTTCGTTTAATCCATCCTTTCCCAACTGAAGAAATTTTACCGTTAATTCAATCAGCTAAGAAAGTATTAGTGGTTGAAAATAATGCTACTGGTCAGCTCGCAAACATTATGAAGATGAATGTAGGACATGCAGACAAGATTACTAACTTCTTAAAATATGACGGTAATCCATTCCTACCTCATGAAGTTCACACAAAATGTAAGGAGTTGTTCGAATATGGCAACATTTAAAGACTTTCGGAATAATGTAAAACCTAACTGGTGTCCAGGATGTGGAGACTTCTCCGTACAAGCAGCGATTCAGCGTGCGGCTGCAAATGTTGGTCTTGAGCCTGAACAGCTAGCTGTGATTTCAGGGATAGGATGTTCTGGACGTATTTCTGGATATATCAATGCTTATGGATTGCACGGAATTCATGGCCGTTCTTTACCAATCGCTCAAGGTGTAAAAATGGCTAACCGTGATTTAACAGTCATTGCATCTGGTGGTGACGGTGACGGATATGCAATTGGGATGAGCCACACAATCCATGCAATTCGTCGTAATATAGACATCACATATATTGTTATGGATAACCAAATCTATGGTTTAACAAAAGGTCAAACTTCTCCAAGAAGTGAAATGGGCTTTAAAACAAAGAGCACTCCAAAAGGCTCTATCGAGTCTGCTCTTTCTGTCATGGAAATGGCATTAACAGCTGGTGCTACTTTTGTTGCACAAAGCTTCTCAACTGACCTTAAAGATTTAACAGCTCTAATCGAAGCTGGAATCAAGCACAAAGGTTTCTCTTTAATCAATGTGTTTAGCCCATGTGTAACTTATAATAAAGTCAATACATATGACTGGTTTAAAGAAAACCTAACAAAACTTGGCGATGTTGAGGGATATGATCCATCAGACCGTTCAGTAGCTATGCAAACGTTGATGAAGCATAATAGTCTTGTTACTGGGCTCATCTATCAAAATACAGAAAAGCCTTCTTATCAAGAACTTGTTCACGGTTATGGTGAAGCGCCGCTTGTACATGCAGACTTGAATTTAGATGAAGAAAAGTTTAATAAACTAGTTGCAGAATTTATGTAATACAAACAAAACCCTACTAAGAACGATTCTCTTAGTAGGGTTTTTAATATAGTTTCAGTCAAAATCGGCCTTATGGCTGCACGAGTCTTTTACAATTCTTTATATCTTTACTCGTTAATTGTTGAATGTTAAAATAGGCATGTGTGTCTGTTAGTAGAATTAGTTACTTAAAACTGCTAAAATTGTACATTTTTCTACATTTATACGGTTTTATTGTATTAATACTTGTTAAACCTTATACTAGTAAAATGGAATTTTATTTTTTTGAAAATGTAGTTTTTAGATAAAGAAAGGAGATACAACATGAACGAAAAACAACGTCTTGAAAGTACTCAAGTAAAACCTGCGGACAAAAAATCCGAAAAGGATTACAGTAAGTATTTTCAATCCGTTTACCAACCACCTTCTTTAAAGGATGCGAAGAAGCGCGGTAAAGAACAAGTCAATTACTTAAAAGAATTTTCGATTCCTGAGGACATGAAGAATGCAGGAAAAGGAAAACGCTTTTTAATCCGTACGTATGGCTGTCAAATGAATGAACATGATACGGAAATAATGGCTGGTATTTTTATGGAAATGGGCTATGAGCCAACTGAAAATACGAAGGATGCCGACATCATTTTACTTAATACATGTGCGATCCGTGAAAACGCTGAAAACAAAGTATTTGGTGAAATCGGTCATTTAAAACCTTTAAAACTTGAAAATCCTAATCTTTTAATTGGTGTTTGTGGATGTATGTCCCAAGAGGAATCAGTTGTGAATAAAATCCTTGAAAAACATCAATTCGTTGATATGATTTTCGGTACACATAATATTCATCGCCTACCTTATATTGTTAAAGAAGCTATGTTTAGTAAAGAGATGGTTGTTGAGGTTTGGTCTAAGGAAGGGGACATCATTGAAAACCTTCCAAAAGTACGTAAAGGAAATATCAAGGGTTGGGTAAACATTATGTATGGATGTGACAAATTCTGTACGTACTGTATCGTTCCATATACTCGTGGTAAGGAACGTAGCCGCCGCCCAGAGGATATTATTGAAGAAGTACGTCACTTAGCTAGACAAGGCTATCAAGAGATTACCTTACTTGGCCAAAACGTAAATGCGTATGGTAAAGATTTTGAAGATATGAAATATGGTTTAGGAGACTTAATGGACGAGTTACGTAAGATTGATATCCCGCGTATTCGTTTCACAACAAGTCACCCTCGTGATTTCGATGATCATTTAATTTCAGTGCTCGCTAAAGGTGGAAATCTTATGGAGCACATTCATCTCCCAGTACAATCTGGAAGCTCACAAGTATTAAAATTAATGTCACGTAAATACACAAGAGAAACATATTTAGAGCTAGTTCGCAAAATGAAAGAACAAATTCCGAACGCTTCATTTACAACTGATATCATTGTTGGTTTCCCAAATGAAACGGATGAACAGTTCGAAGAGACACTTTCCTTATATAAAGAAGTAGAATTTGATTCGGCTTATACCTTCATATATTCACCACGTGAAGGAACTCCAGCTGCCAAAATGGAAGATAATATTCCAATGGAAGTTAAAAAGGAAAGACTTCAACGTCTCAACGCACTTGTTAATGAGATTTCTGCAAAGAAAAACCTTGCCTACAAAGGTCAAACAGTAGAAGTTCTTGTTGAAGGTGAAAGTAAAAACAATCCAGAAGTACTTGCTGGATATACAAGTAAAAATAAATTGGTTAACTTCAAAGGTCCAAAATCTGCAATTGGTAAAATTGTAAAAGTGAAAATTATCCAAGCAAAGACATGGACACTAGATGGAGAAATGATCGAAGAAGCGGTAGAGGTGAACTAAAATGGCACAATTTACAAAAGAACAAATCGTAGAACGCGCAACAGAACTAGCAAAAATGATTGCAGAAACACAAGAGGTTGACTTTTTTAAGCGTGCAGAAGCACAAATAAACCAGAATAAAAAAGTTCAAGAAATTATTGATAGCATCAAAAGCTTACAGAAACAAGCAGTTAATTTTCAGCATTTTGGAAAGTCTGAAGCATTAAAACAAGTTGAAGAAAAGATTGATAATCTTCAAGCAGAACTAGATAGTATTCCGGTTGTAGAAGAATTTAAGAATTCACAGATTGAAGTGAATGATCTTTTACAGCTTGTGGCACATACCATTTCTAACAATGTAACTAATCAGATTATTACATCTACTGGTGGAGATTTGTTAGCGGGAGAAACTGGCTCAAAAGTGAATAACAATAAGGGCTGTGGCTGCCACTAATTAATAAAAAGACAAAAGCTTAAGCTTTTGTCTTTTTTTATTTGTAAAGCATGTCTCTCATCAGGTTTTATTTTTTGCTTGTACGGCTTTGAAAAAAAGGTACATAAATGGGCGAACCCGCATACAATGAACTATACGGTACTCGTAAGGTTAAGTATAAAGAGAACGACAATGCATTTTTTTAGTATTTTCTTTGATTGGTTTATTCAACTTTTTTCGTGTACTCATAAGGAAACAACAAAGTAAATTGAAAAAAGTTTGTAAAAAGAAATCAGTCTTTAGCACACTAGTCAAATGTCCCGCATAGGATGAATTGAAGATTGATTGAGGAGGGTTTGTTCGAATGTCTGAATACAGAGAGATTATCACAAAAGCTGTTGTAGGTAAAGGACGTAAATTTTCACAGTCTACTTATACCATTTCTCCACCTCACCACCCATCAAGCATTTTGGGATGCTGGATTATTAACCACAAGTATGAAGCAAAGAAAGAAGGTAATAAAATAGTAGTATACGGAAAATTTGATGTCAACGTGTGGTATTCTTTTGGTAACAATACCAAAACAGAGGTTGTTACTGAAACACTTTCATACACAGACCACATCAAGCTAAAGTATAGAGACGAGAATTTCCTAGATGATGACTGTGACGTGATTGTTAATGTGTTGCAACAGCCAAACTGCTTAGAATGTACGATCTCACCTAACGGGAACAAAATTTTAGTTGAGGTTGAAAGAGAGCTAATGGCAGAAATTATTGGGGAAACAAAGGTTTGCGTACATGTGAATCCAGATGGATGCTATGATGATGATAAGGATTGGGATGTAGACGACGAAGAATTCGAGGATTTAAATCCTGACTTCTTAGTTGGCGATTTAGAAGAATAATTGGAAACTAGGAGGCATGACTTCCTAGTTTTTTTTTCATGTAATGGGAGACAAGTCCTGCCCTTTCCTTTTTTAAGTTATGTTATACTATTGGAAGATAAAACTTTACTCAGTCGGGCGACCGACTAAGTAAAGTCAAAGCCTCCGGCGGATGCCACGATTTTTCAAAGGTAACATTTCGAGCAAGTTCGAAAAAAATCGGGCGCAAATACGCCGAGGCGCATTTGATTGTTGTTGGGGGATTTTAAATGGCAGAGTATACGCCGATGATAAAGCAGTATTTAACGATTAAGGCAGATTATCAAGATGCCTTTTTATTTTTTAGACTAGGTGATTTTTACGAAATGTTTTTTGATGATGCAGTAAATGCATCACAAATTTTAGAAATAACGTTAACGGCTAGAGATGGTGGTGTTGAAGAAAAAATCCCGATGTGCGGGGTCCCTTATCACTCAGCTGCAGGATATATTGAACAATTAGTGAATCAAGGATATAAAGTTGCGATCTGTGAGCAAACAGAAGACCCAAAACAGGCAAAAGGTGTCGTAAAACGTGAAGTTATACAATTAATTACACCTGGAACTGTAATGGAAGGTAAAAACTTACTAGATAAAGAAAATAATTTTCTAGCAACCGTTTCAAACTTTTCCGATAATTCTTTCGGATTTGCATTAACTGACTTAACAACAGGTGAAAACCGCGTCTCATTATTGTCTTCCCAGTTTGAAGAAGTTATCGGAGAAATTTATGCAAATGGTGTAAAAGAGGTTGTTGTTTCGACAGATTTTGACGATCAGTATAAAAAAGCAATGATTGAACGTTGCCAGGTAACGATTTCGTATGAAGATAATTGCACAATTGCTGAACATTTTCAACAGCTTACCGAGAGGCTTGAGGATGAGAAATTGATTCTTACTTTTGGAAGATTATTAAATTATTTAATAAAAACGCAAAAGCGCTCACTTGATCACCTTCAACAGGTTCGTATTTTTTATATTAATCAATTCATGAAAATTGATCTTTATTCAAAACGTAATCTTGAGCTTACTGAAACGATCCGTAATAAAGGGAAAAAGGGTTCATTACTTTGGCTTCTGGACCAAACAGTTACTGCAATGGGAGGTCGTCTGTTAAAACACTGGATCGACAGACCGTTATTAAATAAAAATGAAATTGAAGCCCGGCTTAACATGGTTCAAACCTTTATTGAACACTATTTTGAAAGATTAGAATTAAGGGATTTATTGAAGGAAGTATATGATCTTGAACGACTGGCGGGACGTGTGGCTTTCGGAAATGTAAATGCAAGAGACCTATTACAACTCAAAAAATCACTTGAGCAGGTTCCGGGAATTTATCAACTTGTAACACAGTTGCAGCACCCATATGCGGACAATCTCAGCAAGCAAATGGATCTTTGCGAATCATTAACCGACCTTCTTAAACGTTCCATTAAGGAGTCAGCTCCTTTGTCTATTAAAGAAGGAGATATTATTCAAGATGGTTACAATGCCACCCTTGACCAATATCGTGATGCAAGCCGAAATGGTAAAACATGGATTGCATCCTTAGAAAAACAGGAACGAGAAAAAACAGGAATAAAGTCTTTAAAGATTGGATATAACCGTGTCTTTGGATATTATATCGAAGTAACAAAGTCCAATTTACAGTACTTACCCGAGGGTCTGTATGAAAGAAAACAAACTCTAACTAATGCAGAACGTTTTATCACCCCTGAGCTTAAAGAAAAAGAAACATTAATTCTTGAAGCAGAGGAAAAGATTGTCCAATTAGAATATGATCTTTTTCTTGATATTCGCGAACAAGTTAAGAGCTATATTCCAAGACTTCAGACATTAGCAAAGGTCATAAGTGAGCTTGATGTACTGCAGTGCTTTGCAACGATAAGTGAAGAACGCCATTATTGTATGCCTCATTTTTCTGAGGACAAGCTCTTTATTAAAGATGGACGTCATCCGGTTGTTGAGAAAGTGATGCAGGCACAGGAATATGTTCCAAATGATTGTGTGATGGAGCAAGGACGGTCATTGCTTCTTATTACAGGACCAAATATGTCTGGTAAGAGTACGTATATGAGACAGATTGCACTGATCTCAATTTTGGCACAAATTGGTTGTTTTGTTCCAGCAAGTGAAGCTGTTCTACCAATATATGATCAAGTATTCACTCGTATCGGTGCCGCAGATGACTTAATCTCTGGACAAAGTACTTTTATGGTAGAAATGCTTGAAGCAAAAAATGCCATTGTCAACGCAACATCGAAAAGCTTATTATTATTTGACGAAATTGGACGTGGAACATCTACTTATGACGGAATGGCGCTTGCACAAGCTATTATTGAATATATTCACCAAAATATCGGAGCACACACATTGTTCTCTACTCATTATCACGAGCTGACCGATTTAGAAACAGGTCTGGAAAACTTAGTGAATGTTCATGTGAGTGCGATAGAGGAAAATGATAATGTCGTCTTCCTTCACAAAATTAAAGAAGGCGCAGCAGATAAAAGCTATGGAATTCATGTAGCAAAACTTGCTGAGCTTCCTGAGAACTTAATTGAACGTGCAAAAGAAATATTAAATCATCTTGAGCAAGGTGAAAAAGAAATAGCTGTAACAAAAGAAGAATCGATTGACCTTACAGACAATTTACAGCTTTCATTTTTTGGGGAAACGAAGTCAACCTACCAAAAAGAAGAAAAGGATGTGTCTTCTAAGGAAAAGGATGTCTTGAAATCCATCAAAGATATGGATATTTTAGGACTTACACCTTTAGAGGCAATCAATAAGTTATACGAAATTCAAAAACAATTAAAAGGATAAAAACGAAGGTTCAATAAATTTTTGATTTTCTTAAAAGAGAATGAGGTGAAGGCATGGGGAAAATCGTCCAACTAGATGACCTTCTTTCAAATAAAATAGCAGCAGGGGAAGTAGTGGAGAGGCCAGCCTCAGTTGTAAAGGAATTAGTTGAGAATGCCATCGACGCAAACAGTACTGTTATCGAAATTGAAATAGAAGAAGCGGGCCTTTCCAAAATTCGAATTATTGACAATGGTGATGGCATGGATAGTGAGGATTGTGTGAATGCCTTTCATCGTCATGCAACAAGTAAAATAAAGGACGAAAATGATTTATTTCGAATCCGGACATTAGGGTTTAGAGGTGAGGCATTACCTAGTATTGCCTCTGTTTCTGAACTAGAAATGAAGACCAGTACGGGAGATAATTCAGGTACTCATATTCTCATAAAAGGTGGACAGATTGCGGAGAAAAAGGCAACAAATAGTCGTAAAGGAACTGACATTACAGTTTCTAATCTTTTCTTTAATACTCCAGCTCGCTTAAAATATTTAAAAACCGTTCACACAGAGCTTGGCAATATTACCGATGCTGTCAATCGGATTGCCCTTGCTCACCCGGAAGTTTCCTTTCGGTTATTGCATAATGGAAAACGCCTTTTATATACAAGTGGGAATGGGGATGTTAGACAGGTACTTGCTGCGATCTATGGTTTAGGAATTGCAAAGCAAATGGTCCCTATTCATTTGCAATCATTAGACTTTAGTGTAGAAGGCTATATATCTATGCCTGAAGTTACAAGGGCATCAAGAAACTATATATCAACCATTATTAATGGTAGATATATAAGAAATTTTCCACTAGTTAAAGCTATACAGCAAGGCTACCATACCTTATTACCGATTGGAAGATTTCCAATTGTCTTACTCGACATTAAGATGGACCCATTGTTAGTTGATGTGAATGTCCATCCAGCAAAACTAGAGGTTAGGATTAGTAAAGAACAAGAACTAAATCAATTAATTGATCAAGGAATTAAGGATGTTTTTAAACATAAACAACTAATCCCGGATGCCATAAATCCAAAGAAGAAGGAAGTTCAAAAATCGGAGCAGCAAGAATTCGTATTTCAGCATTCCATAAAAACTGAACCACAAGAAAAACAACCCTTTGTCCCTAAATTTGTTGAGACCATTCAACAGGCTTCGAGGAAAGAAGAACTTAATATTGAAACACCAACTCAGGTCATTACATCTGTATATGAAGAAAAACCATATGATACGGAAAAACTGGTAATTGAAGAAAATGATTACACAACTACCGGTTCCTTGGATGAGATTGAAGAGACAGATTTTGAAGGTACTGAAATCAACATAAATAAAGATGAACGTGTGCCAGTTATGTATCCCATCGGTCAAATGCACGGAACATATATCCTTGCTCAAAATGAGAAAGGTTTATATATTATCGATCAACATGCAGCTCAGGAGCGAATTAAATATGAATATTTCAGAGAAAAAGTAGGAGAAAATATTTCTGATCTTCAGGAACTTCTTCTTCCGATTACATTGGAATATTCAACTGATGAATGTATCAACATAAATGCGCATAAGCAAGATTTAGAACAGGTTGGAATCTACTTGGAACCATTCGGCCATAACAGTTACATTGTACGTTCACATCCCCAATGGTTTCCAAAAGGTGATGAAAAAGAAGTCATTGAGGAAATTATCGAGCAAGTGCTTAATGATAAGAAAATAGATATTAAGAAATTAAGAGAGGCAGCAGCGATTATGATGAGCTGTAAAGCTTCTATAAAAGCGAACCACCATTTACGTAACGATGAAATATTTGCATTACTTGAAACGCTCCGTAAAACAAGTGATCCATTTACATGTCCTCACGGTCGACCAATCATCATACACCATTCGACCTATGAAATGGAAAAGATGTTCAAACGAGTCATGTAAATAAACGATATAAAAAGTGCGGAAAACTCGCTAAATAGGCGAGTTTTCCCTATATAAGACAAAAGTAGTAGGAAACTATGATAAGGTTCAAGAAAATTGTTATTTTCTAAGTCAATTTGGTTATAATAATTTAGTATTCGTCTTATTATCTATGTTACGATAATAGTATGAATTGAGGTAAAGGTAGTGATTGATTGGAAGAATTGAAAAAAGAAAAACTTGTCGTTCTAATTGGTCCAACCGCAGTTGGAAAGACGAAACTAAGCATAGAACTTGCCAAAAAGCTTAATGCTGAAATTATAAGTGGAGATTCCATGCAAATTTATAAAGGGATGGACATCGGTACTGCCAAAATCACTAAAGATGAAATGGAAGGGATACCCCACCATCTCATTGATATTAAGGAACCACATGAGAGCTTTTCGGTAGCGGAGTTTCAAGAGGTTGTAAGAAAGTTAATAACGGAAATACATAATCGTGGTAAATTACCGATGATTGTTGGGGGGACAGGGCTTTATATTCAATCTGTAATATATGATTATCAATTTACAGATGATGCCTCAAACCCTGAATATCGGAATATACTTGAAAAAAAAGTTGCTGAAAGGGGAGTTGAACCTCTTTATCAGGAACTAAAAAAAATAGACCCGGAGAGTGCAGAACGGATTCACCCCAACAATGTAAGAAGAGTCATTCGAGCCTTAGAGATTTACAAAACAACTGGGAAAACGATGACCGAATATTTGGAGGGACAGAAGCATGAACTTATCTATGATGTTGCCCTAATTGGATTAACAATGGAACGAGAGAAATTGTATGATCGCATTAACCATAGGGTTGACTTGATGATAGAGTCGGGACTGCTTGAAGAGGTAACAAAATTCCATTCTCAAGGTTTACGAGATTGCCAATCCATCCAAGCAATTGGCTATAAAGAACTTTATAGTTATTTAGATGGGGCATCATCCCTAGACGAAGCAATCCAACAATTAAAACAAAATACACGCAGATATGCAAAGCGACAATTAACATGGTTTCGAAATAAAATCGATGTAAAATGGTTTGATATGTCAGCAAATAATGAGTTTAAAGAAAAATTTAATGAAATTTATAAATATATAGCAGGAAAGCTAGGAATTTAAGAGAATAGATAATATAAGATGTATTCGATTGTTCAAAATTGGGCAATGACAGTTTCGGCATTTTGTGCCGTAGATTCTAGAGGAGGACATTTCATGAAACAAGCAATCAATATCCAAGACCAAATTTTAAACACTCTACGTAAGGATGGGACATTTGTAACAGTATTCTTATTAAATGGATACCAATTACGAGGATTAGTGAAAGGCTTTGATAACTTTACAGTTCTATTAGAAACTGAAGGGAAGCAGCAACTTATTTATAAGCACGCAATTTCTACTTTCGCTCCACAAAAAAACATTAAACTAGAGCTTGAATAAATTACCGAAAAAACAACCTTACTTTGATAAGTAAGGTTGTTTTTTTCATCTTGTCTAATTTTTCTTCAAGATTTGTAAATTGGCTCATATACATATAGTGTTATGGAATATTTTCCGGGAAAGCGCAATCTTTGACAAAAAGCAAGAGTCTTTTGTAATAAAAGTGAGAAAATTGTAGAAATAAAAGGGAAATTTAGTTTGCGATCTAGGTCTAGCTCCAGGCGCCATCGGCTCGAGTCATAAGCCAATCGCTTCTGAAGGTAAAAAGCACCTTCTGTCAGCGCTCGTCTTATGCTTGTCACCGATAGGCGGGCGCCTTGCGCTTTTCTATATTTCCTTGGGCTTTTGTCACGAATTTAACCCAACAACGTATAATGTACTGAAATGAGAGGTGAGAGCTCTTGGATCAACAACCCATTACAATGAAGAACAATGGACAAATAAATGTCGTTCTGAATGGAGAAAAAAAGAAATTAAAAGTACTGCACTCTACTTCTAGAGAAGCTATTTCAACGAAAATCCAAACAAAACATACAGCTCTAAAAGAAATAGAGGAAGAAATGAGCGCTCTTGTAGGTATGGATGAAATGAAGAAAATGGTAAAGGAAATCTATGCTTGGATTTATATTAATAAAAAGCGAGAAGAACAGGGTTTAAAGGTAGGAAAACAAGCATTACACATGATGTTTAAAGGAAACCCTGGAACAGGTAAGACGACTGTTGCACGATTATTAGGGAAATTATTTCTGCAAATGAATGTCCTATCAAAAGGGCATCTCATTGAAGCAGAAAGAGCTGACCTGGTCGGGGAATATATTGGTCATACCGCACAAAAGACACGGGATTTAATTAAAAAGGCTATTGGTGGCATATTATTCATTGATGAGGCGTATTCCCTAGCTAGAGGTGGAGAAAAGGACTTCGGAAAAGAAGCTATAGATACGTTAGTTAAACATATGGAAGATAAGCAGCACGAATTTGTTTTGATTTTAGCGGGATACTCAAAAGAAATGGACCATTTCTTATCTTTAAATCCAGGATTATATTCTCGTTTTCCACTTGTAATTGATTTTCCGGATTATACCGTTGAACAGTTAATGGAAATTTCAGCAAAAATGATGGTGGAACGTGAATATGAATTCAGTCCAGAGGCAGAAAGAAAATTACGTGAGCATTTACTTGCTGTTAAAATGGATTCTTACCCCGGAAAATTTAGTAATGGGCGTTACGTTCGGAATATCATCGAAAAATCAATTCGAAGTCAAGCAATGAGATTATTAATCGACGATACTTACAGTAAACAGGACCTTCAGACAATAAGAACACAGGACTTGATTTTCAAAGAATAAACGTGCCGCCTATTATTAGGCGGTTTATTTTAATTTCAAAATTGGTATAGTTTCATTAAATTTGATATGATAACGTAAGAAAAACACCTTCCATGAAAGTAGGTAAATTGATTGGTAAACGAACAAAAGAAAGATATGGAAAAAGCGATACTTGTAGGCTGTCATATTCAAAATGAAGACGAAAGTCGGTTTGAATATTCGCTCGAAGAATTACAATCATTAACTAAAACAGCCAAGGGCCAAGTGGTAATGACTGTTACGCAGAAGCGTGCAAAAGTCCATCCTGCTACATACATAGGAAAAGGTAAAGTGGAAGAGTTAGTGCATCTTGAAGAAGAACTAGGGCCAGATGTAATCATTTTTAATGATGAGTTATCCCCAAGCCAAGTAAGGAATCTATCTTCTAGTCTTCAAGCTAGGGTGATTGATCGAACCCAGCTGATTCTTGACATCTTTGCTTCTAGAGCAAACTCAAAAGAAGGAAAATTACAGGTAGAATTAGCTCAGCTCCAATATCTATTACCCCGATTAACAGGTAAGGGGATTGAATTATCAAGACTCGGTGGTGGAATTGGGACGAGAGGTCCAGGGGAAACAAAACTAGAGACCGATAGAAGACATATTCATAAGCGGATTGATGATATCAAAAATCAATTATCAGTTATTGTACAGCACAGGGAGCGCTATCGCGAACGAAGAAAGAAAAATAATACATATCAAATCGCATTGGTAGGTTATACAAATGCAGGGAAATCGACATTATTTAATAGACTAACTGAGGCAGATTCATTTGAAGAAAATTTATTATTTGCGACACTTGACCCAATGACTCGTAAAATGATTCTTCCATGTGGATTAACTACACTATTAACTGATACAGTAGGATTTATTCAAGATTTGCCTACTTCGCTAATAGCTGCGTTTCGCTCAACTTTAGAAGAGGTAAAAGAAGCAGATTTAATTGTTCATGTGGTTGATTCTTCAAATCCTGATTATTTTAATCATGAAAAAACAGTATTGAAGCTTTTGGATGAACTAGGTGTTGAATCAATTCCGATTCTGACTATTTATAATAAAAAAGATAAAGTTCACCCTGATTTTGTTCCTTCGTCAACATCTAAATCCATTTTAGTTAGTGCTTTTGATGAAAATGATTTAGTGGTAATTAAGACAAGGGTAGAGGATTCAATGATTGAGGAGATGAAAGAATACAAGGTATCTCTACCTAGCTCGGAAGGTAGATTATTAGCACATTTAAAACAAGAAACGATTTTGAAAGAACTTCGTTACAATGAAGAAGCGGAAAAATACGATTGCACTGGCTTTATTTTTCCAAGTCACTCATTGAATGGTCAACTAGACGATTTTCAATCATAAAGGGGAAAACATCATGTTTACAGAATTAGATTATGGTAAACTAATTTCGGAATTAGTTGAAGAAACCGAACAAGAAATTAAAGAGGTTCATACGAAGATTGATAAAAATATTGATTACAATCAATATCAAGTGTTAAAAAGCTTCCAAGATAATCGAGTAAGTGATTCTCACTTCATTCCCTCAACAGGCTATGGCTATGATGATATTGGAAGAGATACATTGGAAGCGGTGTACGCCCATATTTTTGGGGGTGAAGCAGCACTTGTACGTCCGCAAATTATTTCAGGGACTCATGCCATTTCGATTGCATTGTTTGGTGTGTTGCGACCGAATGATGAATTGCTATATATTACAGGAAATCCATATGATACTTTAGAAGAGATTGTAGGGATTAGAGGTACAGGAAATGGATCCTTAAAGGAGTTTCATATTGGATATAATACAGTCGATTTAACACCTGAAGGAAGACCAGACTTTGAAGCAATTAAAAATGCTATTCATGAAAATACAAAAATGATTGGAATTCAGCGTTCAAAAGGATATGCAACAAGACCTTCCTTTACGATTGCAGAAATAAAAGAAATGATCCAGTTCGTCAAAGAAATCAAGTCTGATGTTGTTGTTTTTGTTGATAATTGTTATGGTGAATTCGTTGAATTACAAGAGCCATGTCATGTAGGAGCTGATTTAATTGCCGGTTCGCTTATTAAAAACCCAGGAGGCGGACTTGCAAAAACTGGCGGATATTTAGTGGGAAAAAAAGAACTTGTTGAAGCATGTTCATATCGAATGACATCCCCTGGCATTGGAGCAGAAGCAGGGGCATCACTTTATTCTCTGCAGGAAATGTATCAGGGATTATTCCTTGCACCACATATTGTGGGACAAGCGTTAAAAGGAGCCGTATTTACAGCTGCGATTTTAGAAAAAATCGGTCTGAAAACAGAGCCAAGCTGGGATAGTGAAAGAACAGATTTAATTCAATCTGTTCAATTTGATAACAAAGATATGATGGTTTCCTTCTGTCAAGCAATCCAATATGCTTCTCCTATAAACTCACACGTAACGCCATATCCAAGTTATATGCCGGGGTATGAGGATGACGTGATCATGGCAGCAGGAACGTTTATTCAAGGTGCTAGCATTGAATTAACAGCGGATGGTCCAACACGTCCTCCATATGTTGCATATGTACAAGGTGGACTTACATATTCTCATGTGAAAATTGCCATTTGTCTTGCGCTTAACCAATTGCTTACTAAACAACTAATTTCGATAAAGAATGAGGATTAAACTCCTCTTTTTTTATATGAAATTTCATGTTATGTTTTCTAACATTGTGTTGACAGATAATCTAACATCATATAATATTAACTTATTCATTGCGAAAAGGAGGATCCCATATGAGTGATGAAATTCGGCGTTCCATGCCACTCTTTCCGATTGGAATTGTCATGCAATTAACTGAATTATCTGCAAGGCAAATTCGCTATTATGAGGAAAATGGTTTGATTTCTCCAGCAAGAACTGAAACAAATCGAAGACTATACTCATTTAATGACGTTGATCGATTACTTGAAATAAAAAGCTTGATCGAACAAAAGGTCAATTTGGCAGGAATTAAACAAATATTCGCAGTCCGAAATTCAGGACAAGTTGCGGAAGAAAAGCCTGTTGAGCCTGTGAAACAGGAAATATCTAATTCTGAGCTGAGAAAACTTTTAAGAAATGAATTATTGCAAGCTGGAAGATTTAAAAAGCAGTCAGGTCCGCATCATAATGATATGTCGAGATTTTTTCATTAATAGCATATTGATTACAAAACTATACTTACAACTAGGTTTGGGGAGGAAACACAATGTCCAAATATACGAAAGATGATATTTTTCGTTTAGCAAAAGAAGAGAATGTAAAATTTATTCGTTTACAATTTACAGATATTCTTGGAACAATTAAAAACGTTGAAATTCCCGTAAGTCAATTAGAAAAAGCATTGAGCAATAAAATGATGTTTGATGGCTCTTCAATCGAAGGCTTTGTTCGTATCGAAGAATCAGATATGTACCTATATCCAGATTTAAATACATGGGTAGTTTTCCCGTGGACTGCAGAAAAAGGGAAGGTTGCTCGTTTAATTTGTGATATTCATAATGCGGATGGTACTCCATTCGAAGGGGACCCTCGTAACAACTTAAAGAGAGTCTTGAAAGAAATGGAAGAACTAGGATTTACGGATTTCAATCTTGGCCCTGAACCTGAGTTTTTCTTATTTAAGTTAAATGAAAAAGGTGAACCAACTCTTGAACTTAACGATAATGGTGGTTACTTTGACTTAGCGCCAACAGACCTTGGTGAAAACTGCCGCCGTGATATCGTATTAGAGCTTGAGGAAATGGGATTTGAAATTGAAGCTTCTCACCATGAGGTTGCACCTGGACAACATGAAATTGATTTTAAATACGAGGATGCTTTAACAGCGTGTGATGAAATTCAGACTTTTAAGCTTGTTGTAAAAACAATTGCTCGTAAACATGGTTTACATGCAACCTTTATGCCAAAACCATTGTTTGGAGTAGCGGGTTCAGGAATGCACTGTAACCTATCATTATTCAAAGGCGCGGAAAATGCATTCTTTGATCCTAATGCGGATCTACAATTAAGTGATAATGCTAGACATTTTATTGCAGGTATTTTAAAGCATGCGCCTAATTTTACAGCTGTTACAAATCCAACTGTAAACTCATATAAACGACTAGTACCTGGTTATGAAGCACCTTGCTATGTGGCTTGGTCTGCTCAAAATAGAAGTCCACTTGTTCGTATCCCAGCTTCACGTGGTTTAAGCACACGTGTCGAGGTGCGTTCAGTTGACCCGGCAGCAAACCCTTATATGGCAATGGCTGTACTATTAGCTGCAGGATTAGATGGTATCAAAAACAAATTGACACCACCAGCACCTGTTGACAGAAACATCTATGTGATGAATAAAGAAGAGCGTAATGAAGCGGGCATTGTGGATTTACCACCAACTTTATCTCTTGCATTGGATATGCTTAAGCAGGATGAAGTGTTAATCAAAGCATTAGGCGGACATCTGTTCGAACACTTTATTGAAGCAAAAGAGATCGAATGGGATATGTTCCGTACCCAGGTTCATCCATGGGAGAGAGAGCAATACATGACTATGTATTAATAAATGAACCCTTAACACGTGGATGTGTTAAGGGTTTTTTTGCTAATAAAAAAGGAACATTTCATTTAGAAATGTTCCTTTTTTAGATTAATGAATTGTACGGTATACGCCAATAACTTTTCCTAATATGACTACGTTTTTAAGGATGATCGGTTCGAGCATTGAGTTTTCCGGTTGCAAGCGGATATGATCTTTTTCCTTAAAGAAACGTTTTACAGTCGCTTCATCTTCCTCTGTCATTGCAACAACAATATCCCCATTGTTAGCTGAATGCTGTTGTCTAACAATCACATAGTCTCCGTCAAGAATCCCCGCTTCGATCATACTATCTCCCATTATCTCAAGCATAAAAATTTGGTCATCATGGGCAGCAAAACGATCAGGTAATGGGAAGTACTCTTCAATATTTTCCACAGCTGTAATTGGTTGTCCTGCAGTAACCTTACCTATGACTGGGACATTCACAACGTTTGCAGTTGGAATTGTTTCATTTTCGTCAACTTGTAAAATTTCAATCGCGCGAGGTTTAGTAGGGTCTCTTCGAATCAAGCCTTTGCTTTCTAGTCTGGACAAATGTCCGTGTACTGTTGAACTTGATGCTAAACCAACAGCCTCCCCAATTTCCCTTACGGAAGGTGGGTAGCCCTTTTCTTTAACTTCTTGTTTTATGTAATTCAATATATCCTGCTGTCTTTTAGAAAGCTTCGTTGTCATCTTCGCTCATCCCCTTGCACTTATATTATATATGTATTTAAATCTTCTCTTCGATCTCACTGTTCAGGTGACCTAGTAAATTCGACAAATACCGAATTTCTTAAGTTGAGTATAGCATGTTTTACTAGATTATACAAACATAAGTTCGAATTTTTGTTGACACAAAACAAATGTTCGGTCTATAATAGAAATATAAAATACGAACAAACATTCTATAGGAGTGAAATAAAGATGTTAAGGAAATTACAAGGCGGATTTATCTATTATGTACTATTTGTTTTATTAAGTATGGGAATGGTTATTATTAGTGCAAGCTAAATGCGTAATGTGGATGACTTGTAAAATATCTTTTCATCTAGTACTATGAACTATGATTTAGAAAAGAATAAACAAGGAGTAATAATTATGCTTTCAAAAGATAAAATCAATCGGATCAATGCTCTTGCAAAAAAAGCGAAGACAGTTGGTCTTACGGATAAAGAAAAAGAAGAACAGCAAGAGCTTAGACAAGAGTACCTACGTGTTTTTAGAAGTTCAATGACTAATACATTACATTCTGTAAAAGTTGTTGATCCAGAGGGTAATGATGTAACCCCAGAAAAACTGAAAAATAGTAAGCGGAAAAGATTGCATTAATAAAGAATACATAGATTTCTATGTATTCTTTTTTTTTTGTGCATACTATCAATGAAGAACTGCTATGTTTTATGTTAGTTCGTTAGAAACTCTTGAAAGGATGTTTATTTTTATGACACAATCACTAACAGACTTGTCGATAGCGTCAATTCGAACACTTTCTATTGATGCTGTTGAAAAGGCAAATTCAGGACACCCAGGTATGCCAATGGGAGCAGCACCCATGACATATGCTTTATGGACTCGACATATGAAACATAACCCGAAAAACCCACATTGGTTCAACCGTGATCGATTTGTTTTATCTGCGGGACACGGCTCTGCATTATTGTACAGTATGTTACACCTATCTGGTTACGACTTAACAATTGATGACTTAAAGCAGTTTCGCCAATGGGGCAGTAAGACCCCGGGGCATCCTGAGTATGGCCACACGGCAGGTGTCGATGCAACTACTGGCCCACTCGGCCAAGGTATTGCTATGGCTGTTGGAATGGCGATGGCAGAACGCCATTTAGCGGGTGTCTATAATAATGACTCAATTGAAATTGTTAACCATTATACATATGCCATTTGTGGTGATGGTGACCTGATGGAAGGTGTATCAGGTGAGGCTTCATCATTAGCAGGACATCTAAAATTAGGTCGACTAATTGTTTTGTATGATTCTAATGATATTTCCCTTGATGGTGATCTTAATCAAGCGTTTTCAGAATCTATCGAACAAAGGTATAAGTCCTATGGCTGGCAATATCTACGTGTTGAGGATGGGAATGATGTAGAAGCGATTGATAAAGCGATTGAGGAGGCTAAAGGAGATTTAGCACGTCCAGCTCTCATTGAAGTTCGAACGACAATTGGTTATGGTTCTCCAAACCGAGCTGGAAAGTCAAAGGCACACGGTGAACCATTGGGAGCCGATGAATTAAAATTAACGAAGGAAGCGTATAACTGGACGTTTGAAAATGATTTTCACATTCCAACTGAGGTCTATACTCATTTTGAGGAAACAGTAAAAAGAAATGGTGAACAAAGTGAACAAGAATGGAATCAAATGTTCAGTCGATACAAGGAGACTAACCCAGAACTCGGGAAGCAGTTAGAAATGGCAATAGAGGGTAGACTTCCTGATGGCTGGGAGAACACGCTACCAGTTTATGAGGTGGGTAAGAAGCTAGCAACCCGAGCATCTTCTGGTGAAGCATTAAATGCAATAGCAAAGAGTGTACCGCAATTCTTTGGCGGTTCAGCTGATTTAGCGGGATCAAATAAAACAATGATTAATGGTGCTGCTGACTTTATGCCTAAGGATTACAGTGGTCGGAATATATGGTTTGGAGTACGTGAGTTCGCAATGGGTGCTGCTTTAAATGGGATGGCTCTTCATGGCGGTGTGAAGGTATATGGGGGAACATTCTTTGTATTCTCCGATTACTTACGACCAGCCATTCGATTAGCTGCTTTAATGAAAGTTCCTGTAACCTATGTATTTACTCACGATAGTATCGCGGTTGGAGAAGATGGACCAACACACGAGCCTGTAGAACAATTACCAGCATTACGAGCAATGCCAAATTTGTCTGTCATTCGACCAGCGGATGGAAATGAAACGGCAGCTGCATGGAGAACGGCTATTGAATCGAAAGAAATTCCTACAGCTCTCATTTTAACGAGACAAAACCTGCCAACATTAGAAGGAACAGCCGAGAAAGCTTATGAAGGTGTTCAGAAAGGTGCTTATGTTCTATCACCTGCAAAATCTGGACAGCCAGCAGCTCTTCTATTAGCAACAGGATCGGAGGTTAGTCTAGCAGTTGAGGCACAAAAACAACTCGCTAGTGAAAATATTGAGGTGTCCGTTATAAGTATGCCTTCATGGGACCGTTTCGAGGCACAGTCAAAAGAATACAAAGAGTCGGTTATTCCTCCGAATGTGAAAAAACGTTTAGCGATTGAAATGGCAACACCACTTGGTTGGGAAAGATATACGGGTGATGAGGGAGATATACTTGGTATCCATGAGTTTGGTGCTTCAGCTCCTGGTGAAATCGTACTGAAGGAATATGGTTTCTCAGTTGAAAATGTAGTAAGCCGTGTAAAACAACTGCTTTAATAAGAAATAGGGGTCGATTCGGGCCCCTGTACTACATAAACAAAAGTTTCGACAAAACTAGACGATTCTTACTCCAACGTCAGACAAAAATCACAGACTCTTTCGAATATACTATTCTTAATAGGTAGTATTAGGAGGAAAGAGTATGAGAGAATACCACATTTATTTAATAGAAGAAGAATTTGCAACTCATTACTTTGGACGGGAATCACTAATCTATCATTTATTTTTAGAGCATAACCAAGCTAAATATGAGCGGAAAGAAATACTCAATAAGCAAATTGAATTTATTACAAGGACGATTCCTTCATTACGTATCCACCAAAAAATTGAAGGAAGCCTTGCTCATTATTCTTATTATAGTCGTCAAAGTCATATGCACACTCTCGAATGGAATGAATTTAATAGCTTTGCAAAACTAACGATACATAATGATTACATCCATTTAGAGTCTACAGGAAGCTATGAAGCTGAGACGGCATTTTTTGAAATCCTTCGTAAATATGATCGTTGTTTCCTAGCAATGGATTTTAAAGCAAACAAATATGGGTGGTTAAACCCGATTAAAGAAAGAAAGTTTGTATAAAAGCTAGGAAAACATAAAACAAATATTGTATAATAGCTAATGGTTTAGTACACTGTAATGAGACAACATGAAGGAGGAAGTTTTTTTATGCAAATGTGGTTAGCTATCTTACTAATCGTGGTAGCTTTACTTGGTGGCGTTGCATTAGGATTTTTTATTGCACGTAAATACATGATGAATTACTTGAAGAAAAATCCACCAATCAATGAGCAAATGCTAAAAGTAATGATGATGCAAATGGGTCAAAAACCATCACAAAAGAAGATCAATCAAATGCTAAAAGCAATGAACGGTCAAATGGACAAGCAATAAAAACTTGGACAAATATGCATTCTACTACCATAAAAAGCCATTTCTCTAGTGAGAATTTCACTGGAAAAGTGGCTTTTTTGTATTCGTTCTTATAATTCCATTTGATCTACGTTAAGCTCGATTAAATTTCCATCGGGATCCGCACAAAAGATTTGCGCAAAACCACTGACGCTATCCGGTTTTTCTAGGACGGTCACATTATTGATTGATAACCAATTTAATGTGTCATAGTAGTTTTCAACTCTTAGTGCAAAATGTCCTTCGCGACTACTTATACTTTTATCCTTTCGAATCGTTTGAGATTCCGGTAGGTAAATTAGATGTAACTGCTGGTTTCCAATTTCATACCAGGCACCAGGGAAATCAAAATTAGGACGTTCAATCTCGTTCAAACATAGAATATTGCTGTAAAAGTCTTTTGCCTTTTCAAGATTCGTTACCGTTAAACTCACATGATGAAGCTCCTTGTATTTAATCATGAATATTCACCTCATTTTTTCTCTAAACCCATTATAGTAAAACTTTTAAGGAAATAGAATATTTTACACTTATTTATCACTTAAAGCTTGGAAGCACCTTCCTAGAATTCTAAAAATTTGGTAAACTATTATGGCACTTATTTCGTCTTTCGGAGGATAATAGGATGAAAATCTTTAAAGAATTAATGTGGTTTTTTAATCAGGAAAAAAAGTCTTACATTACTGGTATTTTTTTATTAATGATTGTTGCTTTATTGGAACTAGTTCCACCAAAAGTAATTGGGATGACGGTTGATTTTATTGCACAAGGTACACTAACAAAAGAAATCTTATATAAGTGGTTAGCTATTTTGTTAGCAACTGCGTGTACCGTTTATATCGTTCGATTCTTTTGGAGAATTATGATTTTTGGCTCATCTGTCAAATTAGCAAGATTACTTAGGAACCGTTTGTATGAACATTTTACGAAGATGTCGCAAGGATTTTTCCAGAAAAGAAGAATTGGTGACTTGATGGCACATTCCACTAATGATTTGCAAGCGATTCAACAAACAGCGGGATCAGGTGTCCTTACCTTAGTCGACTCGCTTGCAACAGGTGGGTTTGTGTTATTGACGATGGCATTTACAATAAATTGGAAGCTAACTTTAATTTGTCTCATACCATTGCCGTTTATGGCTCTCTCTACGAATTATTATGGAACTCTGTTACATAGACGTTTTCATAAGGCGCAGGAAGCTTTTTCTAGTCTTAATGATAAAGTACAAGAAAGTACTAGTGGAATAAAGGTCATTAAAACATTCGGGCAGGAAGAAGAGGATACAAATGTCTTTCGTAAGCAGTCTGATGATGTTGTTCAAAAAAATCTTTCCGTAGCAAAGGTTGATGCCCTTTATGATCCAACGATTTCATTAATTGTAGGCATTTCTTTCTTTCTAGCACTTGTGTTTGGTTCAAGGTATGTGCTATCTGGTGAAATGACACTAGGGGAGTTGGTCACTTTTACAACATACTTAGGACTTTTAATTTGGCCACTACTAGCTTTCGGGTGGCTATTTAATATAGTTGAGCGCGGAAGAGCATCTTATGACCGGGTTTCAAAGCTCTTGGCTGAGCCTATGGAAATAAAAGATTGTGAGAATTCGAGTGAGACGACCCCATCAGGTGATGTCGTATATTCGATTTCAAAATTTGCATATCCTGGAGAACAAAAACAGACACTTAAAGAAATCTATTTTCACTTAAGACAAGGCCAAACACTTGGTATTGTTGGAAAAACGGGTGCAGGAAAAACGACATTGTTGAAACTATTAATTCGTGAAATAGAAGGTTATGAGGGTAACATAATAATAGGCGAAAAAGAGATAAAAGGGTATACGCTAGATGCCTTACGAAAAAGTATTGGGTATGTTCCGCAGGATCATTTTCTTTTCTCGGCAACCGTCGCAGATAATATTGCCTTTGCAAAACCGGATGCATCAATAAATGAAATTTTCGAAGCAGCAAAGACTGCAAATATCCATGATGATATATTGCAGTTTACTGACGGATATGAAACGGTTGTTGGCGAACGCGGGGTGTCTTTATCAGGAGGACAAAAGCAACGTATTTCAATAGCTAGAGCACTCATAATGAACCCAGAAATACTAATTCTAGATGATTCATTATCTGCAGTTGATGCTAAAACAGAAGAGGAAATTTTGCGTGCTTTACGAGAAAATCGACAAGGAAAAACAACCATAATCACATCTCATCGTTTAAGTGCGATTCAGCACGCCAACCAAATTCTTGTCATAGAGAATGGCAGGATAGCTCAGCATGGTACACATGACGAGCTTATGGAGGATGAAGGATGGTATCGTGATATGTATCATCGTCAGCAGCTTGAATCTCTTGTTGAGCATGGAGGGTAGAAATATGAACAAAATGACAAAAAAAGACCAAAGGGCTGCTTTAATAAGACTTCTTTCTTATACGAAAACGCATACACGAGAGTTTATAATTGCATTCTTTTTGCTATTACTTGCAACGATTGCGGACATTGTTGGTCCGATATTAATAAAAATTTTCATAGATGATTATTTAACACCAAGACATTTACCTATTCAACCTTTAATCTTTTTGGGAGCGATTTACCTTTTAATTCATTTTACAAAGGTAATACTTCAATATTTTCAATTGGTAAAATTTCAAGAGATCGCATTGAAAATTATTCGCGAAATGAGAATTGAGGTATTTTCAAAGGTCCACAAACTTGGATTAAAGTATTTTGATAAAACACCAGGTGGCAGTATTGTTTCTAGGGTTACGAATGATACAGAGGCAATCAAGGATATGTTTGTAGAGGTTGTTGCGACTTTTGTACAAAACGGTGTCTTTTTAATTGGAATTTTTATTGCAATGTTTTATCTTAATGTCCAACTTGCTCTAGTTTGCTTACTATTAATTCCAATTCTGTTTATATTAATGCAAACTTATCGCAAATTCAGTTCTAAATACTACCACGATATGCGAGAACGACTTAGTCAGTTAAATGCAAAGCTTAATGAATCACTCCAAGGTATGGCTATTATTCAGGTGTTCCGACAAGAGAAAAGACTACGACAGGAGTTTGCTGAAATCAATGATGCGCATTATCAAGCGGGAATAAAAAATATTAAGCTAGATGGTTTGTTACTGAGACCGGCAGTTGATTTCATTTATATCGTGACAATAATTATGGTGCTTAGCTTTTTCGGTATTTCATCTCTTGAGAGTCCGATTGAAATTGGTGTACTTTATGCATTTGTAAATTATCTTGAACGATTTTTTGAACCAGTAAATAATATGATGATGCGTTTATCTTTGCTGCAACAAGCAGTTGTTGCATCTGGCCGAGTATTTGAACTTCTCGATCATGATGAGCTTGCACCACAAACAATTGGTAACGACAATCCATCAGTCCAAAAAGGAGAAATTGAATTTAAAAATGTTAGCTTTTCTTATGATGGAAAACGAGATGTATTAAAAAATATCTCTTTTACAGCAAAACAAGGCGAAACTGTTGCTCTTGTTGGTCATACTGGTAGTGGGAAGAGTTCGATTATTAATTTATTAATGAGGTTTTATGATATTGAACGTGGAGAGATATTAATCGATGGACATTCTATTATCTCTTATGAGAATAATGAACTTCGTCAAAAAATGGGCTTAGTGCTTCAAGATCCATTTTTATTTGTCGGAACCATTAAAGACAATCTTCGTTTACATAATCCGGATATTACCGATCACGACATCGAAGAAGCAGCAAAATTTGTTCAAGCGGATAGTTTTATAAAAAAACTAGAAGGTGGATATGATTTTCAGGTAGTAGAGCGAGGGTCAACTTTTTCAAGTGGTCAAAGGCAGCTTCTAGCGTTTGCAAGGACCATTGTAACGAATCCTAAAATATTGGTATTGGATGAAGCGACTGCAAACATCGATACAGAAACTGAGGAAGAGATTCAAAAGGCACTCGAAAAAATGAGGAGGGGTAGAACGACAATCGCAATTGCTCATCGATTGTCAACAATTCAAGACGCGAATCTAATCTTGGTATTACATCAAGGGGAAATTATAGAAAGGGGAACGCACAAAGAATTGCTAGCCCAAAAGGGGTTATATTATAAAATGTATTTACTCCAGAATGGCAGTGTGGATCATGTCGAAAATGCTGTTATGTAAAAAGCCTTTCATTAGTTTGAAAGGCTTTTTTCCGATTTACCCGTATTATATTGATTTAATAGATTGTCTAAATCTTGACTTACTTTAATGGTAGGTGTTGCTGTAAAACCGTGTTTCAAGACAATTTCAACCAGCTCAGTTCTTTTTTGTTCAATTTTAAGTAGAAGTTGTTCTTTAGACACAGGAATAACCCTCTCATTTGTTAGTAGGCTCCGTCATGGACGAGTTTTTTATAGTATAACATATAATGGTAAATCAATGGTAAATAACTTATTTGGAAATATATTCAACATTAGAATAGTGCTATGACACAAAACGTTCATATTAAAAATTATGATTACTGGAGTATTTTTGCTAGAATGATATTGATGAACGAATTAGGAGTTGTTAAAATGGCAGATGTTAATGCATTTCTTGCTTTTGGTGCAGGATTTTTATCCTTTATTTCACCATGTTGTTTACCGTTATATCCAGCATTTTTATCCTATATAACGGGTGCATCAGTAAGTGAATTGAAATCTGATAATGCAATGTTGCAAAGACGGAGTATTTTACATACCATTTTCTTTTTAATTGGATTCTCGATTATTTTCGTTATGCTTGGTTTTGGGACATCTTATGTAGGACAAATCTTCAGTGACTATAAGGACTTAATTCGTCAAATTGGTGCAATTCTCATTATATTCTTTGGTCTTGTTGTGCTTGGGATCATACGGCCTGGATTCTTAATGAAAGACCGCAAAATTGAGTTTAAGAATCGACCTGCGGGTTATGTTGGATCGATTTTTATCGGAATGGCATTTGCAGCTGGTTGGACACCATGTATGGGCCCTATTTTAATGTCGGTTATTGCACTTGCAGGTACAAATCCGGATTCTGCAATGTTGTATATGGTATTATACTCATTAGGATTCTCTATTCCATTTCTTGTCCTTTCATTTTTCATCGGACGTTTACAATGGATTCGCAAAAACAGCATAAAGATTGTAAAAATCGGCGGATATGCAATGATTATTATGGGTGTTGTTCTTTATTTTGACTGGATGACAAAAATAATTGCGTACGCAACCGCTATTTTTGGAGGATTTACTGGTTTTTAGTCGAAGTAGCTACTTATGAAGTAGTTTAAGGAGGACCAGAATAGTGGCTAGAATTCTAGTTGTTGATGATGCTAAATTTATGAGACTTACTCTCACAGATATATTTGTTAAAGCTGGTCATGAGGTTGTTTCAGAGGCTGTAAATGGTATTGAGGCAGTTGAAAAATATAAAGAGACTAATCCGGACCTAGTCACAATGGATATCACAATGCCTGAAATGAATGGCATTGAAGCTGTCAAAAGAATCAAGGAAATTGATCCAAAAGCATGTATTATTATGTGTTCTGCCATGGGTCAGCAAAAAATGGTCGTTGATGCAATCTCAGCTGGAGCTAAAGATTATCTTGTAAAGCCTTTTGATGCTAGTCGGGTTGTAGAGGCGGTTAATAGATTGTTAAATTAGATATAAACCCATTTAAGATTAATCGTCTTAAGTGGGTTTCATTTGCTATAAGTGGAATTTCTAGACGATTCATAAAAAGGACTGATTTATTTGGTTATTGCATCTTCCATTGTCGCAATTATGATGGCGATTTTCGTAACCTTTCTAAGAGCAAAATCTGCCCAAAAACCCGCTTCTGTTAAAAAAATTATATTGCCTCCTGTTTTCATGAGCACAGGCGCACTTATGTTTGTCCATCCAATGTTTCGCGTGACACCACTTGAGGTCTTAGAGGCCGTTGTGGTAGGAATGCTTTTTTCAATCCTGTTAATCAAAACCTCATCATTTGAAATAAGGGAAAATGATATATATATGAAACGTTCAAAGGCGTTTATATATATTTTAGTAGGGTTATTGGTCATTCGGATTGTTTTAAAATCGGTATTAAGTACATCAATTGATTTCGGAGAATTGAGTGGAATGTTTTGGATTCTTGCTTTTGCCATGATTGTTCCGTGGCGAATTGCGATGTATGTAAAATATAAAAGGCTTGCCTCAACATTATAAAGAGGAAACCTCGGTAGACTTTACCGAGGTTTCTTTCTTTATAATCTAAAATAATTCTTTATAAGGAGTGACGTCTATTTGTTTTTCTTTTAATGTTTTTAATAGGAATTTATGGTCCCGTTTCGGTGTGGCTATGATATAACCTCTAACCACCAAATCTTGTGAAATCTGTTTTGCTTTTTCAGTTAGAGCCAACTCACCAATTTTTCCAGCGATTTTTTGTCTAGCAACATCACGAAAAAGCTCTGGAACTGGTTTAACTAAATCCTCTAATAACGCCTTCTGCTCATTTGGCCACAAATGACGTGTTTCTTCTATGTAATAATCCTGCCAATCTAAATCAGACTTTCCATCCTCCTTTGGAAGCTTTTTCAAAAACTTTCGGAACATAAAAAAGCCACCAATTGCAAGAAGTGTAATAAATAAGAATACCCATATCAATATAAACCATAAAAACCAACCAGTTAATTCCCACTGCATGAATAGTTCACCTCAATGCTTCATTATACCTTAACTGATAAGTTTTTTAAAAGAAAGAAAACCTCTTTTTATATGAAATTTGCGTGGCAGATAAGACTTCATATTATTCTTTGTGATTGGGAAAAATACAGATATGAAAAAAATACTATTTTTTACTTGTATGTTTTTATTTGCATTCGATCTATATCAGGGGAGTGCCGAAGAATTAGTACGTGTTCGTCTTGAAAATTTTGTCGGGGATACGAATGAAATTCAGATGCGCATCACAGGAGATTATTTCACTATAGATCCGACACTAACATTACAAGAAGGAGTGAACTACCGGTTATATGTCAATAAAGGGAATCTGTATCTTAGAGGAGGAGAAGTCAATCAACAAGTAGACCCTAGCTTTTTATTGATCCCCCGAAACTATGATGAGAATCACCGTGTCTATATTAATGAACGACCATATTTAGGTGCAATGGAATTTCAATTGGAAAATAATCAAAATGTGCGTCCTGTTAATCAGCTCCCTTTGGAAGATTATTTAAAAGGGGTTGTTCCACTAGAAGTGTTTTCCTCATGGAATATTGAAGCATTAAAGGCCCAAGCCTTAGCAGCAAGAACATATGCCGTTTCCCATATGAAAGAAGACATGGATGATACGACTTTCTATCAGGTGTATGGGGGATATGCTTGGAATGTACGTACCACTCAAGCTGTTGAAGCTACAAGGGGTCAAGTTATTACTTATAAAAATAAATTAATTGATGCTTTTTATTCAGCAAGTAATGGTGGTATGACCGAGAATAATAAAAATGTGTGGGGAGGGAAAAGTAGGTCATTCTATCCAATTAAAGAAGATCCGTTTGATCCAGTCCACCCGTGGGAATTTACTTTGTCGAAAACACAAATATATCTAGAAGACATAGATTGGGATTCTATTGATGGATTTGATGGGTTACAGGAAAAAGATAAAGAGATAGCAGCTGCCATGAAAAGATCAATAAATCGTCAAGGTTACCCAGGAGAGATAGTCATCCTTTCGATTCCTAAATTCGAGGTGAATCCAAAGAAATTTAACTCAAAACGTTCTATGACGGGTTCAATTGAAGTGGAATTTTTACAACGATTAATTGATGGTACGATCCTTTTAGGAAAAGTTGCCCTTCAAGATGTGAATTTAAATCGAATACGACCAATGATTGGCGGTACTATTTTTAAGAGCTATTATATAGACTCACTTGATTCAGATGATAAGAAATATGTGATGCGTGGCAGAGGATACGGGCATGGTGTAGGGATGAGTCAATGGGGAGCAAGTATAATGGGTGATAAAGGTAAAAACTATGAGGAGATTATACAATTTTATTTTCCTGGAACGTCAATCACGAATTATGAACGTAAATAAAACAAGAAAGGGTCCTGTAGCTTTCACAGGACCTTTATTTTAATTTTGCTTTTCTTTTTTTTCCGTTTTTCGTTCTTTTTGATATAAATTTCGAGTATTTCATTTCGAAATAGTGCTTCTATCTTCTTTTTTTCTAATTCGAAAGGAAGGGTCACAACTCTTTCTGTTAATACTTTGTCATTTGGAGGATTTTCGCAATCTGTTAATTTAATGTGGAATGCATCGTCCTGGACATTTAACTGAATCTGATTGGGCTGATAACCTGATAGTTCAGCCTCGATGATATACTCATTTTGTGTTTCAAATAAATCAATTCGAAATTGATAATCATCTAAAAGATATGGGTCTTCGAGAAACTGTTTCATCCAGTCCTCCAAACCATTTAAGGAAAGGGGATTGGACTTATCAAAATTTTTCATGTCTTGACCTCCATGGGATTCTATATTCAGGATATTCACAAGTGTAAGTGTTCGTGATAGTGAAATAATAAAAAAGGGTACAATCTGTTTGTAAAGTACGTGGTAATCATGTAAAACTAGACTTAAACATGCTTTAGTGGAGGAAATTGAGTATGAAAAATTTGTATCAACTGCTCCCTGCAATTCATGAGTTGCAAGCTAATACAGAATTTGAACAGTTTCAAAAAAAATATAATGTGGATAAGGAATATCTGACTAATATCTTAAGGGATGTCGTAAGTAACATTCGGAATGTGATTGTAAATGGGGAATGGAATGAAAGTGCTTCTTCAAAGGAAGACATGGTTCGTTTCATATATCGAAAGAGCGAAGAGGAGTTAGAACACAGTACGAATTACTATCTAACCAAAACAATCAATGCGACAGGGACAGTTTTACATACCAATTTAGGAAGGGCCAGACTTAGTGATGAAGCTATCCAACATGTTGTAGAAATCGCAAAGGGGTATTCTAATTTAGAATATAACACGAAAGAAGGGATTCGTGGCTCACGACATTCTATTGTGGAGTCACTTCTCATGGAATTAACAGGTGCTGAGAGTGCGATGGTTGTAAACAATAATGCTGCGGCTGTTTTTTTAATTTTACGGGCTTTGGCTAATAGCCAGGAAGTTATTGTTTCTCGGGGGCAATTAGTTGAGATTGGCGGTTCATTTCGGATATCAGCGATAATGGAGGAAAGTGGTGCAAGATTAGTTGAGGTGGGGACAACTAATAAAACACATCTTGAAGATTACGAGAATGCCATTACAGATAGTACATCGATGGTCCTTAAGGTACATACAAGTAATTTCAGGACAATTGGTTTTACAAAGACTGTTGATATTTCAGAACTAGTTACATTAAAGCAGAAAAAAGAAAACCTTGTTATTTATGAAGACCTAGGAAGTGGTGTTCTATATGATTTAAAAGGGCACGGAATTGGGGATGAACCTGTTATCAAGGAAGTTTTGGCAAAGGGGGTTGACCTTGTATCCTTTAGTGGTGATAAGCTTCTTGGTGGACCGCAAGCGGGTATTATTGCAGGGAAGAAAGAATGGATAGATAAATTAAAAAAACATCAACTTGCTCGAGTGTTGCGGGTTGATAAATTGACATATGCAGCATTAGAAGCAACGTTATTTTCATATCTTAAAGGAAGTTCGATAGCGATTCCTACAATTCGGGATATATTGGCTACTGAAGAAGAGATAAAAGATAGATGTCAACAATTTGTAGCTTGTTTAACTGATAAAATAAATCATTATCATATTGAACTAAGAAAAGAGGGTTCACCAATCGGGGGCGGAACAATGCCCGGGGTGGAAGTGCCAACTTTTGTAGTTTGTTTAAAACATCCTAAAAAGACAGCTATTGAAATTGCAACAATGCTACGTCAGCAATCCACACCAATTATTGTAAGAATAAAAAATGACGAAATACTCCTTGATTTTCGTACCATACAACAAGATGAAATTGAAGAAATTGCAGTAGCTTTTGTGAAAATTGATAAAAAGCCGCAAGATTAGCGGCTTTTTATTATCCATGATTATTACATATCATGTCCTTGGTTATTTTTTTGTCTTGTGTGATTGCGGTTTTTTACTTTTTTCGAACCACTTAATGGTTGTGGTTGGCTGCCTGTGCTTTGGCCGCCGTTTGCTCTAATATCCTTAAATGTATTCTTTTCACCCATGTTAAATCCCCCCTTCATATGTATTAGGATAATGATTTTCCACTTTTTTATGCGGCTTAAGTTCTGAATGATTTTCTGGAAAAAAGGTAAGCTATTATTGCACGAATTACCTTAAGGGAGTTGAACAATATGCCGTATCATAAGGATAAACAGCAAGCTTTCCAAGCAGCACAACAAGGAACAGAGGAAGCGAAAGATGTGTATGCAAATATTGTAAGCAATGATCCTGACTATGGTGCTCATTTAAAGCGATTGAAAAATGAAGTGAATGAAGCCTATCAACAAATTGAAAATGCATTAGAAGTGGCATCAGAGCATCAGAAGGCCCAACTGCAACAGTTTCAATCGGACTTACAATCCATCATGAATGAAGTTAACGAATAAAATAAGCCCGCATTAAGCGGGCTCGCCAATTATATGATTATTGATTTTTCTTTCGCTTTTTATTATTTTGTCGTTGTTCTGCAGTTAAGGGCTCATTAGCAAATTCCTCATTAAATCCCGCACCAACACCTTGGGCACTTGCGTCATTCATGCCTGGTCGAACATGATTCGCTTTACGCTTCGACATTCTTTTCACCTCCGCCCTTATTTTATTCTTCTTTCACTAAATTATCCTGTAAGTCAATAAGAAAAACTTATAGAGCATAATAACAATCTTGTTATTTACTTATGTATATAGTTATATTAATATATGTATGCAGGGAAATTAAATGGGAGAGTATAAAATCTCTTGAATTTCGACAAATATTTATGATTGCGTTATTATTGATACGAAGGGGGCATACATATGGCAAAGCATGATGTATTTAATGCACGTTCTTCTTTTGAAGCAAACGGCAAAAAGTATAACTATTATAGCTTACAAGCATTAGAAGATGCGAAAATTGGTAACGTTTCAAAATTGCCGTATTCCATTAAGGTTCTATTAGAATCAGTACTACGTCAAGTTGATGGAAGAGTAATTACAAAAGAGCATGTTGAAAATTTAGCAAAATGGGGAACTGATGAATTACAAGAGGTTGATGTTCCATTTAAGCCTTCTCGTGTAATTCTTCAAGATTTTACTGGAGTACCAGCTGTAGTTGATTTGGCTTCACTTCGTAAAGCAATGGCTGACATGGGTGGAGACCCACAAAAAATCAACCCAGAAATTCCAGTTGATCTAGTTATTGACCACTCTGTACAGGTTGATAGAGCAGGTACACTTGATTCATTAAAGTTCAATATGGATCTAGAATTTGAACGTAATGCAGAGCGTTATAAATTCTTAAGCTGGGCTCAAAAATCATTCGATAATTACCGTGCTGTACCACCAGCAACTGGTATCGTTCACCAAGTTAACCTTGAATATTTAGCAAATGTTGTTCACGCTGTTGAAGGTGAAAACGGTGAATTTGAAACATTCCCTGATACACTAGTTGGTACCGACTCTCACACTACAATGATTAACGGTATCGGTGTACTTGGATGGGGTGTTGGAGGAATTGAAGCAGAAGCAGGAATGCTTGGTCAACCTTCATATTTCCCTGTACCTGAAGTTATCGGTGTGAAATTAGTAGGTACATTACCAAATGGTACAACAGCTACTGATTTAGCGCTTAAAGTAACTCAAGTATTACGTCAAAAGGGCGTTGTTGGTAAGTTTGTAGAATTCTTCGGTCCAGGAGTTTCACAACTTCCGCTTGCAGACCGTGCAACGATTTCTAATATGGCTCCGGAATATGGTGCTACATGTGGATTCTTCCCTGTAGATGATGAAGCCTTAGAATATCTACGTCTAACAGGACGTGACGAAGAGCAAGTTAAAGTTGTAGAAGAATACAGTAAAGCAAACGGTTTATTCTATACAGCAGATGCTGAAGATCCAATTTTCACAGATGTTGTTGAAATTAATCTTTCTGAAATTGAAGCGAATCTTTCCGGTCCTAAGCGTCCACAAGATTTAATTCCACTTTCAAAAATGAAAGAAGCTTACCAAACTGCACTAACTGCAACTGGTAACCAAGGCTACGGTTTAACTCCTGAAGAAATCAATAAGGAAATTACCGTAAAATTCAACGATGGCGAAGAAGTACAAATGAAGACTGGTGACATTGCAATTGCAGCGATCACAAGTTGTACAAATACTTCAAATCCATACGTTATGTTAGGTGCTGGTCTTGTTGCAAAGAAAGCAGTTGAAAAAGGCCTAGAGGTTCCTAAATATGTAAAAACATCTTTAGCACCTGGTTCTAAAGTTGTTACTGGCTATTTAGAAGATTCAGGATTACTTTCATACCTTGAAAAGCTAGGTTTTAGCACTGTTGGTTATGGATGTACTACATGTATCGGTAACTCTGGTCCATTAGCTCCTGAAATTGAAAAAGCTGTTGCTGAAAATGACCTAGTGATCACTTCTGTTCTTTCTGGTAACCGTAACTTTGAAGGACGTATCCATCCGTTAGTTAAAGGTAACTACCTTGCATCACCACCACTTGTTGTGGCATATGCACTAGCTGGAACTGTTGATATCGATCTTGAAAAAGAACCAATCGGTAAAGACAAAGATGGTAATGATGTGTTCTTTAATGACATCTGGCCTTCTGCAGAAGAAGTTAAAGCAGAAGTTAAGAAGACTGTTACTCCTGAGCTATTCAGAAAAGAATACGAGCGTGTATTTGATAATAATGAGCGTTGGAACGCAATCGAAAGTACTGATGAAGCACTTTATGTATGGGACGACGAATCAACATACATTCAAAACCCACCATTCTTCGAAGGTTTATCTAAAGAAGCTGGTGAAGTTAAGCCATTAAGTGGTTTACGTGTAGTTGGTAAATTTGGTGATTCCGTAACAACTGACCACATCTCCCCAGCAGGTTCAATCGGTAAAGATACACCAGCTGGTAAATACCTACAAGAAAAAGGTGTTTCACCTCGTGACTTTAACTCTTATGGTTCACGTCGTGGTAACGACCGTGTTATGACAAGAGGAACTTTTGCGAATATCCGTATTCGTAACCAAATCGCTCCTGGTACAGAAGGTGGATGGACTACTCACTGGCCAACAGGAGAAGTTATGTCTATCTATGATGCATGTATGAAATACAAGCAAGATGGTACTGGCTTAGTTGTTATCGCTGGTAACGACTATGGTATGGGATCTTCTCGTGACTGGGCTGCGAAAGGTACTAACCTTCTTGGCATTAAGACAGTTATTGCTGAAAGCTTCGAACGTATTCACCGTAGTAACCTTGTATTAATGGGTGTATTACCACTTCAATTCAAACAAGGTGAGAATGCTGAAACTCTTGGCCTAACTGGAAAAGAAACAATCGAAGTTCAAATTGATGAAAATGTAAGACCTCGTGACTATGTAAAAGTAACAGCTACAGACGAAGAAGGAAACAAAAAAGAATTTGAAGTACTTGTTCGTTTCGATAGTGAAGTTGAAATTGATTACTACCGTCACGGTGGTATCCTGCAAATGGTACTTCGTGAAAAAATGAAGGGTTAAAATGAAAGGCGGAAGCGACCGTATAATGACGTACAGACTGGACTGAGCCTAGCGGAGATAAAGGAAACACGATGAACGTAGTGAATCGATGTTGACTTATCGTACGGCAGGTGAGGGAAGTCTGCTAGACGTTGGGAGCTGGAACTAGACATGACCTTTATATCTAAGGCAGTTTTGTGGATTTCACAAAACTGCCTTTTAATATTGTCCTTTTACATAAGTAAATTGATATAATGATAATAGGGAAAACCTTTGATTTTGCTTAAATTTACGGAGGATTCAAATGGTTAAAAAAATTATTATTCCACTTATTCTAATTGTCCTAATAGGATATGCTGTTTTTGATTTTGTAGAAGATAAAAAAAGAGGGGTAACCGGTATTGAAATTGGCAATATGGCCCCAGATTTTGAACTTCAATTATTAAATGATGAAAATGAAACAGTTCGATTATCAGATTTAAAAGGAAAGAAAGTTGTTGTGAACTTTTGGGCATCATGGTGTAAACCATGTCGTGAGGAAATGCCTGAGATTCAAGAGTTTTATGAAACAAAAAGTGATGACATTGAAGTGCTTGCTGTCAACATGACCGCTTCTGAAGTAAAAGCAGAAAATGCACATAAATTTGTTGAGGGGAAAGGTTATACATTTCCACTCTTAGTAGATCCAAAAAATCAAGCAAGTAGTGATTATGAGGTATTAGGATTACCTGAAACATTTTTTATTAACTCCGATGGAACGATTAATGATTATATCAAAGGACAGATGGACCTAGAAATGTTAGAAGCTAAAGTAAAAAAATTAAAGTAAAAAATGTGAACCAACTCGATTTGGTTCTTTTTTTATGCCTTTTTTAGGAAAAAAAGTACATCTTAATTATTTTTAAATAAATTTTCGAAAATTTGTAATAATTTAATCGTTTTTTGGAGATTAATACTATTACAATGGTAGATAGAGGAAGGTGAGAAAATTGAGAAAAGTAAGAAAGGTTTCATTTGCAGATTTGGTTAATGAAAACAAACAGCAATTATTAAAGGACCAAGAAGCAATGGAGCGTATTGAGGCGAGAATTGAGCAAAAAAGATTAGAAAAAGCTGAGTAAATTTCCCATCAAATCTTTTATTTGGATAGAGTATCCACTCTTCTTTTTACATGAGAAAGCCCTTTCCGGGTGATAATGTAAAGGAGGAGGGGTAAATAAAATGCCGAAAAATTATCATAACCAATTTAAAAATAACCAAATAGGTACACAACCACGTGGATTTGGTGGAAATAAAGGGAAAAAAATGCAGTATACATCAGGAAAGCATGCTCAAGTTATGCAAACTAAAGGTGAATAATGCTACCATTAGCACACATGGATAAAAGGACGTTAATCAATAACGTCCTTTTATTTTTTTCCAGAAATAAAATGATTAGAACTGAAGCAAAATAGAGATGTATTACTAATACATAGGAGGAAAAAGAAATGACGCACAACAGATCTAAACCAGATGATAGAAGTGATAATGTAGAAAGACTACAAGACATGGTTCAAAACACGATTGAGAACATCGAGGAGTCTCATGATGCAATGCAATTTTCAAATGGAGAAGAGCGTCAAAGAATTCAGGCCAAGAACGAACGCCGTGAAGAATCTATCGCTGCAATGCGCGAAGAAATAAAGGACGAAGCTGCCGCTCGCGAAAATGGGTATAAGTAAAACTTGTAGAGTATGCCACCTTATATGGCGTACTCTATTTTTGTCATTCGAATGAAATCATTTTTAGGGCATTTCCAACTTATGTTACTATATATGTAAAGCGTTTTTAGAACACAATAGGGAGAGGTTAGAAGTGCTCATTTCAAAAAAAGAAGTCGAAGTTCGTTATGCAGAAACAGACCAAATGGGTGTTGTTTATCACGCGAATTATCTAGTTTGGATGGAATTAGGTAGAACCAAGTTAATTAAGGATTTAGGATTTAGCTATGCAGCAATGGAGAGCGATGGCGTTATTTCTCCTGTAATTGATCTTCAGGTTTCCTACAAAAAACCTTTGCGATATGGTGAAACAGCTTTAGTGAAGACGTGGATCGATCATTATGACGGTCTGAGAGTTATTTATGGCTATGAAATAGTACGCCCCGATGGAGAGGTTTCCGTAAATGCAACATCGTCACATGTTTGTGTGAAAAAAGATTCATTCCGCCCAATTTCGATCAGAAAACATTACCCTGAATGGCATAAGGCATATGAAGAATCAAAGAAGAAAGTTGAATAGAAAAAACAAGGCATTTGGTGCCTTGTTTTTTTAGTTACTGTTTTTGGTTAAGCCATTGGTTCATATGCTGAGTCATTTCATCGTATTTACTTTTAGCATTACTTAATCCAACCGCTCCTGCATTTTCGAGAGGTACTACTTTAAAGTTTTTATTTTGACTGTTTGATACAAATGTTGGTGTAAATTGTGGGTTTTGAATATGAATGAAGGATTCATCCTTTGCTTTTACTTCTTTAATAATTTCAACTTTTAAAACCCCACCAATATCTTTATAATCCCACATCTGTCCAGATAAAAAATTACCTAATGAGTAAATCACGAAGGTTTGATTTCCATCCTTACCTGTTAACCAATCCATCGGCTGTAAGACGTGAGGATGATGACCTATAATGAGGTCAACACCCTCATCGGCAAGCTGCTGTGCCAATTGTTTTTGATGATCATTCGGTAGTAATTGATATTCATTTCCCCAATGCATACTTACTGATACGACATCAGCAATCTCTTTTGCTGCTTTAATATCTTGTTTTATTAGATCCATGTCAATTAAGTTAACAAGATGATCTTTTCCCTTAGGGACAGGAATCCCATTTGTCCCATAAGTGTAGGAAAGAAATGCAATTTTAATTCCATTTTGATTTAATACCCTAATTCTACTTTTATCTTCAGGACTCTGGTACCCTCCTGTATATTCCATCCCGATTTTGTTTAAATAATTTGTAGCACTAATAATCGCCTTTTCACCGCGGTCCAGGGTATGGTTATTCGCAATAGAAACAATATCTACCCCTGCATCCTTAAATGCATCAGCAACCTCATAGGGGCTGTTAAAACTCGGATAAGTAGATAAACCAATTTCAGTACCACCAACTATTGTTTCTTGATTGGCAATCGTAATGTCTGCGTTTTCAAGTAAGCCTTTTACATTTGCAATCATTGGCTTGAAATCATATCCATTGTCTGTTTTTGCATCATTATATACGGTAGAATGGATTAAAATATCTCCGATCGCTGCTAGTGTAATTGATGTTGTAAACGGTTTGAAATGTTGCTCAGTCTTTTTGAATTCATGATTCTGAGCAATGTAGGCCTCAGTTTTTGTATTGGCTTTAACATTATGTAGAGTAAAATAAATTCCGAATGGAATAAGTAATAAAATCATTGTACTAATGAGATATTTGGTACTAATTAATGCCCTTTTTTTCCTTCTGCTTCGTCTCATATAACATTTGCTCCTCACCAGAATATGATAATTCTACTATAATACAAAACTATGAAAAAATGTTAGAAATTTATCGAATATTGTCAATGATTTGAAGGGTATTTCATCTTTCGAAATAAAAAGGCAGGAGAATTAAGTAAACTGTCGAAATAGTTTGATGTGAATTGAAATCTAAAGAAGTAGGTGTTAAAGGATGAAATTTCAAAAGCCAGATGTAGAACAATTTTTTAAAACCTTTGGGATACAGAATTTTACGATTAGTCCCGACGAAAAACAGATGGTATTTAGTACAAACTTAAGTGGAAAGTATAATCTTTGGGCAATCGACCTGCCTAATCAATTTCCATATCCATTGACTTTTAATGACCAAAGCTGTCAAGAGCTTACTTATGATAAAAATGGAAAATTTTTAATTGCGGGATTTGATAAAGATGGCGATGAAAATACACAGTTATATGCTATTCAGCCGCAAGGTGGGGAATTAAAACCTATTCGAATTCAGGAAGGGCACCGACATATGATGGCAATCCTTTCCAAGGATGGGAAGAAATTATTCTATACTTCAACTAAGGATAACGGGATGTGTTTGAATTCATATTGCTTTAACCTCGAAACAGAAGAAGAGTTGGTTATCAACGAAGGAAAAGATGCAGCCACCTACTTGTTAGCACTTAGCCCAGATGAAAGTAGTCAAATCTATTTAAAGCATTTTGCCAATACATATTCCTTAGCCTTTTTACATAGAGATGGCCACGAAATACGCTTAACACCAGAGACAGAGCAACAGCATACAGTATCAGATGTCCTATTTACATCTGATAATACGATATACCTATTAACGGATTATAATGATGACTTTTCATATCTTGCTAAATTTGATGTAACAACAAACACTTTTTCTAAAGTTGCATCATTCGAAAAAGAAGAAATGAAATCAATTAAATATAATAAACAATCTCAAACGATCTACATTGTGAGTGAAAAGGGTGTTGAGGATTTTCTCTATGGATATCGTATTGAAACAGGAGAAGTAGAAAAGTATGATATGCCTTCAGCCGTCATTGAAAAGCTAATTGTAACAGAAAATAACAGCCTGTATGTCCTTGGGCGTTCTGCTACCAAACCGTTAAACATCTATATGCGAGCGGCTACTGAAAATGTGTGGAAAGCCGTTACGAACTTTGGCGTTCCTGGAGTAAAAGAAGAAGAACTTGTTCAGCCTGATGTAATCACTTATCCTTCTTTTGATGGTTTAGAGATTGAAGCATTACTGTTTAAGGCAAATGAAGATGTATCAAATGGCCATGTCATATTATGGCCACATGGTGGACCACAGGCTGCAGAACGCAAGTCATTTAGGGCGATGTTCCAATCCCTGGTGAATCGGGGATATAGTATTTTTGCGCCGAACTTCCGTGGTTCAACTGGTTACGGCTTGAAATTTGCGAAAATGGTGGAGGGTGACTGGGGACATGGTCCTCGTCTAGATAATATCGAAGGACTTGAATGGTTAATTAAGAACGGATACGCAGACCGTGAAAAAATACTTCTCTTAGGTGGTAGCTATGGTGGATATATGGCACTCTTGCTTCATGGTAAACACCAAGAATACTTTAAAGCTGTCATTGACATTTTTGGACCTAGTGATTTGTTCTCGTTTATTAATTCGGTTCCAGAGCACTGGAAGCCTGTTATGAACCAATGGGTTGGCGATCCGGTGAAAGATCATGAGAAGTTAGTAGAGTTTTCACCAATCACCCACTTAGAAGGCATGGTAAAACCGATGTTAGTTATACAAGGGGCCAACGACCCACGTGTTGTAAAAGCGGAATCTGATAAAATTGTACGGGCATTGCAAGATAAAGGGAGGGAAGTTGAATATTTGGTTCTTGAAGATGAAGGGCATGGATTCTCGAAAAAGGAGAATGAAATCAAAGTAAATCGAAAAATACTAGAGTTTTTTGATCGATTTATTTAAAAAGAAAGACGTGTGACTTTCGAAGGGTCACACGTCACTTTCCTTTGATCAGGATATAAGCTCTGTTTATAGCCATTTAATTTTTGGCTCTGTTTTATTTTTAATTCGAGTGATGTTTGCTCGGTGGCGATAGAACACGAAAACGGCTAGTAATGAGACAACAATAATTAACGGGTAATCCGTTCTAACAAAAATACTATAAACAATACTGAATGATACGCAATAAATTGAAACTAACATTGAAGATAGCGAAACCATTTTCGTTAACTTCAAGAAAATAAAAAAGCATAGTAAAGTTGTAATAAATAGGATCGGGTTATAACCCAACAGTACCCCACCAGAGGTAGCAACTGCTTTTCCACCTTTAAAACCTGCAAAAATTGGGTACATATGTCCTACAACAGCTACCATTCCAACTAATAAAGGAAAATAATCTGGAAATGACCCATCCAATAATAAGGTAGGAAGTAGTGTTGCTAATGTCCCTTTTAAGATGTCTGCACTCGTAACAATTAAACCTGCCTTTTTTCCAAGTGTTCTAAACGTATTTGTCCCACCTAAATTTCCGCTACCATGCTCCCGAATGTCTATACCATAGCCAATCTTCCCAACGATTAATCCAGAAGGAATCGAACCAAGAAGATAGGCAAGGAGTATAATAATAATATTTAGTACCATACTCTTAACTCCTTTAATAAAATAATAAAGATAAGTGCTACTTGACACATTGTATCATTCTTTATCGATAATACCATGCTTGTACAAGTATTCTCATTATACAAGATATTTTTACTTACAATCGTTTTTTATTTTAATTTTGACAAAAAAATATTGTAAAATGCTGAAGAAATATTCAAATCCGTTGAAAATCAAAATAAATGCAGGAATATCTAAGCTTGGGACCGAAATACTATGAGAGATATTATCTGTTAGAATATATTTAAAGGGAGGACCAAATAACATGTCATTGGAAATTCCGACTCGTGCTGAACTCGGTAAAATTTTAAAGAAAAGTAAAAGGATAGCTGTGGTTGGTTTATCTGCTAATCCTGAAAGAACTTCCAATATGGTGAGTAAGGCAATGCAGGATGCGGGGTATGAAATCATTCCTGTAAATCCAACTATTGACGAAGCATTGGGTGTAAAAGCCGTTAAATCAATAAAAGATATCGAAGGACATATTGATATTGTTAATGTTTTTCGAAGATCAGAATATTTAATGGATGTGGCGAAAGAATTTGATGATATTGATGCGGATGTATTTTGGTCGCAGCTTGGATGTGTTAGTGAAGAAGCATACTACTATTTGAAGGAACGTGGGATTACGGTTGTAATGGATCGTTGTATAAAGGTAGAACATGCTTTGACAAAATAACAAACCATGAGATAAAATCCTTGTTCTTATACAAGGATTTTATCCTTTTCGCCAGAAACGGTTTGCGAAATTTTGATAAAGATATAAAATAAAGGATGAGGCATTAAGAAACAAAACATTTGTTCTGTTAAGTAAGAAACAACTAAATTAGTGATACTACTTATATAGAGAGAGGCTATTTTTAGCTATGTACTTGGGGTAAAACCCAAGTGTTTTGTATATGAAAGGGGTATGTTTTTTGGCGAAGCAACAATTTGACTACAATGATGATGCAATACAGGTACTAGAAGGCCTTGAAGCCGTTAGAAAGAGACCTGGTATGTATATTGGAAGCACTGATGGTAAAGGACTTCACCACCTAGTTTATGAAATTGTAGATAACTCGGTCGACGAAGCTCTATCAGGTTATGGGAATCACATCATTGTTAGAATCCATAAAGACAATAGTTTAAGTGTCCAGGATAAAGGACGTGGAATGCCAACTGGTATGCATAAAATGGGTAAACCAACACCTGAGGTTATTTTTACCGTGCTCCACGCAGGCGGAAAATTTGGTCAAGGTGGGTATAAAGCAAGTGGAGGTCTCCATGGGGTTGGAGCATCGGTTGTGAATGCTTTGTCTGAATGGCTTACAGTCACGATTAAGCGTAATGGATTTGTATATGAACAGCGCTTTGAAAATGGTGGCAAACCTGTTACTACTCTTGAGAACATCGGAAAAACAAATCAAACGGGTACCACGATCCATTTTAAGCCGGACCCTACTATTTTTAGTACGACTACATTTAATTCTGAAACATTGAGTGAGCGTTTAAGAGAATCAGCCTTCTTATTAAAAGGGCTAAAGATTGAGATTTTTGATGACCGCAATGATTTCCATGAGGTTTATCATTATGAAAATGGGATTGAAGCGTTCGTAGAATACTTGAATGAGGAAAAGGATGTACTACATCCTGTCGTTTCTTTTGAAGGGGTTCAGAACCGAATTGAGGTAGATTTTGCGTTTCAATTTAATGATGGGTATTCAGAGAATATCTTATCCTTTGTAAATAACGTAAGAACAAAGGATGGAGGTACACATGAAGTTGGATCGAAAACAGCTTTGACCCGTGCTTTTAATGAATATGCTCGTAAAACAGGCCAATTAAAAGAAAAAGATAAAAATCTTGATGGTTCTGATATTCGCGAGGGATTAACGGCAATTGTATCCGTTCGTATTCCTGAAGAATTATTGCAATTTGAAGGACAAACAAAAGGAAAGCTTGGAACGAGTGAAGCACGCTCAGCTGTTGATTCAGTCGTTTCTGAAAACCTCGCTTATTTTCTTGAGGAAAATCCAGATATAAGTACCCTTCTTGTTAAAAAATCGGTAAAAGCTGCTCAAGCTAGAGAGGCAGCAAGAAAAGCAAGAGAAGAAGCTAGAAGCGGAAAGAAACGAAAGAAATCCGAAGCGTTACTAAGTGGTAAATTAACCCCTGCCCAGTCAAAAAATCCAGATAAAAATGAGCTTTATCTTGTTGAAGGAGATTCTGCTGGAGGGTCGGCCAAACAAGGACGTGATCGTCGTTTCCAAGCAGTTCTCCCGTTGAGAGGTAAAGTTATTAATACAGAAAAAGCAAAGCTTGCCGATATCTTTAAAAATGAAGAGATCAATACAATCATTCATACAATTGGCGGTGGCGTTGGAGCTGATTTTACTATTGCTGATATTAATTATGATAAGATTGTTATCATGACAGATGCTGATACCGACGGTGCTCATATTCAAGTATTGCTTTTAACCTTCTTTTATCGATATATGAAGCCATTAATTGAAGCGGGTAAGGTATATATTGCATTACCACCGCTCTATAAGGTAAGTAAAGGAACAGGTAAAAAAGAAGTCATTGAGTATGCATGGAATGATAATGAATTAAAGGATGCAATCGCTAAAGTCGGAAAAGGCTATATGATTCAACGCTATAAAGGTTTAGGAGAAATGAATGCCGACCAGCTTTGGGATACGACAATGAACCCTGAAACGAGAACGCTAATTCGAGTCCGTATCGATGACGTAGCAAGAGCTGAACGAAGAGTAACTACACTAATGGGCGATAAGGTTGAACCGCGCCGTAAGTGGATTGAATCAAATGTTGCCTTTGGTCTTGAAGATGATTCGAATATTTTGGACAATGAAAATTTATCGGTCGTAGAAGGGGAGTAACAATAAATGGTACAAACAGAACAATACCGTGATCTACCTCTTGAGGAGGTAATTGGAGATCGTTTCGGTAGATATAGTAAATATATTATTCAAGATCGTGCTTTACCAGATGCAAGAGATGGTCTTAAACCCGTTCAAAGAAGAATTCTTTATGCCATGCATGTTGAGGGTAATACAGCTGAAAAAGGTTTCCGTAAATCGGCAAAAACGGTTGGTAATGTAATTGGTAATTACCATCCCCACGGAGACACATCTGTATATGATGCGATGGTTCGTCTAAGTCAGGATTGGAAGGTTCGGAATGTCCTGGTGGAAATGCACGGAAACAATGGTAGTAATGATGGTGATCCACCAGCAGCGATGCGTTATACCGAAGCACGTCTTTCGAGTCTTGCTTCCGAGTTGTTACGTGATATTGAAAAAAACACCGTTGAATTCATTCCTAACTTTGATGATACAAGTAAGGAACCCGTTGTATTACCTGCGATGTTCCCAAACTTACTTGTAAATGGTTCTACTGGAATCTCTGCAGGTTATGCTACAGATATTCCACCTCATCATCTAGGTGAAGTCATAGATGGTGTCATCAAGCGTATAGACAATCCAAACTCAACTGTCGATGAACTTATGGAAGTGATTAAGGGTCCTGATTTTCCAACAGGTGGCATTATTCAAGGGATTGAAGGGATAAAGAAAGCCTATGAAACGGGAAAAGGAAAAATCATTGTCCGTGGAAAAGTAGAGATTGAGGATCTTCGCGGTGGAAAACAACAAATCGTTGTTACTGAAATACCATATGAAGTGAATAAAGCAAATATGGTTAAAAAAATTGACGAGATTCGATTAGATCGTAAAGTGGAAGGTATAAATGAGGTACGTGATGAAACAGACCGAACAGGCTTAAGAATTGTTATTGAATTAAAAAAAGAGGCAGATGCGCAGGGAGTGCTCAATTTCCTCTATAAAAATACTGATCTTCAAATAACCTATAACTTTAACATGGTCGCTATTATGGACAGACGACCAGTATTGATGAGTCTGCCGAAAATATTGGATGCGTACATTGCCCACCAAAAAGAGGTTATTACCAATCGTTCTCATTATGAATTAGATAAAGCACGTGAACGTCAGCATGTTGTTGAAGGTCTTATTAAGGCGTTATCTATCTTAGATGAAGTTATTGCGACAATTCGTGCTTCAAAGGATAAAAAAGACGCGAAAAATAATTTAATCGATAAATTCGGATTTACAGAGCCGCAGTCTGAAGCAATCGTTTCCTTGCAATTATATCGCTTAACAAATACCGATATCACAGCACTTCAGCAAGAATATGATGAGTTAAACAAAAAGATAAGCGAATTAGTTGAAATTCTACAAAATGAACGCAAGCTGTTTCAGGTCATTAAAAATGATCTGAAGCGAGTGAAAAAAACCTATGCAGATAATCGCCGTTCGAAAATAGAAGACGAGATCGAAGAAATTAAGATTAATCTTGAAGTGTTAATTCCATCTGAGGATGTGATTGTTACTGTTACCCAGGACGGCTATGTTAAACGGACAAGCCCTCGATCATATGCTGCATCAAACGGCCAAGACTTTGGCATGAAGGACACAGATCGACTGTTGCACAAATTTGAAATCAATACAACCGATACATTACTGCTCTTTACTAACAAAGGGAATTATTTATATATTCCAGTTCACGAATTACCGGATATAAGGTGGAAAGATCTAGGTCAACATGTTGCCAATATCATAAGTATAGATCGTGATGAATTCATAATAGAGGCATTCCCTGTTACGAATTTCGAGTTGCCGGAATACCTACTCTTTATCACCAAAAACGGAATGGTGAAAAAATCAGAGCTGACTATGTACAAAGCACAACGATATTCAAAACCACTTGTTGCAATTAATTTGAAAAATGATGATGAAGTCGTATCTGCTCATATCACAAACGGCAATATGGATGTCTTTTTAGTTACACATCTAGGGTACGGACTCTGGTTTGGTGAAGAAGAAGTCAATGTTGTGGGTGCTAGAGCAGCAGGCGTTAAAGGTATCAACCTTAAGGATGGCGATTATGTTGTTGCCGGTTCAGTTGTACCACCATCAACGCCAGCTGAACTTAGTATTGTTACACAACGCGGAGCCGTTAAGAAGATGAAAATCACAGAATTTGAAAAAGCAACACGAGCTAAACGTGGACTAGTAATGCTTCGTGAGCTAAAGAATCATCCACATCGTATTGTAGGCGCACATCTTGTTACAAATCTTGATGAGCTTTTCCTTAAAACTCAAAACGGAAAAATCGAATCAGTCGAAACAAAATCCTTACGACCAAATGATCGATATAGCAACGGTTCATTTGTCGTAGATACAGATGAAGCGGGAGAAGTAATTGATACATGGATTGTTACGAATGAGGAAAATACCGACGAAATAAAATAATCATGCTTGAAAAGCAGCTACTTAAGGGTAGCTGTTTTTGATTTTGAAATAATATTGTTAACAAGAAGTATCTATTTTGAAAAATATTTATATTTTAAATACGCCTGCTTTACTGTACAATAATTTTATAAGGATTAGAGAGTAGGTAATTTTGAGAAAATGGTAAAAAAATATATTAATAAAAGAAACATTCTCCTTCTCGTAATAGCAATTGTTTTATTGTATTTATTACCAATGTCAATTTCATTGATTTTGGCCTTTCTAACTGCCCTTTTATTGGAGCCAATTGTCAATTTATTAATAACAAAATACCGGTTTAAACGAATATATTCGGTTACAGTAACGTTTGTTATTTTTATGGTATTTGTTTTATTTTTGGGGTACTTGTTAGTCAATGTCATTATTAACCAACTGATCACAGTCGTGAAAAATATACCGTTTTATGTTTCAAGTATTGATACAGACCAAATTATTGCAACCTTTGAAAAGTTTGAAACTTATTTTGAGGATCTACCTAAGGAAGTCTTGGATTCTATTATGAATACTTTGTATTCCTTCCAGGATTTATTAATCGTTGCAGCAAGGAATTTAACAGAGGGGACGTTTAGTTTTGTTTCAAGTCTTCCTCAGCTATTATTAGAATTAATTGTTTATTTAGTGGCAGCTTTTCTTTTCATGAATGATCTACCTGGAATTAAAAATAGACTTAAAGATATGCTGCAGGAAAGTTCTATTGAAAAAATGAAGATTGTGACAACCCAGTTGAAAAAGATATTTGTTGGCTTTTTAAAGGCTCAACTGGTTCTTAGTGGAGTAACTTTTATTATCACATATGTAGGACTTTGGATTCTAGATGTAAAGTATCTTCTAATTGTGTCTTTGCTCATTGTACTAGTCGATTTACTACCGATATTAGGTACAGGATCTTTTATTGTGCCATGGGCGATTTTCGTATTAATTAACGGAAATACAAAGCTTGGAATAGGGTTATTGATTCTTTTTGTACTCATAACCGTAATTCGAAAAATTATTGAACCAAAGGTTTATTCACAAAGTTTTGGTATCAGTGCTTTAGCAGCACTCATCAGTATGTACCTAGGGTTTAAAATAATCGGCATTGTTGGATTACTACTTGGTCCTCTTTTAGTGATTCTTTATGATTCTTTAACAAAAGCCGGTGTCATTAATCTAAACTTTAATTCAGATAAACTATAGTAAAAAGCTACCATCACAGGTAGCTTTTTACTTATAAGTATTCTTTAATTTTTGTTTCTAAAAAGCTTTTAAATGCCTCCATATCTTCTAAGTTATCGAATGCTGCTTGTGCGGTCGTATTATTGCCGCCACCTTTACCATTATAGTTTTTTAGCTCTTGTTTAAATAACTTTCCACACTCAATGGGAAGCGTTCCATTATGGGAGATAAGTAGTTTACTTTCTAGTGTAGATGTAAAAATCACACATTGATTGGATGCCTCATTAATTTGTTTTGCAATTCCTTGAAGTTCTTTTAAAGCTTTCTCATCAAATGATTCGATAATGATTGTATCATTATGCGTTTGAATAAGCTCCTGAGCAAGGAAATGATTAAGTTTTCCTTTTAATTCCTCGATTTCTCTCTGGAGTTGTTTGTTATCTACTTCTATTTTAGTAATTTTTTCGATTAGCCCTTCACGATTCGTGCTATGTTTGTTTGCTAAGGTTGTTAATACGTTATGTGTTGCTTGATAATCCTCTAAAGCACGGCCGCCGAAAATAAAATACACACGTGTATTTCCTTTACTTTTTTCTGTTTTTAGAAGCTTCATAACTCCTAATTCGCCAGTTCTTGAGACATGTGTGCCTGCACATGCGGATGTATCGATACCGTCAATTTCAACAATGCGCATTTCATCCCCTTCAACATCAGGTGTTTTTCGAAGAGGAAGGGTACTTGCTTGTTCTTTAGACACAAAATATGTTCTAATTTCACGGTTTTCATAGATAGCTTTATTAACCTTATTTTCAATGTGAAGGAGTTGATCGGCATTAAATTCAGGAACACTTAAATCAATAGATACCGTGTCTTTCCCTAAATGGAAGCTTGATGTGTGTGCATCATACTCTTCAATACAGATCGCCGATAACAAGTGCTGGCCGGTATGCTGTTGCATATGGTCATATCGTAGTTTCCAATCAATTTGACATTCTACAGTCAAGTTTTCTGGGGGATGGGGGAGTTTATGGTAAACCTCTCCAGCTTCTTGATACACATCTAATACTTGAATATTATCAATTTGTCCAGAATCAGATGGTTGCCCACCGCCTTCAGGATAAAAAGCAGTTTCCTCAAGTGTTACAAGACAGAATTCTTCTTTTTTTATCATCTTTGTTACTGTAGTTGTCCAATTTGTTAGGTATGGATTTTCATAATATAGCTTTTGGGTCATCAATTTCTCGATCCTTTCCATATAGATAATTAAAACATACAAGAAAAGAAATAAAGATTCAATGAATAAAGTTGTTAGTTGTTATAAATAAGAGGGAGGAAGAGCAATTTAATGATAAGAAAGGTGGAAAAATTAATGGATGAGAATAAGTTGATTATGGGAGAAATTGAAGAAGATGCGTTTGTGTTAACTCAATTCAAGCACATGAATACACAATCTGTCATAAGTAAGGAGAGGTTAGGGGCCATTTGCGATTACTTATCGGGAAAAGTAGAGAGTGGGGAACTGGAGCATTATATTACGTTAAATGATCAGATGCCGATTAGACTTAATCAAGTTGAGATGAAGGAGTTATTAGATGAGTTCATGAACATACGTGGGAAGATGAATTAAAAGATGGAACAATAAGGTTTGGAAAAAAGTATAAAGTTAATCATAATAATATTATGTAAACTAAAATGAAGAAAAAAAGAGGGAGGGTTGGAATTAACCATTTTGATATTTTTTAATGATAAATTCCATTCCGATTTCAATTAACGTGTTTGCATGTGTATGAAATCTCTGTGCACGAACTTTTAGTTGTTCATATTGTGAATTGCTAAATGTTGTGCCCATTTTTATGCGATCTTTAGGTTTAGCTGGGGCTTTAAATTCTTTTGGTTTCTTATATGTATCTAATACATAATCAATTCCTTCAGTTAGTAATTGATTAAATGGAACTTGTTTGCGGTTTGCAATTTCTTTAATTTGTTCCAGTAAACTGTGGCTAACAGTCGTATTTTTGGTTACACGATCGGCATTATGGTATCTAATTTTACTTTCATAAGGCATTTGGTAGATCAGCTCCTAAATGAATATACTGTGTAGTTTAATTTAATATGTAAGTTAATGATAAAGGCAATTATTGATGCTAACGGAATCTGTATGCACTTGATTATATCATGTATTTGCTGCTTATTTTGTAATCTTGTCTAAGTTCCTAGAATAGATATTATGTAAACTGAATAAAAACTTCATCAACCATAAGTATAATGGTTAAAAGCAGTGTGATTTCTGATGTGAAATCCACTGCCTCTATTCTATATCTAATTTTATTTATAGCTTTTCAAATGCGAGTAACTTTAAAGAGAAACAGATTAGCTTATTATTGACTCCACTTATTGACCATCGCAGGTTTTAAGTCCAGACAGCTTTATTTTGTCACGATGGAAACTCCACCATCAACAATGATATTTTGACCTGTTACAAAGGAAGATTCTTTAGAAAATAACCAGGTTACCACATCGGCCGCTTCAGAGGAGGTCCCCATTCTTCCTAGGGCATTAAGGCTGTTGTACTTTTCTTCTAACCATTCTGATTGCTCTTCAGTCAAGTTTTCAAATTTTCGTTCGATCATCGGAGTCCTGATTGCACCAGGTGTAATGGCATTAACTCGAATTCCTTTACTCCCATATTCTTGGGCGACTCCGCGGGTTAATGCCAGAATGCCACTTTTCCCAGCTGCATATGCTGTAGTGTATGCCGAACAAATCAAGGCATCCAGGGATGATGTATTAACGATTGAACCAACACCATTTTCAATCATTGCTTGCAGCTCATACTTCATACACAACCAAACTCCTTTGATCGTAGAACCCATCATATGGTCGAAGTCTTCTTCACTTAATTCATGTGTTAATGCAGGCGTACCTTCCGCATTTCCCGCATTATTAAATGCAAAGTCGATTCTTCCAAATGTGTTCACTGTTTCTTTTACCATCTGTTCTACTTCTATTCCTTTGCTTACATCGACTGATAGAAAAAGAACATGTGGACTAATCTGTTTCAGTTTTTCTAGGGCTGAGTTTCCGCGTTCCCTATTACGACCAACTATGACAACTTTTCCACTCTCACGAAGTAATCGTTCTGCTACGGCTAGTCCAATTCCAGAAGTTCCCCCGGTTATAAGCGCCACTTGATTTTCAAATTTCACACCATCCACCCCTTGTGGTTAGAATTATCTAAATTTTACCACAAAGGGAACCTTAACAAGAAACTTTAATTACTGGACTGCACATAAAAGCTAAAAACCTAAATAGGAACCAGGATGACAATCGCTGATTCCTACCATAAATAAGCCTTTTTCGTAAATAATTCTAATAACTCCATGGCACTATGTACTTCTTTATCTGGTTTATAGGTAGCATTAGTCGGTAAAGCTTTCTTACGATGATTCATCCAGATCGCTTGCCAGCCTGCTTGTTTTGCTCCGATAATATCTTTTTCAAAATTATCCCCAATATACACGGTTTTGGTTTGGTCAAGGTCTAGTTTCTTTTCAATAAAATCAAATACTTCTCTTTTCGGTTTTGCATGACCAATTGTACCTGAAATAAACGTCATCTCTGCCGGAATCCATCGACTAAGGCTGAGTTGTTTAATTTTCATTGCTTGATGTTTTTCTTCACCATTTGTAAGAATTCCCAGCTGTTTTCCTTCTTTGTAGAGCACATTTAGCAGTTCCTCGACTTCGGGAAACAACGTAATGTTTTTTTGTTCGGTCACATACGTTTCATGAAAAATAGCTGCTTTTTCTGTATCTATTGGGATGTTAAAGTCCTTACAGGCAGCCATAATTCGTCCGGTTTGCCATTCAAATTGGGATATTTCACCTGCTTCACTTTGATCAAATAATATCTCGCTATACTTACGACTTGCAGTATATAATTGATCAATCTCCTCGTCTGAAAATGGCTCTTGAAAAAGCTTCCTCACCGTTCTATGAAAAGATTGTGCTTGATCATATAGTGTATCATCGACATCAAAAATTATCGTATCCATTTTCACAGCCCTCCTTATATTATGATGATATCACTATTTATCAACTAGAGAAAACAGAGGGCCTCCTTCATCTAATCAAACAAATAAGCAACAGCACCTACACAAGTAAGTATGAGGGATCAGAGCTATTCAGCCCTAATGCTAGTATCAGTTTTTTATTCATATCTTTTTATTATCGGTATATTCATCAATTGCTCTTGGAGCTACAAAGGTTACTGTTCCTAACAGTGCAGCACCTAAACTGTACGCCGTCCATAAAAGGAACTTTCTATCATCCTTGATGTCCTTTTCTTTTCTATCTAATTGTTTGTTTATTCTAACGAAAATTTTCTTTATTGTTCCCAATTTTTCCATTGTTTGACGTTGAAATGTTGCTCTATCAAAAAAAGCAAAGAAAATAGTTCTCTTTGCTTTTCTAAAGTGTTCTGCTTTAGCTACGTAAGCTACCCCTTAACCATGGTCGAGGTCGATAAGGACCGATTGGTATTTGGATTAAACTAGTTTTTTTATGTGAATCCATTTTGTAAATCTTATCATTCATATTCGCATTAAATCCTAGAAGTGGGTGTCCTCCCCATCCAATTGCTGTGGCCGCCAAAAGTAATCTCTGCACCAGCATACCAGCTTCCATTTGTTGAATCCGGTAACCTCTTAGACCTAGTGAAGTTTTTAAGTGATCTCTATCTCCTGCCACGTGAAAGCAGAGTGGGACTTGGGTTAAATTTACATTATCTGCAGACATTCCGTATTGAAGGTCAAGTCGATGGTCTCCAGGTTCTATCTGTTGTAACGAATGAGTAATGCTATCATAAGAATAAGCAGCATCCGGAATTCCCTCAACATTATGAAAACAGCCATACAGTGAGATACGGGACTCCTGCCCTTTTATTTCGTTGTCCAAATCATTTCGATATGCGAAGGAATCTGTTGCCTCTTGTAGTAAACTAGCCAGTTCCAGCTGATTTACCTTTCCAATAATGAAATCCATGTCCGGTGAAAAACGCTTTTGCAAGACCGACGCAAGGTCGTAAGATAAACGATTCACCTGAGGAAGAGTTACTTTAGGACCCCGACAAAATATTCTTTTTTTGGGCTTAATTTTATAAATTGATTCCGTGGAGTCAATAAAAGACTCTTCATTAAGCTTTGTTAACATTGGGTACTCTTGTACCCTCTGTGATCGTAAATAGTAATTATTATTAATTTCATTCAATTTACTAGCTAGTTCCACTGAATTGACGTTACCGTATCTGTCACTTTGAATAATATTCCAGTTTGTTGGTTCTACAGTAAGTGGAATAACCGCATATATGCTTTCTTCTTTTTCGGATAGCCCGAGTAGATGGTTGATTGCCTTATCAAGAAATTGGAAGTATACCCCTGTCTCAAATCCAAACCGTTTTGCTACTTCGAGTAACTGTCCAATCAGAACTCCCGTATCCAACCCTTGTAAACGGAAGGAAAAGTTGTTGTATTTAAAGAAATTTTTCCAAAACATTGTTGATATAAAAACCGTACCAAAACATGCAGACAAATCAATGCGGTTACCAAGAGCTTGGTTGATATAAAAATCGAAATTACCTTCTCGTAGTAATACTAATCGATGGTGTGCAACATCATAGTGGTATACCCCAAAAGGCAAATCCTCCAATTTTAGATAAACGTATAATTCGTTTGGATATAAAGCTCCTCCGGAAGGGACATACCGTCTGTACGACTGCATTAGATCAACGTCTTGGTCCGTTGTGAAGACTGATTGGCTTATTTGACTAAGACCAAATACATACCACAGAAAATGCCCCATTCTGCTATGAGTAGGTTTACTGGGGACATCCTGCTCTTCTAGCTTCAACGGCACATCTAAAGTCATCGGAAAACTCTCCAAGTCACGGTATAATTTATATGTCAAAGGTGAATCATCCCAATCGACTACCTTATCTGGTGGGCTTACTTTATCAATGTCAAAATGTAAGTTGTACAGAAATTCATTCAGACTCATCCTACTACCTCCTAGTCTACTTATGGAAACGGGTGTGGATGTGGGTTAAGCTGTTCTAGTGTAAGAAGATGATTCTCATACCCTAGCTCCATTGGTACCTTCAATACCCTCTCAAGTCCCGTTATTCGAGTAAGATGGTGTCCAAATGTCATCGGTAACATTCCTGGTATTAATACTTTTACACAGTGAAGTCCATTTCGTAGGGTTTCCGATGTCGTTTGATCCACAACAACTACATCAAGTTTCAATCGACGAAACTCCCGGAGAATGTCTTTAAGATCTTCGGTAAGGTCTGAATGTGGTACCTTCAACTTGAATTCCTCGGCAAATGTTCGCAATGGACGACTTTCGTGCAGCAAAAACTTTAGACGCTCTTCCGCTTCCGGCAATCCATAGAGCATGCCATGATCATCCATTTTCTGAACAAGGGAAGAATCATGCAACATATGCAGATACTCTCCCTTGTTCTCCTCAAATTTTTCGTCAAGCGTAAGCATCATACCGGACAGTTCATGAACTGCGCTTTTAGCAGCTCGAATCGGGTCGGGATGCGCTCCTGCTGCACAAATAATATTTAATCCATCTTTCTTTCTGTTTTTTGCCAATGCCCATACGCTTGGAATTCCGTGCTCCATCGTCGAGTTGAACAAAAATATTTCATATCCTGCAACTGCACGTATGCGATCAACCATTAACTCCAATTCCCTATCGTTAGATGAATACGGGTCTAATTGGGGTATGGACATTTGCGCGTACCAGGTCATCAAAAATGAATCACGTTCCACTACTTCCATTATTCCGTAGAAAATAGCCTCTTCTAAGCTTCCTCCTAATGCACATCCGTTTGAGGTTTCATAGACAAAGCCCTCCCCATCGCCTAAGCTGTAATAGGCAAGCAACTCTGGAACAAGAATCGGTCGATCTTGTAAAAGTGAATAGCCCCATACCCAATTCATTGGGCTATCAGGATCAAACGGTTTAAACGGAAAACCCGGTTGAGAATATTTTTCCGGTTCATGAATGCCTACTGTGAGAGGATTTAGTGCTTTTCCCTCTAAATTGCGGAAACTATCATGTACGACAGTTCTTTTGCCACGTGGAGCAAGACCACAGTACCGCTCCAAGCCTTCTAATATCGCAGTCAATTCACTTACTTTGTATGAATGGGTCCGTCCGGCAACTCCCTCGTCACCTATCAGCAAAGGCAAATTAACACCTACATCTGCAAAAGGCGGCAAGAGGTCATACATTTTACCATTTAAAAAGCCAGTCTTAGGATCCAAATAGTCGTCTACTAAGAATGTTTCTAAGTCGTCTATAGAACGGCATCGATAACTGTCAAGGCTGGTCTTAGGACTTGGTTGAAGAGTAATTTTGGCACTATCTTTTGAATCTACGGGAAGTCCACCACACACTGAACAAAGTGGATTAGAAAGAAAGGAATGCCATGAACTTTTTAGAGTTTGCAAGTTCATTAATAGTAGTTTTCCTTCTGAATGAGGGATATTTCCATCTAGAATACGCTTGACCTCTCCAACTATCAAATATGCCATCTGCAAAAGCCCCGTGTTAGATGCCCAAACATCACGAGTAATTCCTCTCTGTTCCGCAAGGTGTTTCTGCATATCCTGCATTTCTATTCGGTCACGGCCAGCCATGAGGCGTCTCATGTCAGCGCATTGGGAACAACCTGTGGAACCTGGTCGAACCAACGGACCAACCACACCCTCTCCAAAGGAAACAAAACCTCGTAACCAGGGGATTCCCTTAGGGCGTAATAACTCTTCTGCTTTTTGATGGATGGAGGGATTCCAGGCTTCATGCAATACTAAAACCAAATTAGTCTCTTCTGGTATTCCTGAGTTGATATCGGGATGACGAATTAACATGTAATGGGAGGCCAATTCTTCGGACACGTGATCAGCTAAAAAACCTTCTCCGATAATCACCACGATAGCATTCATGTGGACTCCACCTTTCTTAAAAGAACACCACACAGTTCAACTTGTTCCTTTTTCCAAAATGGTTCTATTTGAAGTTCAAATACCAATATTTGTTTGTTGTTACGTTCTAATACTTTTATAGCGGAATTCAAAATCTCGGCATGAAACATTCTTTCACAAGAAGGTATTTCAAGGCTGAGTGGGACAGTTTCCTCCAGCTGTACCGAAGAAACTTCCATTGCATGAGATGTTTGAAAATCCCCAATGTTTTCTGCCTTCATAATTGCGTGTTGTAATGCGTTTTCCAATGCCTTTGTGATAGTCAATCCTATACCGCTATACCAGCGGTTATTAGTACCAATCCAAACAACAGGGAATCCAGAAACCTTCTCTCCTAAGCCGATAATCGGTGCACCATTCAACCTAGTCAATACCTGCATATAAAACTGACAGTGCTTATCTTTTAAAGATTCCAATTCAACAAGTGATACAGTATGCTTCCGTTCTACATTTTTTTCACTTAGTTCCTTAACCAAACACTTTTGCAATCCCCTGCATACACTTTCTGCTAACGTTTCCCCCATTCCTACACTGATAAATTCGTTTTTTTCTCTAATACTACCATCTACTTCAAGTTGTGGAGGAGTTTTAAAGATATGATTAAACATTTGAGAAACATGGGCTTCAATCCCGATCAACCCTGCTTCCCTCCGAGCCTCCACATGAGTCAAACCAGCACAGACAATCTCTGGCAACAGTTTAGCAGGCCCATCTGACAAAGGGTTTGCTGCCTGAACCCGACATAGTGATAAGGGAAGTTGCTTCAAATCCCCTTCTTCCCAAGTATGAAGAATTCCTGTTTCAGGTGATGTCACATGATTGAATAATAGAAACAATTTATCCACATCACCACCGCTAACTCCTTCTTTGCTCCTTAAATCTAAATCGTGTATCCGTTTAGCTTCTGCAAATCCCGTCACAAAGGGGTGTGGGATGAAGGAATGCCAGTTCCCCTCCAAAGTATCTAGGTTAAGTAAAAAGAATTGATTATCCTCTTTTTCCATTTCGGTTCTTCTGGTAATCTCTTTGAACAATTCAAAGACGATTACATTTGCAAGCATTGCTCCTGCTATTTCAGAGAAATTGGATAACGACTGATCGTTGTGAAGTGCAGATTCGTGAATGCGCCTCCATGCAGATTCCCAACACCCCTGAGAATTAGGACGTACTAGAGGACCAGCCATACCTATGTGTTCTAAACAAATAGAGGGGAGAAATCCCTTTTTTTCCTCTGTACAAATCTCATTAAGAGCCCGCAATTCCTCAACATCACCCTCTTGTGACACATACAAAATGAATTGGAATTCTTGCACAATTTCCCGCCATGAACTCATCTCATCCTTTTGTGGGTTTAACTCATTTACCATTACCTCTGGGTCGGTTTGACGTGCATGTACAACGTGTTCTGACAACCTCTTTCTATTAGTAGATACTTGATCGGTAATAAATACATGGAACTTTGGTAATCCGGATTCGAGTAATGCAGATACCAAAGATACTAAGAATGGGCCAGCTCCAACCACCAAAACTTTTGACTGTCGATAAAGTTCAAAGCGGTAAGCACCTGAATCTCCGAAATTTTCTAAGAATTCAATTTGAGATGCAAACTTCTTAGTAACATGAGATTGCAATTGATGCGGTAAATCTTGACTAACATCCTGAACAAATCCGTTACGATACAGTGCTTCCGCAATTTCATATACCCGCTCACGGTATGGACCGGGTAATCCTTCTGTTATATTCCCCAACGTGTACTCTCCATTGAACATCGGTATTAGTTTTTGAACCCACTTATCAATCGTATTTCCTTTCATACTGAACGAACTTGTATTATTCCGAAAATATACTCCGTTGTTTGAAACAGGGAGAAAAAACGTGTCTCTTTTTACTTTGAGACGCATAGAAGGGGTTAATTTTGTCATTTCGCTCCTCCTTTACAAAATATCCAACTAAGGTTTCTATACCATCACAGTCACTATAATCCTATGTACAGAAATTTGTCTTATATGTCTAATCTTAGAGAGAAAGCCCCTAAAGCAATTTTTTAGGGGCTGCCTTTTTAATAGGCTAGATTAGTTTAATAATTAAATTCGAATTAATAACCTCCACAACGGTGTCCGCCTCCACAGCGTCCTCCGCCTCCACAACGGTGTCCACCGCCACAGCGTCCACCACAATTAGAGCAACTAAAGCAACTAAAGCAACGGAAACAATTAAAGCAATTAAAGCAATTAAAGCATCGAAAACAACTAAAGCAACTTGAACATCGTCCAAATGTACCGAATCCGCCAATTCCACCTATTTGACGGGCAGATTCCTCATAATACTGATTTGGGTCCCAAGGAACTGCTTCGCTCGAATGGAAATCTCCAATGTTCAACATTTGAAGTTCATTTTGAAATTGTTCACGAACATTACCTCCGATTATTCATTTAATAAGGGGTGAAAGTACTTTAAAAGAAAATAGAACGAACAAAATAGTAAAGTAATATGATTAAGTTATATTGGAAATAATTCTAAGTCTTTCCCCAACAAACTATGAACGATTAATGGGTATTGTGCCTGATTCTAATGCCTATTTTTAATTGAAAACAGTTAAGACTATGAATTTACTAAATAGAAAAGCTTATAGACTAGCTTGTCCATGCAACATGACTTTATTTTTGACCAGGATAAATTCCTCTTATCCACCATCACGCTTTATCTAATAAACTATTTTTAGAATTTTTTCGTCCTTCAAAAACATGTTAAATTGTCTAAAAAGAGTTAAATAACAAAAGGTTATTTCATTTATATAAGTAGATAGGAACGTATGATCTATTTCTTTGCTATAAAGACCAACGTCATATTCATAACAGTCATTTTTATGAATTAAAAAGCCAACGTCATTTTAATGACGTTGGCTTTTTTACACTTCTTTGGATTTATAGATTAATTAGACTTAGCTTGTTTGCTCTTTGCTTTACCAGGAATGAGGTGAACATCGACACTTGGTCCAAATCCACTCCATCTGTAACCTGAGACTTCGACAAGGCCGTTTGGTAGGACATCTGAGAGTCTTTCTCTCTTAGAATATTTAGTTGCATGGCCAACCGCTTCTACTTTAAAGGTGTAGCGTTTTCCTTGTTTTAATCCTGTTACAGTATAGCTAGTATCAGATGTTGTCATTTCCGAATTAATCGGTGTGAATGTCGCTCCATCTGGTTTGATTGCTTGACCATTCACATATACTCGGTATCCGATTACATCTTGATTTTTTGCTTTTGCCTCATTCCAGGAAAGCGAAACACTTGTTCCGTCTGTATTAATCATTGCTTCTAGGTCACCTTCAAAATACGGAGCCCCTATAGGATATTGCTTTGCTGTCTCAAACTCTAGAGCACTATTATATGGTGATTTATTACCAGCAAGATCCACTGCTTCAACCTTAATCTTATATGCTGTGCCAGGTTCAAGACCTGTTAATGTGTATTTATTTGATGTTGCAAATCCTACTAACTCTCCATTTGCGTAAATATTATAACCCGCTATTCCAGTGTCATCCTTAGCAACATCCCAAGTGATTGAAGTCCAAGTAAACCCTGTATACACAACGTCTACTGCTTTCCCGCTAAATGTATCACTAGAAGGAATTTTAGTAGTTGATTCTGATATACTTGTATTCTCTGGTAAAACTGGAGCTGTTTGGTCAGCGTCCCCACTTGTTTTTACCTTAATTTCTGGACCATTTGATGTTCGATTTCCGATTGCATCAGTAGCTTCCACTTTAAATGTGTATTCTTTAGCAGGAGCGAGCCCCTCAACAGTAAAACTAGTTTGATTAGTTGTTGTATAGTCTTCATTGAGTTTTTCACCATCTTTAAAGATGGTGTAACCCGTAACTCCTACATTATCAGTAGCTTCATCCCAAGTTAATGTCACACTTTTTCCGTCAGGTGTAGATTCTGCTTGAATACCTGCATTTTCAGACCATTGGGGTTGTTGAGTTGCATCTACTGGAGCGTTTGTCGTATTTTCAAAGATAAGTCCAGTAGAATTTTTAATTCTCCATGGATTTCCACCGTTATCCTTCACATTTGTAAAAGATACATTAATAAATTTGAAGCCTTTTGCGTAATTCATATTAACAGAATAGACATTATCGAATTTGACATTTTTAAATGTTATATTCTCATGATAAACCTCGCCAGCATCATTATTCCCGTTAACTAGAATGGCTTGTTTTTTACTACCGCCTTGATTTCGAACAGTTGTATCTACAATCTCCATATCTCTAAATTGCGAGATAACTTCCGCTGGTTCGTATAAGATTGAAGCGTTCGCATCCGTATATGAGGAAGTGAAGACAAATGGACCGTCTCCGTCAATACCTTCTAAGGCATTGTTTCTGAAAAGGATATTTTTTGCCCCACCACCCATTGGTGTATTTGTCTTACTACGTAAACCGACATCCGTCTTATACATGATATTATCTTCAACTAGGAAGTCTTGGATCCACCCACCTGTGTGACTACCGGTGACAACCCCTCCATGTCCCTCGCGGATATAGTTGTTGAATATCCAAGCATTTCCGGTTGGTTCACTATTAGATGCTGCTTGTCCCATACCAGATGCGAAATTAATAGCATCATCACCAGTATCAACAAAGTTATTGAATACCATGATATTTTGAGAGTCACCAAACTCGTAACCATCAGCATTATTTCCATCGTATGTTTTAGAAATGGTTCCATTTATAACGATATTTTTACTATGAAGGTTTACAATCCCGTGATTTGCAGGATTTAGCTGTGTGATGCCTTCGTAATACATGCCATCTACACCACGAACAGTAATCAGATTTGAGCGGGTAGAATAAGCAGACTTCACATCCATACCTAGTTCTTGTGCTGCATATGATTGGTTTGCAGCAAGAATACCAAATGTATCTTCAGATTCAAGGTTTAATGGGCTCATTTTCCCGTTCTCTACTTTTACACTTCCGGTTACTTTTGAATTATTGCCAGCGACGTAACGTGGTAATTCATTTCCTAGTTCATCGACAGTAGGATGATTCTTATCATATTTCCACCCGTTACCATCAATGATGCCGTTGCCCACGATACGAATGTTTTTTAAACTTCCATAATCGTATGTATGTGCATTGATGAGTGAATATGAACGTTCGTCTGTTGAATAGTCATAAAGCCAAAAATTCATACTGTAATCTTCTGCATCTGGAGATCCAAGCAAATACCCATCCACTTGTAATGTCATATCAGATTTAAGCCACAATTCTCCAGAGATAAATTTCCCCTCTGGAATTACCACCTTTGAACCAGGAGTAGCAGCGTCAATTGCTGCCTGAATAGCTTCCGTATCTTTTGTTTCGTCATCTGGGATTGCCCCAAAATCAATGATATTAAAAATTTCAGGTGCTTTTGTTGTTTTTCCTACAATTTTATTGGAAGGTGCTGATTCCACCCCTTCAGCATTTACTGATGTAACATAAAATTGGTAGGATTTATTTGGTTTAAGATTATTAACCTGAAAATTATGGATTAATATCTTCTCGTGGAAATGATCCTTATCAATATTTTCATAGAAATTATCGATATAGGCTTTTGCTGGTCCACTATTATCTTCTAAAGCGCTTCCAATTTTCTTCTTATTCATGTAGATATTAAAGTCAACGATGTCCTTATACTGTTCCGGCTTTTCCCATACAAGAGTGATGCTGTCTTCATCATAAGCAAGGTTTGGAATCTGTAAATTTACTGGTGATGCAGGTCCATTAGGAGATGTCCCCGTTTTTGCATTCGCTGCCACTACATTAAAGTTACTTGAAACTAATAATAAAGTTAGAAAAACAGATAAAATTATCTTAAAGCTCTTCAAATACTTTTCCACCTTCCCATATAATTAGTAATATGAACTTTCTGCCCTCCATTCTTTTAAAAATTTATATAAACTTTTTAAGATGCTGAATGCATTTAAAAGTTTATTAAAAGGGAATTTAGGATTTCACAACTATGTTAATCTCTTCCATATAAGTACGTATACAATCATTTTATTGAATTTTTAGACAATTATGGTTATTTCCTCCTACGCAAAAAGTCCTGTATGAAGAAATGATTACTACCAATGAAATGACTATGATTAACCCGTTGGATTGACATCAACAGCTTTAAAGCCAGTTAAGTGGATTCGGTTTCACCCCGACTGTCTCTTCTTCAGTAAAAGAACTAAATCGAGCCTCCGATTAGAGTTCTTATGTAGAATACCAGGAATAAAGTTTTTCCTTATTATCTCAACACATAATCCAATACAATATTTAACAATTTATCTATTAAATTCTTAAAAGTTCCAAATATTGACGTGTAATTCGGTGCTTGTTATTATTAGGAAATAATACATAGTACGTAGGGACATGTTATTTGTCCAAATGACTGTGAGGAAAGGCGAGAACAACATGAACAAACCTACAGGAACGAAACGTTTGCAACTTGCATTACTTTTAGGGTCACTTGGACTCTTAGGACCATTCACGATCGATATGTATCTACCATCATTTCCTACGATTGTGGAGGATTATGAAACGACTGCATCACTAGTCCAAGTCAGTTTAACGACATGTTTGTTAGGACTTGGATTGGGACAATTAATTATTGGTCCAATGAGTGATGTACAAGGACGACGAAAGCCATTACGAATTTTTCTTATCATGTATTTGATTGCTTCCGTCATTTGTGCTTTTGCCCCATCTATTTATCTATTTATTGTAGGTCGCTTTCTACAAGGTTTTGCAGCAGCAGGTGGTCTTGTAATTTCAAGAGCCATTGTCCGTGATATCTATAGCGGCAGGGAATTAACAAAGTTTTTCTCCTTATTGATGTTGGTTGGTAACCTTGGGCCTATCGTTGCCCCAATTGTTGGTGGTGGAGTCCTTTCAATTACTGACTGGAACGGAGTTTTTATTGTTTTAGCAGGTTTGGGCTTTGTGCTGTTTCTTATAATCTCTATTAATCTAGAAGAATCATTACCTGTAGAGAAGCGTGTGCCGAGTAATCTAACTCGAGTATTAGGTAATTTTGGTTCATTATTTAAAGATCGAGAGTTTCTAGGTTATGCACTAACACAAGGCTTTATCATTGCTGGAATTTTTGCTTATGTTTCTGGTATTCCTTTTGTTTATCAGAATATTTATGGGGTGTCACCTCAAGTATTTAGTTTGCTATTTGGGGTTAATGGTCTGGCATTAATAATTGGAACTCAGTCTGTTGGACGTTTATCAGATATTATCCCAGAGAGAACGTTTTTGAAATTCGGTTTATTTCTTTCCACTACAGCAGGTACTTGTTTGTTAATAGCTCTTTTGTTAGAGGCACCACTTCTAGCAGTTGCGATTCCGATCTTCTTTTTGGTTTGTTCGATTGGTATGATTTCAACAACCTCCTTCGCATTAGCTATTGAGAGCCAAGGACATATTGCCGGAAGTGCTTCCGCCCTATTAGGTTTACTACCATTTGTTCTTGGTTCAATAACTTCTCCACTTGTTGGCGTCGCGGGAGAATATTCAGCCATTCCTATGGGAGTCGTTATATTATCAACGAGTTTACTAGCTCTATTTTCATATTTTGGACTGGTACGCCGAGCATCATTACGTTTACAGACTTCTAAAAAATATTCAGGTTAATGTAAAAAGCAGAGTTTAATAAACTCTGCTTTTTTCTATGAGACTTAAGCTGCCCTTTTTATTAGTCCTCCCTTTCTCTTGTTGTGGTTAAGTTGTTTCAACATCGAAACCACTACCGTAATAAAAGGTAAACCCCACAAAAATATGGCATAAGGAAGATATTCAGTAACCGGTAAGCCCAATACCGTACTACACATAATCGTTAGTACACTCCATGGAATCATGCCTGGAAACAGCATGGTCGAATCTGCCATGACTCTTGCTAGGTCAGCTTTCGTTCGGCGATTTATCCAGTGAGGTAGTAACGTTCTACCAGTAAGGATAATCGGTAATGTTTGATTTGCAGCAATTAGAGAGATCCCTAAGGTAGCAATGATTGTTTTTACGGAATCTTCAACTAAGGTTTTAGATTTATGGAACCATCCATCGACTAATGGTTGGATAACACGATATTCTTCTAAAAGCCCATTATATGCTCCAGCTAATGCTAAAAAGATAAGAAGTGTATACATCTTGATGAGGCCCCCGCCCATTCCCTCTATACCAAAGAATAGGGCATGAAAAAGTTGGTAAATGGCAGTTCCGTCGATGAGTGAAATGATACTAGCACAGATTATACTTGATAGAAAAGCATAGACAATACCTTTCCGAAATAATACCACTACAATTAATACAAGTGGTGGTAATAACTTCAAAAAGTATAAATCTTCCCAGCTAAATGCTGCTATTTCACCTTGCTTCAAGTTATATTGAGAATCTAAATAACTAAAAAAGACTATACTAATTAGAATGGCTGGAATAGTAGTTAGTGCCAACGCTCTAAATTGCTTCATATTAGAAATCTCAACCGTGTGTGATAATAACTGAAAAGCGCTTGAAAAAGGTGAAGTTCGGTCCCCGACAAATGCTCCCGATATCAAAGCACCAGCTACTATTTGAGGTGACAAATTGATTGAAATAGCACTGCTCATGATTGGAATCCCAACGGCACTTAGGGTTCCTATAGAAGTACCTAGCGTCATTGAAAAAATCATCGCAATGATAAAGGAGAGCAAAAAGAAATGATCAGGTGTAATAATTTGCAAGGCAACAGAAACTAATACTTGAATAGTACCTGCTTCATACCAAGAAGGAAGGATAAAACTAACTAGAAATAAAATAAGAATGACAGTCTGTGTTTTGTTTATTCCCTTTCTACAAATCTTCCAAATTTCACGAAGAGATTTTCCTTTCCCTATTATTAATGAAATGAGAAATACAAATCCAGGTAAAAATCCAATAAATAATGGGATATCAAAGCTTACAGACCATAAAACTCCTGCAAGTGTAATCGTGATGAGCATACATATCTGACGTATTGTAAATCTATCGTTGTTCAGTTTTTTTCACTCCTAATGCTTACTTACTTGTACTGTCCAAAATGCATTATACCATTCATTCATTTCCGATAAAACTAAAACTAACCCCGTCTCAAAATAGAGACGAGGTTAGTTATCTTCCATTTTTGTGTATGATTTTTAATTACATCTTGCTTATAACTGGTAAACCTTAGAATATTTCTCTTCTAAGTAGTTCACTAGATAAGTAGCATTTAAGCTTTCGCCAGTGACTTTCTTAATTAATTCATCAGGTGTATAAATAGCCCCGTATTTGTGTATTTTTTCTTTCAGCCAATTTTGAATAACGGTAAACTCACCTCTTTCAATATGCCCGTAAAAGTCAGGGAGCTCCTTCTTAATGGTATTCAAAATTTGGGCTGCATATAAGTTTCCAAGAGAGTATGAAGGGAAGTATCCTAAGCCGCCAAATGACCAATGAACATCTTGAAGTACCCCTAAAGTATCAGTTGGAGGTACAATCCCTAAATATTCGTTCATCTTCTCATTCCATACATTCGGTAGGTCTTTTACAGCAATTTCCCCACTAATGAGTCCTTTTTCTATTTCATAACGAAGCATGATATGTAAATTATACGTTAATTCGTCTGCTTCAACTCGAATATATGAAGGCTCAACGATATTAATTGCCCGATAAAAATCTTTCACATCCAGATTTCCTAATTGGTCAGGGAAATGATTTTGGAGATCTTGATAGAAGAACTTCCAAAATTCTTCACTACGTCCCACCATATTTTCTAAAAATCTTGATTGTGATTCATGAATTCCAAAGGATGTTCCGTTGCAGATTGATGTTCCTTCTAATTCAGAATTTATGTTTTGCTCATAAATACCATGTCCTGCTTCATGGATTGTGCCAAAGATTGCCGAACGAACATTATCCTCAAGATAGCGAGTTGTAATTCTGACATCCCCTGTATTAATCGATTGAGCAAATGGATGTACGGTTTCATCTAGTCGTCCAGCATCCATATCAAATCCAATTCGCGGAAGTAAGAATTTATTAAACTCTTTTTGAATCTCAGGGTTGTAAAGCTTTTCAAAAACCTCGCCACTTGGCTTAGAAGTTGATAGATTGATTCGATTTAATAAATCAATGCTGTTTTTTCGTAAATCTGCAAAAAGTGGATCTAAAACTTCAACTGTTAATCCAGGCTCAAATTCATTTAATAATGCATTATATGGATGCCCCTCATACCCATAATACTTCGTAAATTCCTTTTTAATTTCCACAATTCGTTCAAGATAGGGAAGATAAACTTCAAAATTATTCGTTTCTCTAGCTTCCTCCCATGCATTATTTGCATTTGAAGTTAAGACGATATATTCATTGTACAGTTCAGATGGAATGCTTTTTGACTGTTTATAGAAGTTATTTCTTTCACGTACAATTGCTTTTGTCACGTCATCAAGTTGCTCATAGAATTTATCTTCTGTTAATACCTCTAATAGCTCACCCATTTCTTGCGAGATAGATAGCTTAAATATCTCCGTTGATAACGTTCCGATGGAATTGGCAAAAAGAGATCGTCCTTTCTTAGGTGCCATTACTTTTTGATCCCAATCTGCTAGAGCAAGTACACTATTTAGATGAGTAATTTTTTCATCTAATTTTTTAAATTGATTGACCTTTTCTTGAAGTTCAGCATTTATTACTTGTTGGTTAGACATACTATACCCCCATTTCGAGTTTCATCCCGAAGAAATAAAATTGACTGTTCAGTCTATAACCTATTATAAATAAAAATTCCGAAAATTAATAATAAAAAATAACAATTTTTACAAAATCTATCTCTCTTTTGATTGTTCACTATTGAGAACAACTTGTTTTCGCATTTCGACAAAACTTCGGGAAATAAAATATTAATGTGTTATATTGTGATAGTTTTTAAGTTTCGGCACCATTATCCTGATAAATTAGAGATTTACTATTAGAATAGAAAAAAGCATGAGGCGTATGATTTCCTCATGCTTACTTAAAACCCTCTTCCCCCACCGCCAGATCTGCCGCCGCCGGAAAAAGATGATCCTCCACCACTATTTGAATTTCTTTGAATCTTTTGTTGAGTTACTCGTGTATTGTAATGTCGGTCCATTTTATTGGTTACAGTAAATGAATTAGATTCTAAATACGTGTGGGCTGTTGTCGTCGAGCGCCCCCTGTTGTACATCGCCATTATCCCAACTGAAATAACGCCAACCCCAATTGCAATAGCAAAATAGATTAAGAGTTCTTTAACTAATTCTCCTTGGGAGGTACTTGATGAATAGGATGTCGAATTATCCGATTGTGCATATCCGCCAGAAGAAGATGGTCCTTCAGGAATTCCTTCATTCATCGTAGTCTCAAGGTCTGACAAGAATGCTTTCGCACTTTCACCATATGCTTCTTCTGTTAAATAAGGATAGACATGGTCAAGAATTTCCTCCACGGTTACGTCTGGAAAATAATCAACAATTCGATCACGTGTAAAGATATACACTTCCCGGTTATCCATGTCAATTAGATATAATATTCCATCCGCAGTTCCTTCATAACCGAATCCATGGCTATCATAAAAATCGCTTGCATAATCTCTTGCTGATTTTCCTCCACTATCATCCGTTGTGACGATACGGATATCCATTTGAAATTGTTCAGTTAATTGTATGGCTTGCTCCTGCAATTCTACCTTTTCTGTATCTGAGAATAAACCTGCCTGATCAAAAACACGCTCGTTGTCAGCAAGCGTAACACTCGCGAAAGCTATTAACGTGAGGAGGAATAATGGAATAAAGAGAACTTTTTTCATTACCATATAAATAACCCTCCTAACGACAGGGCTGCAAAGACACTGGCTGAAATCATACCAAACCATTTACTAGCTCTTCCAATGCTAATTGGCAAGTCCCCCGCAATTTTTCCAGTTTGGCCATTCATTGCAAATATATAGGTCTTCCCCTTATATTGGTAAGTAAACATCCAAACGGGTAATAAAACATATTTTGCTTTAACATTGGAGAGTTTTACGTTTGCATTATGGATCGAAACCGTACTATATCCATGAATCGTACCTTGAAGTAACGTTCCGATATTATTACGAAGAACGTTTGAAATTCTTCCGTACACCTCATTTTGGTTCATATCATACTTTTCGGCAAAAAAGCCTGACAAATAGGACATTGAAAAATCGGTTAAATCGTTATAGTCATAAGGCTCTAAGATGGTCATGAGCTTATCATCCATTTTCTTAGATCCATCTGCTGGTACATCACGGAATATTGCTTTTCCTTCCCGCATCACCTTATAATATTTTGTTTCAGTATACCTGGTATCCCCTCTTGTATAGGTTCTAACTCTTCTAGCTTCACCCTCAATTTTTCCAGAAGTATTACTATCAAATAACCAAAATGGAACATAGATTCCTGAAAGTTTTTCGAGCTCTGAATTTGAAGTGAAGAACTTGGGGAGTAGTGGCTTCCCCTTACACCAATTTATAAATAATTCTTCCGCTTTTTTACGGTTAATTTTAAAAGGAATAACCATCTCAGGGCGATATTCTCCCTCTAATTGCCGTGGGATAATCGTTGGATTGTGGCAATAATAACAAAAAGTTGCGGCAGTGGTATCATCGGTTACAATTTCTGCTCCGCAACTGCTGCACGTATAGCCTGTAGCTTTTTCATCAAATTCCTGATCTAATACCTTTGAATGTTGTAGGGATTCTTTACTTGCTTTTGCTTCTTCCTCTGCTTTTTCATTATTGATAAAATTCTTCACGTCTTCTTCTGTAAATTCACTCAAACAATAATCACAGGTCCAATTCTGGGTTTCCGCTTTGAATGCTAATGGTCCCCCGCAGTTAATACATTTATAGACTACAACCCCCAACCCTTATCACCTCTTTTTCTTCTGAAATATTCCCGATTCAGCACATCATTTATGTTCACAACGAGATCCACACTCAGGACAGAATTTTGCATTTTGATTTGCAGGTTTAAACCCGCATGTTTGACATGTTAGTTCTTCAGGCTTTTTACTGCCACAGTTTGAACAGAACTTCCCTTTATTTTCTTGGCCACATTGACATTCCCACGTTTCTTTATTAGCTTGTGGTTTGGGAGATCCACATTCTGAGCAAAAATTACCTGTATTTGTTTGACCGCAAGAACATTTCCATTGATTAGGATTTTCCACCTGTTGATTTTGCTGTTTTTTTGCTTGCTGTTGCATATGCTGACGATTTGATTCAGAAGCAGCTCCCATAAAACCACTGCTACCTTGCATCCCCATTCCCATGCCTAAAAATCCTTGCATCGATCCAGCATCATTGGAACCGGCGGCCTCCAGCCCTCTTGCAATGGCACCTTGGACATATCCTTCACGAACTGAAGGGTCTTGAAGCATAGCACCTTGGTTTCTCATGTTTATCAGTTTTTGTGATTCATCATCATACGTAATACTGTTGATTCCTACGGATTCAACCTGCATTCCGCGCATCCGCGTCCAGTCTTCATCAAGAACTTCTGCCATATACTTTGCAAGTTCCATTCCCTTTGAAGTGACATGAGAAATTCGGATCCCATCTGCGGACATTTTATTGATTGCCGTTTGCAAAGCATTCATATATTCAGATAAGTATTGTCCATTAATGTCATTGATATCAACATTTGATTTATTTCGAGGAATGGCTTCCATGAAAAACTTGAGCGGGTCAACAATTTTTATAGAATAGCTCCCGTGAGTACGTAAAAATAATTCCGCATTATAAAAATTGTCAAAGTAGTTTATCGGGTTTCGTGTACCAAATTTAATCCCTTTTATCTCTTGAAGATTAATAAAATACACTTTTTGAGACGTTGATGGAACACCACCGAATTTAAAACGATTGAAGGTTTCGTATAAAGCTTCTTCAAATTGACCGTTGAATAAGGATGGTTGTGAAGAGTTTACAACTTGGTAATAGCCCTCTTCTGCTGTATAATCCACAATTTTTCCTCCGTCAACTAAAAGCATAAATTGATTTGGATACACATGGATGATTGAACCATTTGAAATCGTGGAATCTGTTCCCTTAAAGTTTTGATTTCGACGATCTTTAGCTCGTACTTTTACACCAACGGACATAACGGTTGTATCACTCATCTCCTGTGGTTCAATTACCTCTAGCCATTGATCTGCTAAGTTTCCTTTAACTGCACTAACTGCTGCTTTAATAATTCCCATTTAAACCCCTCCTGCAAAAAACTAAACATTACAAACGAATGTGAAATTTCATTTTTGCAAATTTCTCTGTATTAATGTACTACGATTTATTAGGCAATAAGTTTCATATTCAGTTAAATTAAGAAATTTCCTACAAAGAAACAACTGAGTGGAAAAACCACTCAGTTGTTATCATTTCCTATACTAAGTAATTACATCAATAGGGTCTGGCAATACAATCATTTACTTTTTTAATGAGGCCAAGAATACATTTTGTGCCGCATTTACTCCAGCACCGGGCTTGAAGTTATAAGAAAAATCCTGTAAACCTGCTTCCATTAGGGAAACTGCTTGAAGGACATCACTAGGGAAGCAATAGCCCATATGTCCAAATCTGAAAATCTTGCCTTGGAGATGGCCAAGTCCCCCAGCGAAATCTAGGTGATATTCCTTCTTAAGGTGTCCTAAATAGGCTGAAAGATCCAATCCTTCTGGGGCACGAATTGCCGTAATTGTAGGTGATGCATACTCGTCACCCGTTAATAATTCTATTGATAAGGCTTTCATAGATTCCCGAACCATGTTTTTCATGACATCGTGTCGTTCAACCGTTTTTGAAAATCCGCCTTCCTCTTCAATTAAATCGCACACAGCAGATAGCCCCATTATGAGCGAAATAGAAGGAGTATTAGGCGTCATTCCTTTTGCTGCCCACTCCCGATAGCTTAATAGATTTAAATAATAAGCAGTGGTGTTATTGGCCTCAATTACATCCCAGGCTCTTTCACTAACGGCTACAAGTGCTAGTCCAGGTGGAAGCATCATCGCTTTTTGTGAACCTGTTACTAATATATCAATTCCCCATTGATCCATTTCAGCAGGGGCTCCTCCAATACAGCTTACCCCATCGACTATAAATAGCGCGTCAGAATGATTACGCACCTCTTCTGCCAATTGCTCAATCGGATTTAAGATTCCTGTAGAGGTTTCATTATACGTAGCAAAAACGGCCTTAATAGTAGATAACGGTTTCAAAAATTCATTGAGGTCTTCCTTTGTACAAGCTTCACCCCAATTTTTAGCTAATTTATGTACAGTTAAGCCATATTTTTCACAAATCGAAACGAAATAATCTCCAAAGGCTCCTACAGTGATAACGACTACCTCATCCCCAGGGGAAACTGTATTTACCACAGCTGCTTCTAATGCTGCTGTTCCACCCGAGGGAAGTAGTAAAATATCTTGCTTAGTACCAAAGACAGGTTTCACACGTTGTGTGGCATCTTTGTATAACTTTACAAATTCTTCAGTACGATGACTAAACATATCCTGAGCCATTGCCAGTTCAACCTTTTTAGGGATTGGAGTAGGACCAGGATGTCTTAGTATAAGTGGATACATATTAATTACCTCCATTTTGACTTCCACACTAATAATCGCTTTATAATAATGATGAAGCCAGACCCTGTATTGCTTTCCACATTATTCTAACACATTCGGTCGTATTCCGGTGCTTTTTTAGACCTTACGAAAGCAACAATTCACAGCATAGTTGTATTTTTGTGAAAATTGACAACTTCTTTCTACTTCCTATATAAAAGCTTCTGAACGATTTTCATAAAGTCATCTATTGACGGGAAATATGTGTTTTGTTGGTTATACCACTTACGAACTGTATCCACGACCCAAAACGGAACCGCTTTTCCGTCAATCATATGATAATACTCTTCATATCCTTTTTTTAGGTGTTCCCATCTAAAGTCATTACCCGGCTGAATGTATTCGGAAACATCAATTATTTTTGCTCTTCCATTTTGCAATAAAATATTTTTTAGATGGATGTCACGAGGGTTTAGCCCCTTGTTCCGAACATAATCTCTTGCATCCTCCACATCCTCTACAACTTGTTTGGGGATATGGATTCCTTGAAGGATACAATCATATAGAGTTATCCCTTCTTCATAGCTTAAAACAAGGTAATGGTCTTCAGAAGCAAAACACTTAGAAAAGAATCGGGACTCCCCTAGGATCTGATAGACATTTACCTCAGCCTTAACCTTGGCAACTTTGTTCTTCGCGTATTTCTTAAATGCATATTCTGGGGCATCAATAGATTGAAAAACGGCTGCATCCGTACCGACACCGATACAGTTTAAATCATCAGCATCACCAATAATGGTGACTGGTTCGTTATTTGGGTTTGATAAAACAGTTATTTTAGATAGTGAATCAAACGCAATTTCCCAATTATGCTCCACATAATCTCTCCAATCGTTAGCTGAATAAATCATATTTATGTATATGAGTATTTGTTCATTTTACGCATTTAATTAAAGAGATAGCAAGGTATTGGTCTTATTCGTCGCAAATTAAAAAGAGGGCCATTAACGACCCTCTTTTGCGCATATTAATTTTTTATAATCCCTTCACCCATCTTGCAGCCATTTCAATCCAATTCTCTATTTCTGGCTGAATGTGATTGTCTCTTCCTTTTGACTGTGTTTCTTCTGTTCCAAGTGATAGTCCATGAACTCCTTCTGGATAAATGTGCATTTCGAGCGGGACTTTCTGTTTTAATAAACTTTGTGCAAATAGCATGCTATTCTCAACAGGAACAGATGCATCAGATACAGTATGCCATAAAAATGTGGGAGGGGTTTCATGCGTTACTTGGTTTTCCAAGGATAAAAATTCTCGTTGCTCTTGGTCCTCAAACTTTTCTCCTAATAATGCCCTAAAGCTTCCTTCGTGAGCATAAGGACCAGAAGAAATGACAGGGTAACTTAGGACTAATCCATTTGGTTTAATTTGATCCTTCGAATAGGATAATTGTTCTGTTAAAAACTCCTTATCCCAGAACACTCCTAAGCTTGCAGTTAGATGGCCACCTGCTGAAAAGCCCATGACAATAATCTTGTTGGGGTCAACATTCCAGCTATCTGCATTGTCACGAATCAAACCGACTGCATTTGCCAATTGGCAAAGGGCTGTCGGGAATACAGATGGTTCCACACTATATCTAAGGACACTCGCGTGATAACCTTTACTTAGCATTTGTATAGCAACTGGTTCTGCCTCACGGTCAGACGTATGGACATAGCCACCGCCAGGGCAAATGACAATCATTGGTCGTTTACGGTCTGGATCAATACTTACCGAATTATCAAGAAGATACGTGAATAATTCAGCTTTTTCATTCTTGTGTTTTAGTTCATGTTTTTCGTGAATCATGCTTTCTCACCCTTTTTTAATAATCTTCACCTATATAAATTTTCGACATATATGTATGACTTCCTTCAGGCAAAACAAAAAAGGAGGTTAGCACCTCCTTTTTTATCCCTCTTATTCGTAACGTAATGCATCGATTGGACTAAGTTTTGAGGCTTTGTTTGCTGGTAAGATACCAAAGATGATACCAATGAAAGCAGAGAAGCCTACGCCGATTATGACAATCATTGGACTTACCGTAGCAGTGATTGGTGCAAATTGAGATACAACAATCGTCCCTAATGTTGCAAGCCCGATTCCAATCATGCCCCCTAGTGAGGTTAATGTTGCTGATTCAATTAAAAATTGCAGTAAAATTCTTCCTCGAGTAGCTCCAAGGGCTTTTCGTAAACCAATTTCCCTCGTTCTTTCAGTTACGGAAACGAGCATGATGTTCATAACACCGATGCCACCCACTAATAATGAAATTCCTGCAATACTACCAATGACTAATGTCATGATTGTTATAACAGTATCAACTTCTTGTTCATATTCAGAAAAATCGTTTACTGTATACATCCCATCCTCGAGTTTTTTAGCCATCGTTAGGGTATCAGCTGCAGAACGCCCGATTTCTGATATTCGTTCTGGATTGTCTGCAATTATAGCTAAACGTTCAATTTCTCGATTGCCAAACATCATTGAAATGACTCCTCGTGGCATGAGCATTTCCCCTGACTCATTATACCGATACTGCTCAGGGATTGGCGACTCGTATACCCCGATTAACTTATAGGGATTACCATTCAAATCGACGATTTCACCGATAATATTTTCTTTATCTTTAAAGAATTTTCCCCTTGCGACAGTGTCGATCATCACTACACGATTTCGTCCATCGTTATCTCTCGCATTGATTGGTCGTCCCTCAACAATTTGGATGTTTCGTGCTGTAAAGAACTCAGGTCCTACTCCGGTAATTTCCATTTCTCCCTGTTGGTCATTATAAATCAACGGCCCCCAGCCTTGGTTTGTAGCGATAACTGCTTTTACACCTGGAACTTCAGAAAGGGTTTCGACGTCATCAGAAGTTAATTCAGGTTCCATCCAGAACATTTCTGAATCTTCTTCTCCTTCTTTTGGCATTGGCTGATACCAAATATCGACTGCATTTTTTTCGATACTAAATAATTCCTCTGTCATTTTCGTTTTGGCCCCTTGGCCGATTGCAACAATAATGATTACAGCCGCAACACCAATGATGATTCCCAGCATCGTCAAAATGGACATAATCTTATGATTCCAGATTGAGGATAATGCTACTTTAAAGCTTTCTAATAGACTCATAGCCTTCTCCTTTGGTCATCCGTTATCAACCCATCCTTTAAAGTGATAACCCTATTTGCGTATGCAGCAACTTCATCCTCATGCGTAACAATGATAACAGTTCTACCTTCATTATTTAGTTGAACCATTAGCTCCATTATTTGCTCACTCGTTTTAGAATCAAGAGCCCCAGTTGGCTCATCTGCTAACACGATTGAAGGGTTATTTACAAGCGCTCTCGCAATTGCAACCCTTTGTTTTTGACCACCAGAGAGTTGATTTGGCAAGTGTTTGATTCGATCTCCAAGTCCGACCTTCTCCAACATTTGTTTGGCTCTGTCCATCCGTTCCCGCTTCGGAACTCCTGCATAAATAAGTGGAGATTCAACATTTTTTAGTGCGTTGTGACGTGGTAACAGAAAAAATTGTTGAAAAACAAAACCGATATGCTCATTACGCAATTTTGCTAACTTTCGATCCTTTACAAGACCTATTTTTTCATCGTTCAATTCAAACGTGCCCGAAGTTGGCGAATCCAGGAAACCAATAATATTCATTAAGGTAGATTTTCCTGAACCAGATGGTCCCATGATGGCAATAAATTCCCCGTCCTCAATGGTTAAATCTATCCCGTGTAAAACTGGTACTTCAAGAGCCCCGTTTCCATATACCTTTGTAATCTTACTCAACTTCATCAAAGGAGGTCACTTCCATTCCATCGTACATTCCCTCATATGGTGTTAAAACCACGAGATCATCCTTATTAACACCTTCAGTGACTTGGATAAATTCATCATTCATTGACCCCGTTTGAACTTCACGTCTTTGTAAGATACCATCTACTAATACATACACAACTGCTACTCCACCTTCATCCAAAATAGCTGTATGCGAAATTACAGGAAGAATCTCAGTTCCAGGAATTCGAACCTCTAATGAAACGTGGAACCCATGACGAAGGTCAGTTGTGTCGTCTGTAATTCCCACTTTGAAAGGATACATGGTAACATTGCCACCACCCATTCCCGAAAATTCTCCGCCAGCTCCTCCGTCATCATTTGGAAAATGAGAAACGGATTCGACAACACCCTTCCATTCTCGATCCTTGAATACCTTAGGACGGACAATTACTTCTTGTCCCTGTTGAATTTTGACTGCATCAAATTCGCTCATTGTTCCTATTACTTTATATGGTTTATTCGAAATGATATGTATGACCGGCTCTGTTGCACCCGTCTCGGTTGATGCAATATTTTTATTCACTTTTACAATGATTCCATCAATTTTACTAACAACTGTCATTTCTTTTTTCTGATTTGTAATTTCCGCGATTCGTTCATTTGCTGCTGTAATTTCTGATTTTGTATTTTCATATTGTAGCTCCATTTGAACCTTTTCACTTGTAAGTTGGTTGACGTCTTCAACTGGTGGTTCCTCTATTATTTGTTGTGGTTCTGTACCTTCTTCAGTCTTTTCAGGTGTCTCAGCAGCTTTTGTTTTTAGTTTGTTTTTTTGTGCGGCTATTTCTTTTTTTGCTACTTCAATCCGTTTATTTAGGGCCGCAATTTGATTTTGTTCTGTTTTAGCTCTTACCTGAATTAAGTCTCTTTCTCTAGTTGCTCTAGCTAATTCCGTATCTAGCTTAGAAGAATCGTAGACAAATAGCGGGTCTCCAGCTTTTACAGTTTTGTTTTCTTCTACCTTATATTCGCTAATCTCTCCATGCTCTGGATTTAAGAATACTTTTTGCTCCCCTTCAGGAACGATTTCGCCTGTTACAAGAATCGTTTCTATTAATTCTTGTTCTTTCGCTTTTTGTACCGTTACATTTACTTCCTCAATTTGTTCTCCAACTGATGCCACACTCTTTTCTTTTATGAAAAAGGCAGCTACTCCACCCGCGATTACCAGGATTCCGATAATCGACAAAATCCAAATTAAAACCTTCTTTTTCTTCAACATACTTCCCCCTATAGTTTTCATTCTCATTAGATAGGTAAATATTGAATATCTCTATCACTGTATCCTTGTTTAATCTATTAGATTGCGATTTTAAAAATAATCAAATTTTACCCTAACCATTAAGACGGCGAAGATTGCTAAAAGGTTTCAATTTTTTACAAATATTTTTAAATTTTTACAAAAAAATCAACCAGAGTAAGTCTGGTTGATCTTTTGGATTATTTTTTATTTGCGCGATATAAATCACGTGTTTTATATCCTTCTGAAAGGATCATTTTCATTTCTCTACGTCGTTTTTTCTTGGTTGCTTCTTGTTTTGCACTATAAATAAACCGAGCCCAATCCTTCCGATAACCTGGAGTTAATGCCTGGTAAAAGCGAAGGATGTCTGGTGTGTCTTTGAGGTCTTCTTCAATAGCAGGAATGAAATCAATATAATCATCAACACATTGGCTTGCCTTTGTTGATTTTACGTTTTTAGTTTTTCCTGCTTCTTTTAAACCAACAACGGTAAAGACATCATCTAATCCGACCATACGTGAAAATTTAATGTCACTTTTACCGATGTAGCCATATTCGTCTGCATCAAGCCCGCTTAACAGATCATCACGATGAATAAAGGTATCATATACTTTATTCCCCTTGTTAGGATAAGCAGCAAAAAAGTAACCTTTTTTATTTAATAGATTATGATCGATAATTTTAGTAACTATTTCCTTTAATGTTTCTAAATCCATTACAAATGCAAAAATTAGATCATAGGAATGTTCCTTAGATAGAGTTGTTTCATAATCTGTTAATCCTTCAAAGTAGTTTTGACCCTCTGGTACATCTAATAGGAGTTTCTTGTTGTATTTAGTTAGGTTTAATTTTTCTACAATTGTTTTAGCCATAGCAATCACCTGTTCGTATAGTTGTTAATTTAGTTTATAGGTAAAATTTGGCGAAAGCAACCGTATGTAAAAGAAAAAAGTAGCTACAAAAAAGCTACTTTTTGTCTAAAGATTATCTAGGTTGTACACGTCTTGGCCGTTCGAAATAGCATTCATTACAAATAGCAAATGAAAAGCCAATTGGTAAGTTCTTTCCACATCGTTTACATACTCTTTTAGTCGGTTGAATGCCTGATTTCAAGTGTTCGTGTATCTTGTCACTAATTTCTTCCCTCACTCTTTCCCAATAATGAGCTTCAGTCTGTTTCCCTAATTTATAAAGGAATAACAAATGGAGGCCAACCGCTTTATAGGAGAGCTCAAGCTCCTCAAGTCCAGATTCTTTAAGGATCGGGTCTGGCAGTGGAAAACCATCGACAATCGCCTCGAGTGCTTTCTTCCATTGTGCACGCAGTGATGGTTCATTTGACGAAAATGGTAGATGCAAAAAGCCATAAAGGTCAGGTAATGATAACTTTGCTTCAATAATTGTATCCTCAACTAACTCATATAGCATCCGTTCCTCATAAAGACTTGCTTTTTTCGTTCCCTCTGGACTCTTGAATTGATCCCATAGATAGAAAAACATCCTCATTTTTCGAGAATACTTCTGAAAACGTTCAAGAACTGCTGTTGTTGGAGCGATCGCGAAGCCCTGAAGCGGGGGATCTTCTTGTTCTAATAATCGTGTCATTGTTTTGATATCACTAGTAAAAGCGACTTTTCCGATATCATAAATTCCCCGTCTTCCCGCTCGACCTGCTATCTGTTTTACTTCCTGAGAGGTTAGCAGCCTTCTTCTCGTTCCGTCGAATTTATCATTTTCCAAAAATACTATCCGTCTAATCGGCAGATTTAAACCCATACCAATTGCATCTGTAGCCACAATAACCGTTGTCTCCCCATTATTAAAGCGTTGGATTTGCTTTTTTCGAGTTTCCGGTGGCATGCTCCCGTATATCATACTCACACGACGTCCACTTCGTTGTAACTCGGAGGCTGTCTCAAGAACTCTTCTTCTTGAAAAACAAACCAAGGCATCGCCTTGTCGGGTTTGGTTCAAACGGAAAGCTTGCGGTTCTACCTCTAATGGTACATCTCGATGATATTCGTAAACTTCTACAGTTGAATCACCAAGAAGCTGTAGAATCATCCATTTTGCATGAAAGCTGCAAATGATATGTACCTCCTGTGCATTTGCATTTGTTATTGCTTTATACCATGAAAAGCCCCTGTCCTTATCGGAAATCATCTGGGCTTCATCAATTACAACTACATCGTAGAAATCTTTTTCTCTTAGCATTTCAACGGTTGCTGAGAGATGGTTGGCCCCTTCTACAAGCTTTTCTTCTTCTCCTGTCTTTAAATTGCAGGGTACTCCTTCCTCATTCAATGTTTCATAAATTTCGAGTGCTAATAATCGTAATGGAGCTAAATAAACCCCACTATTTGCTTCCTTCATTCGTTGGATAGCCTGGTACGTCTTCCCGGTATTGGTTTCGCCAACATGAAGAACGTACTGAATATTTCGTCCTGGTGATAAGTTATATGCGCGTCCAAATATATCCTCGAGCATTCTTTGTTCTTCTTCTCTTTGTCGTCTTAATTCTTCTTTTTCCTTTTCGGCACGTTCTTTTCTCTCAGTAATGTCTTTTAAAAAGAGTTGTCTATGTGTGTCCAACTCAAATGGAATGTCAATAAGCTTCACAAGATCTGACACATATTCCTCTAATATATCCTCAAATAAATCATCACGAACGTCGAGAAAATACTCGTAGGCCACTTCCTGCAAAAATGCATCAGATAATGGTTCTTGAAAGCTATTTTGGCAATCGACAAATATATGTTCAGGTAAGTGCGATTTTAACCAATTTGGTCCGAAATCCATGAGTTGATGTAAAATAAGATCTTCATATTCCTCAATCAAATTTTCTTGATAAAAATAGCGGTTATGTGCAAGTTCAGTTTCTTTATAAAGATAAGAAGCAAACGTCACATCGTCTGATGATAAAATCATCCCTTTTTGATCAATCTCAATTGCTAAATGACTCCCTAATAAATATCGAATCCTTAGATAAAGTTCTTCGTAATGATCACCAAGTATTTCGTTTAGATAAAAATTTAACTTGAGAATAAATTTTCGCTTGGTTTCTCGATCCATTTGCTTCTTAATTCGAGCTTCGTAATCGTCTCTTGCGGTTTGATACTTTTTTTGCCATTCGTCAGGATGTTTTGCATAGGTCTCTTCTAACCAACCTAATAAATCATAAGGATGCACATTACGTATTTCAGTTCGAAATAATTTATTTAGCAGTTTTTTACCAACATCCTCAACTTCAAATCCATGTTCCACTAAATAGGCTTTCTTTTCAGATATAGAAGCATGAACGGCTGTATTTAACCAAGCGTTGAGCCAAATTTGTTCGATAAACTGCCCTCTTTCTCTGACATACTGTTCAAATGAGGGAATCGTTTCTTTTGGTTCCATATAATGATTAATGTCATCCATAATCATCTGTTTTGCTCTTTCGACTGCTTGATTATAGTATTGACTAAGTTGAATACTCATTGAATTGCTCCTTGTAAAGACGTATTGTTATTAGTTTACATAGGCCTGAAACAATATATGTATAGGATGATATTACCACATCTATACGGTCCGACTATTTGTTAAAATTTGAGGATAAACTGAATTTGGAGGACAACATCATGAAGAAACGATTTATCTTCCTTAGCATTTTGGTGGCTATAATCTTTGTTGGTGGTTTATTAACAGGTGTGTTGTTAACAAATCAAAATCAACATGAAACCAAAATAGGTGATGAAGTACCACAATCTTCAAAAAAACCAAATCAAAAAGAAAAACCAAAACTTGATAAAAATATGTCAAACGTTTTAGTAGGTTATATACAGGATTTTCGTGATCCCAACCAAATTGATTATTCTAAACTAACCCATATTATCTTTTCCTTTGTTCATCCGACAAAGGATGGGCAATTATTGTTTACCGGTGAACATGCTGAAAAAAATCTCAAGAATATGGTTGCCAATGCCCATAAGCATGAAACTAAAGCAATGCTTGCGGTTGGAGGATGGTTCCATATGAATGGCGGAGAATCCTATGATTATTTTTCGGCAGCATTAGCGAACCCAGCTTCACAGCAAAAACTTGTGAATGAACTCATTGAAGTCGTTGAACAAGAAAATCTAGATGGTATAGATATTGATTTTGAACACCCTCGTACAGATGCAGATGCGAAACATTTACATCATTTTATAAAAACATTAGGTAATAAGCTACACGATAAGAATAAAGAGTTATCCATTGCGGTTCACTCAAAAATCCATGGCCAAACCTTAACTGAATTAGCTTACGTGAAATATGAGACAGCCATGTTTCAATATGTAGACTATGTAAATATTATGGCATATGATGGCCAATGGGACGGTGGTTATCATGCTCAGAATTTATCACCCTACCCATTTACAGAAAGCATCGTAGGTTACTGGGCAGATTTATTTGATACTCACAAGCTGCCAAAAGAAAAGCTTGTCCTTGGTGTTCCATTTTATGCGCAGCCAGCTGACCCAAACATCAAACAGGTTTCCTACGAAGCAATCGTGGAAAGTAATCCTGACAATGCCGTAAAGGATTCGGTTAATATGAATGGTACAACGTATTATTATAACGGCCAATCGATGATGACAAGAAAAACAAAGCTTGCGTTAAAACATGGTTTTGGTGGAATGATGATTTGGGAATTAGGCTTAGATTCAAAAGGGTCAAATAACCTAACGAACACACTTTATGAATCAATTGCAGAGACGACTATAGACGATTACTACACGTTAAAAAAATAAAATTGTAATGTTATTTCAATTTCCATCCATCCTAACAGATGGAGGTGAAAAAAATGGCAAATCGCAATCCAGTCGAATTTACCGGGAAGGTATTAGATAAAAGAAATACCTTAACAGGTCCAGATGACGAAGGTAAGAATGGACATCCAAAGCGGCCACAAAATGTAATGATTAAAAAAGATGAATAGTGTTGAAAACAAAAAAGTGATTCTCAATTGAATCACTTTTTTAGGATGATGTGATTTGTCCACCATTAACATGTATCGTTTGACCAGTAACAAAACGGGAATCATCAGTAGCAAGGTACACATAAGCAGGCGCAAGTTCAAATGGCTGTCCTTGGCGGTCCATTGGATTACCAGCGAGTGTGACTTGGTCTGGTGAAAAGCTTGATGGAATTAGTGGCGTCCAGACTCTACCTGGCGCTACAGCATTTACACGTATTCCTTTGGATACCAAATTATTAGCAAGGGCACGAGTAAAGCCGACTATCGCGGCTTTTGTCATGGTGTAATCAAGTAGTTGATCATGACCATAATAAGCCACTACTGATGTTGTATTGATGATGGAACTGCCGGTTTTTAAATGTTTTAATGCGGCTCTTGTTGTATAAAAATAAGAATATACATTAACCTTGAAGGTATCATCAAACTGTTCATCCGAAATATCAAGAAGACTTGACTGCTGGAATTGAATACCGACATGGTTGACCAGAATGTCAAGCTTACCGAAGGCTTGAACGGTCTTTTCTACAATATCAATACATATCTCTTTTTCACGTAGGTCACCGGGTAAAAGCAAACAGCGTTGACCCATCTCTTCTATCATTGATTTTGTACGATTCGCATCCTCATGTTCATCTAAATAAGAAATAGCAACGTCTGCTCCTTCCTTTGCAAAGGCAATTGCGCAAGCGGCTCCAATCCCGCTATCTCCACCTGTGATTAACGTAACTTTTCCTTTTAGCTTGCCACTACCTTTATAGTGGGGATTATCAACAATAGGTTTCGGTACCATTAAGCCTTCGACACCTGGTTGGCGATACTGACGCTGTTCAGGGACTGTAAGGGCTACGTCCTTATATTGGGTGACTTTTCCATAATTCGGATACATAGGATAGCTTTGAGTCTCTCCATCTATTTCTCTAGAGCAAGACATAGGTATACCTCCTAATATAAAATACAGGATGATTTAGTCTATGTAGAACTCAGTTTAGAGTGAATGCATTACTTAGCGTACGGGCTCATTATAGGGACGAATTGAATAAACTAAGTATGGAAACTTAAAAGGAGTTGGAACTATGAAATATTACTACAGTCCAGAAGTGACATTTTTGCTTATGAACGAATCGAAAGAACGTGTCGAGGTATCATATATAAACCACAGCTTTGATTTGCCACAAATTGGAACAAGACCGCCCTACTATTACAATCCACGTTATGAACATTATTTTCCTTTGATATAAAAAATTTTTATCTAGGGAATATTACTCCATAAGATTGGAGGATTTCCCTGTGATTGAGAACATTGATGAAAAATTACCCTCAAATGAAAACCCGATCCGTGAACGGGTGAGAAAAAGAAATGCAACTGATTTTAGCAGTTCATCGCTAAGACGAATCGCACTCACACAATTAGGTCGTAAACGGTAAAAACGTTAGGGTGTGCCCCTAACGTTTTTTTAGCTTATACCAGAGCAAATTGTAGTAGTTCTTCATACAGTTTTACATATTCCTTTGAAGAGGCTCCCCAACTAAAATCAAGTTTTAATGCTTTTTCAGAAAGCTCTTTCCATTTTTTTGGTTGGAATCGGTAGAACCAAATCGCACGCTCAATTGTATATAGCATGTCATGGGCATTGTAATTAGTAAAACTGAAGCCGTTTCCTTGGTCTGTAAATTCATTGTATGGTTGGACTGTATCTTTAAGCCCACCTGTTTCTCTTACAAGAGGCAATGTCCCATAGCGGAATGCTAGTAACTGACCAATCCCACAAGGCTCAAACTGTGACGGCATTAGGAACAAATCTGAACCAGCATATACTTTTCGTGAAAGTCCTTCGTCAAAAAAGATATTCGAAGAAACCTTCGTTGGATACCGATATGCCATTTCACGGAAAGCATCCTCATAATGGCGCTCACCCGTTCCAAGTAAAACAAATTGCACATTTTGGTTAAGTATTTCTTCAAACACGTGTAAAACAAGGTCAATTCCCTTTTGATCTACAAGGCGTGTAATCATGGAAATCACAGGAACCTGTTCGTTCACTGGAAGCCCAAGTTGCTCCTGTAGTGCTCGTTTATTTTTCATTTTACCTTCATATGAATCATAATAGGTAAATAGTTCACGATCTGAAGCGGGATTATATGCTTTATGGTCAATTCCATTGACAATTCCATGCAATTCAAAATTCCGTTTTCGCAAATATCCATCTAATTGTTCTCCAAAATAAGGAGTCTGGATTTCATTTGCATAGGTAGGGCTAACGGTCGTTATCGAGTCACTGAAAGCTAATCCTGCTTTCAGATAGCTTACATTGCCGTAAAATTCCACTCCATCTATATGAAAATAGCGATCACTTACATCAAGTAATTCACTTAAAACAGATTTTGGGAATACGCCTTGATAGCGTAAATTATGAATCGTAAATACTGTTTTAATCCCCTGATAGTCTGGTTGATTCGAGTAGTGAGCTTTTAATAAAAGTGGAATCGGTCCAGCTTGCCAGTCATGACAATGAATGACATCTGGCTTTTTATCTAGAAAGGGAATAGCTTCAAGTACAGCTCTTGAAAAGAAAGCAAATCGCTCCCCATCATCATAAAAGCCGTAACTCCCATAGCGCTTAAAATAATATTCATTATCTAAAAAGTAATAGCTAATTCCGTTGTGGACTAATTTTTCAATCCCACAATATTGTCTGCGCCAACCTAATGGCACCTCGATGATTCGTTCTAAAACTAGCTGTTCCTTATATTTATCAGCTAAATCTCCATATTTAGGGAGGATAACACTTACATGTACCCCTTCCTGTTGAAGTGCATTCGGTAAAGCCCCTATTACATCCCCTAGTCCGCCTGTTTTAATAAATGGAGCACACTCTGATGCTGCGAATAATACGTTCATGATTTTCCCCCATTAGATAATATCAGCTTTTTTTATCACAGTTGGAGAAAGTTCCCCAACGATTACTTTTTCTGAAGTGATGTTTACTTGTTTATCTGTAATGACATTTTCTAGGTATGTGCCTTCGTCAATGACACTCTTCTGCATGATAATACTATTTTTAACAGTTGCCCCTTTGCGTATTTTGACCCCACGGAAAATAATACTATTCTCGACAGTTCCCTCTATATCACTACCGTTTGCAATTAACGAATTGCTTACATTAGATGTTGTCGAGTATTTGACGGGTGGCTCATGCTTGGTTTTTGTATAGATCTCCCAGTTATCGAAAAAGAATTCCTTTGTCACTTGTGGGTTTAAGAAATCCATATTCGTTTTATAATAGCTCGAAATGGAATGAATAAATGGCATATAACCTTTAAAATGATAGCTGTTTACATTAAGATGTTGTAAATTCGCTTTAACGACATCTCGAATAAAATCATATTCCCCATTTTCATAGCACTTTGTAATAAGTTCAATTAATAATTTCTTTGAAAAAACAAAAGTTTCCGTACACACAGGATCTCCCTGTTTTGGAATTGTATAGAGTTCGAGGTTTGTCACTGTGTCATCAGCATCTAGAATACATTTATGATAGATTGGTTTATCGACAGGTTCTCCATCATAATCCTTATAAACGACAGTAATATCCGCACCACTTTCTCTATGTTTTTTGATAACTTCATTAAAGTTAATTTTATAAACATGATGACCAGGAGATAAAATCACAGTGTCCTCATGGGATCGCTTGAAAAATTCAAGGTGATCATAAAATTGCTGAACATCACCTACTATACTTTTGTCTGGGTGAATTGGAGGTAAAATAAACAATCCCCCATTTCGTCGATCAAGGTCCCATTCCTTCCCGTTACCGAGATGATCCATGATTGAACGATATTTGTCCTTTGTGAATATGCCAACCTTTTTAATTTGAGCGTTAATAAAATTGGACATTGTAAAATCGATTAATCGATATCTTCCACCGAATGGTACTGCTGCAAAACAACGATGTTGTGTTAATTCTTTTAAATATTGTTTATCATTTACTAAATTTATTACGCCAATTACTCGTTCCAATCCCAATCGCTCCTTGTGTGATATTTACTTAATTACGGTTAAGGGTCTTACAGTGTTTTCATCTCCAATTAATGTTATGGCAGCGTCTGGGGCATCAGACCCAATATGCGCTCCATCTGGAATACATAAATCACTTGCGATTATTGCTTTATGAATCGTTACATTCCTACCGATTTGCACATTCGGCATAATCACAGAGTCTTTAATGACTGAATTCTCTCCAACCTGTACATTGTATGAGAGCACCGAGTGGTCAATCGTTCCTTCGACGGTACATCCTTCATTTATCAATGATTGAGATACATCTGCAGTTGCTGATATAAGTTGTGGTGGATGAGTTGCAATCCCGGTAAAAAAAGGCCAGCTTGGATCATGTAAATCAAAGCCTGGAGCATCATCTAACAAGTCCATATGCGCTTCCCAAAGGCTTTCGATGGTCCCAACATCCTTCCAATAGCTATCAAACTGGTAGGCATACAACTGATTATCATCAGCAAGTAATTTTGGGATAATGTCCTTCCCAAAATCATTTGAAGAATGAATATTTCTTTCATCTTCAACTAAATACTGTTTTAATAGTTTCCATTTGAATAAGTAAATTCCCATTGATGCAAGATTGCTCTTTGGATTCGCTGGTTTCTCATCAAATTCAACAATTCTCTTTTCGTCATTCGTATTCATGATTCCAAAGCGACTTGCTTCTGCCCAAGGCACTTCGATAACCGCAATGGTTGCAGCAGCATCTTTTTCAAGATGAAAGCTAAGCATCTTACTATAGTCCATCTTGTAAATATGATCGCCAGATAAAATGAGTACATATTCTGGATCGTATTGCTCGATATAATGGGTATTTTGGTAGACTGCATTGGCAGTTCCTTTGTACCAATCTCCGCCATGTTTTCCAAGATATGGCGGAAGGACTGTTACTCCCCCATTGTTCCGATCTAAATCCCAAGGACGTCCATTACTAACATAATTATTGAGTACATGTGGACGGTATTGGGTAATGACGCCAACTGTATCAATACCTGAATGAGTACAATTACTTAAAGGAAAATCAATAATTCTGTATTTCCCACCAAACGGAACAGCGGGTTTGGCAAGAGTCGTTGTTAATTCCCCCAATCTTGACCCTTGACCACCTGCTAATACAACTGCAATCCACTTCTTTGACCTCATTTTTTGACGACACCTCTTTTTCTCTTTTTTGTCTCTTTTCTGAAGATACTAATTGCTAAAGGTGGAACTTTAATTGTTATGCTGTATGGTTGATTATGAGCTGGCGTCTTATCAACTGATAAAGATTCTGCATTAATCTGACCAGAGCCTCCAAATTCCACTGAATCACTATTAAATAATTCTATATAACTCCCAGTTGATGGGACGCCAATACGATAATTTTCATAGACCTCTGTAGAGAAGTTACAAACGATGATTGAATAATCACCCTTGCGCTTTCCATGTCTCATGAAGGTAATCACAGATTGGTCGTTATTATCCGGGTCAATCCATTCAAACCCTTCTTGTTCATGATCCAGTCTCCAAAGGCTAGAATTCATGCGATAAAAATGCTGAAGCTCTTTAAAATAGGACTGAAGCTTAGTATGAGAATCATAGTTTAGAAGCATCCAATCTAGTTCCTCAAGCTCCTTCCACTCAGAGAATTGACCAAACTCTCCTCCCATAAAAAGAAGTTTCTTTCCAGGGTGGGTCATTAAGTACCCATATAATAAACGTAAATTTGCAAACTTCTGCCAGTAGTCACCTGGCATCTTATCTAAAAGGGATTTTTTCCCGTGAACAACATCGTCATGTGAAAAAGGTAAAACAAAATTTTCCGAAAACGCATAGAAGAAAGAAAAAGTTAATAAATTATGATGATAACGTCTGTCGGAAGGGTGAAGACGCATGTATTTAAGGACGTCATTTACCCAGCCCATATTCCATTTATAATTAAAGCCTAATCCACCCTCAGAAGTTGGTGCAGTTACAAGAGGATAATCGGTTGCTTCCTCTGCAATCATTAGCACGCCTGGATATCGTTTAAAGATGGCTTCATTGGCTTTTTTAATAAATTCAATTGCCTCCAAATTTTCTTCGCCACCAAATTGATTAAATAGCTTTTCTTGTTGCGGGTTGTCGTGGTTAAGGAAAATTAATGAAGATACGGCGTCAATACGAAAGCCATCAATATGGTACATATCCATCCAAAAAGCGAGATTTGATAATAAGAAACTATGAATCTCCATTTTTGTAAAATCAAAGCTATACGTACCCCATAATGGTCGGTCTGCTCTTTTTGAATCGGATGACTCAAAAAGAGGAGTCCCATCAAATTTTCCTAATCCGTGTTCATCACGGCAGAAATGTACAGGAACCCAATCGAGTATGACACCAATGCCTTTTTGATGACATTGATCTACAAAATACATAAAGTCTTCAGGACTACCATGCCTACTTGTTACCGAATAAAACCCTGTTATCTGGTAGCCCCACGATAAGTCAAATGGATGCTCCATAATGGGCATTAATTCAATATGTGTAAACCCATGTTCAACAACATAGTCAATCACATCGTCAGCAAGCTCCCGATATGTATAAAAGCTGCCATCCTCTTTCTTTTTCCAAGAACCTGTATGTAATTCATAAATAAGCATTGGATTATTATACGAATCAGCTTTTTCGCGATTCCTCAACCATTTCTTATCATTCCACTCATACTGGTCAAGTCTTGTTACAACAGATGCGGTGTTTGGTCTTACTTCAGAAGAGAATGCAAAAGGGTCCGCTTTTAGCTTTTTTTCTCCATTAGCAGTGATGATTTCGTACTTATAAATGTCACCTACTCGTAATCCTGGAATAAATCCAATCCATACCCCTGAATTCGGAATCATTTCAAGGGCATGTTCACTGCCCTCCCATTTGTTGAAATCCCCAACAACTGATACGGATTTTGCATGAGGTGCCCATACAGAAAAGCGTACTCCATCTTCTCCTTTATAGGACATGACGTGTGCTCCAAGCATGTTATAGGCTTCTAATAAAGTTCCTTCGTGAAATAAATAAAGATCGAAGTCACTTGGAAAAAGTTCAACCTCTTTTTCAGCGATTGATTTCACCTTGATATCCTCCTTTTGATATATGTATAGAGAACGCGTGTAATACCAAAAACTTATGTCATTTGTATGAAAATAAATAAAAAACAATAAAACCATAGTATAAAACTGAATAAACGCAATTTTGGTATTATTTTTTCACTTTATTATATTAATTCGTTTTAAGGTTGAAATATTCCTTTAGCGAATAATGTTTTTTATTGTCGGATTAGGTAGAATTTGAAGAAAATTATTATTTTCGTGAAGATAAAAAATCAACAAGTTGTTGAAACCGTTTACAATAGGTAAGGGTTTTTTGATAAATTTTTACATTTTTAAGTGAAATTTTGATATTGCAAAATAATGTAAAAGCATATCTGATTATCGGGGTTTTTATTTTTCCGAAATAGTGTTAACTTGTAGTTCAAACGGGGTAGACAAATATATCATCATTAAAAAAAGCTGCAAACGCAGCTTTCTAAGAAATCATTTGTTGAGACATATCTTCTATTTTTGTGAGGAAAATATAGGACATCGCAACTGACCATGCTAATGGAGTGTTTCCATTCGGTCTATTCGTTCCTCCTACATAGAGTTCAGGAACCTCCCAATTATCAGGAACAACTCTCTTTGTTTTAGCTATATATTCACTTGCTTTATGAAATTGCCCTAATTCAAGGTAGCAAAGTCCCAACCATGGGAATCCAAAGCACCATTCAGCTTCTTTACCTTCATTATAATACTGATCGTTTTCATATCGAATGACACCATAATTACGCTCTAATTTTGAGGAAACGGTTTCAACAATCTTAATGGCAGTATCACGGTCAACCACACGATATGGGAATACGAGGCTAAGCAACGCTAAATCAGTATCTTTTGTTTCGCTTTCACGAGGTAATAAATTCCGTAGAGCTTCCTCTCCTTTCTTAATCAGATCATCGTTTACGTTTACAAGAATCTTTACGGCATTAAGTCCAGCTACACAGGCACCAATGCTTGAGGCGTGGACTTCCATGTTTTCTTCCCACATGCCATTATCCTTTGCTTGCCAATATTGCAAGCATTCTAGATAATCAACAAGCTTTTGTATGATTTCTATATCCTTTTTATCTCGGATTACTTTTTGTCCTAGACGGTATCCTTCTCCAACACCCCATAGAAAGGCGCCGATTGCATCATTTTGGGCATGCCCCCATTCAACAGGCATTTCTTTTAAGTCGGTTGAATAGCGTGAATGGATATATTCAAATAAATAAATTGGTTTCTTTTTCCGATGGATATCAATTTTCCACTCGTAGCTTTTAAACATATCTAATAAAGCATGATAGGCTTTTGCATATCTTTCAGATGGTTCATTGATAAACGGTAGAACTGTATATACTATGTCTCGAATCCACACATAGCTGTAATCATTCGATAAGCTTGCTGTATAAGCCCCATTTGATAATCGCATACGGTCAAGAACCTGAATTGCTTTATTGGTATACATATCGTATCACCCCATTAGCATATTTAATATACATTCATTCTTGACATAAATCATATTTATAAAACACATCAAAATCATTTTAGGGTCTTTTTACAAATTAATATTTAATATTAATTTATATTCTATAATATGTAAGCACAACCAAAATGATAACAATTGTCTACTTTTTGTGTGAAACGCCTACATTTTAGTGCATGTCATTCCCGATTTTTCTTGTTTCACAGTAATGTTCCACGAAAATCAAATGTACAATCAGCAAAACATCCACTAACTACTGCTACTTCCTCTCGCAAATGTCGTTGTTAACACTTCCTCCGGCAAGCACAATTCGAGACTGCTAGTAGGTTCATCTTTGACCTTCTGGACGAATCGGCTTGTGACTGGGGCTTGGCGCTTGTGCTGTACAAATAGGAAAAAGACCAAATCTAATTTAGGTGATTTGGTCTTTTCATGATGATCTATTTATTTGTTAAAAATGGTTGCAATAATCTCATCTGTTGTCATGTTACTGTTTATTTCATGTGAGCCAAGCTTGAGGTATTTTGCTACTCCCTTTTTCTCAACAAGATTTGCAAAATCCCACGCATCTCCACTTATGATTTTAGCTGAAATAAGTGCTTTTCCAACCTCATAGCTTGTCATACCTTCGGAAACAGTAATAACTGTTTTGCGAACAACTGGCTCAGCGGGCTTTTCTTTCTTCTCTTCTTTCACTTCTTCTTTGGCTTTATCTTTCGGTTGTTCCTTCGGTTGTTCTTCGACTTTTTCTGTGTTTTTCGCTCCAGCAATAGCATTGTTCCATTCATCTTCTGTATGGACTACATAGCCTTCTGCAGCAAGTTGACTTTTTAGCTCTTCAACAGTTGGTTTTTCCTCTGAGCCTGAACTAGTTGCTTGTTGTGGTCCGTAAAAATATACCACCGCACAAACCGCTGAAGCGAGTAAAAGCCCAGAAGCAAAGCTAGTTAATGTTTTAACGGTCATTTGCTGCTTTTCTCCCTTCTTTTTGTTTTGTAAAAGGAGACAGCATACCTTGTACTTCGATTTCACTTAAATTCTTTTCAGTTGCAATACTTGATACTGAATATCCTCTTTTATATAAATCGAGTACATCACGAAGTAATTCGTGTTGTTCAATATCTGTTGTATCAAGTCCTGCTTGGTTTTTAAGAATTTCATTATCTAATTCGAGATTTCTTATTTGCTGCTGTAGCTTATTAATTTCTTCCATAAAACTAATTGAATATAATTCAAGCTCACGCTGTTCTGCCTTTTTTGCCTTTTTCGTAAGTGCATAAGATAAAATGAGCAACACCGCTGCTACACCGAATAATATGACTAACGCCCACTCCATCATTGGACATCATCCTTTCAAAGCTTTTTGTCTTACAACAGTCAATTATACAACGAAATAAGACAAATTTCGATTAGTTTCGATAAAATCCTTCCATAGTCAGTGGGAATGGAAGATTTTAACGAGGGAAAAGCAAGGTTTCCCTCCTTTGGACCTATGTACAATGAGGATTGGAAATTGCTTGGTTTAAGATATATCCATTAATTACAAACCGCAAAAACAAATAGATGCCCCGATCTATCGAACAAGGCATCTTAATAACGGATTATTCTTTTATAAATTCTTTTGTACTTCTTACGGTATCAATAGGTCGGACATAGCTTTCAATAGCCTCACGCTTTGACTCGAGAAATGGAGGTAATGAAAGCTTCTCTCCGAGTGTTTCATAAGGTTCATCGCCCATAAACCCTGGGCCATCTGTCGCAAACTCAAATAGTATTCCAGGAGCTACTCTAGAATAAAGAGAGCCGAAGAAGAAGCGATCAACAAAGCCTGAAGTCTGGAATCCGAAGGCGCGAAGATGTTTGTCCCATGCTTCAAGTACTGACTTATCTTCTACACGAAAAGCAGCATGATGGACTGTTCCAAAACCTTGTTGTCCTGAGGGTAGAATTGTGTTATTTTCAACGATAACCTGTGCCCCATTTCCACCTTCCCCTACTTCAAATAAGTGGAAAGAGCCCTCTTGAGCAATTTCTTTAAATTGTAATACTTTTTCAAGCATTTCCTTAAAGAAATCAAAATGTGCAGTTCGTACAAATAACGGTCCCAAACCAGTGATTGCAAATTCTAATGGAATAGGTCCTTTTTGCCATGGAGTTCCTGCAGGTACACCTTTATTGTTTTCATCGGAAACTAATTGATAGTATTGGTCATCAAAGTCAACAAAGGATAAGGTTTTCACTCCGAATTGCTCTTTTACACCGAAATGTTTAATATTTAATCGATTAAAACGTTTTTCCCAATATTCAATTGCAGCGTCTGTTGGAACACGGAAAGATGTTTTTGAGATTTCATTTGTGCCGTGGACCCCTTTTGGAATCCCTGGAAAATCGAAAAAGGTCATATCTGTTCCTGGGCTGCCTGTATCATCGGCAAAAAATAAATGATATGTCTGAATATCATCTTGGTTTACTGTTTTTTTGACTAATCTCATACCTAAAACATAAGTGAAGAATTCATAGTTTTTCTCCGCACTACTTGTAATAGCAGTGACGTGGTGTATTCCCTTTATAGTGTTCATACTATATGCCCCCAAAAGTCTGTCTTAATACTAGTTTCTCCAATGCGAAGTAAACTAATATAATGAAAAAATATCTTAAGTTGATATATCTTAAATTCAAGATAATTATATAATGTAATTTAGCATGTGTCAATAAAGCATAGCCAATTTCTTTGTAAGACATAAAAGTCCCCACCATTTTGTGGGGACTTTTGTGTCACATTATTCTCCAATAATAACGCGGAGGACATTAGGGCGGTCTTTAAATGTTTTTGTACCAGCTCCGTAGCCAATCGTTGTTACCTTCATAGAAGGAAAGCTACAGAATTCTTCAGTCAGGACGGATACAATTCCTGCTCCTGTAGGAGTTGTAAGTTCAAAACGAATATCGCTTTGTTCAATTGGAACTCCTTTTAGAATTTCAAGTGTAGCTGGCGCAGGGACTGGGTAGATACCATGGTCAATATTGATTTTACCTGTTCCCACTGGTACGGATGATGATTTAATAGTTGACACTTCAAGTTGGTGCAATAAGATTGCTGCCCCCACTATGTCAATAATGGAGTCAACAGCGCCTACTTCATGAAAATGGACTTTGTCCAAAGGAAGTCCATGAATAAGCCCTTCTGCTTCACCGATTTTTCTGAATACTTTAAGTGATGTTTCCTTTACTTCTGGTGCAAGTTCTGATTGTTCTATCATCTTCACAATATCCTTGTAGGAACGATGTGAATGGTGATGATGATCATGGCTATGCCCATGTTCATGATGATGGTCGTGACTGTGATGATGATGATCATGTTCATGGTGATGGTCGTGATTATGCTCGTGTTCGTGATGGTGATCATGGTTGTGACTATGATTATGATCGTGTTCATGATGATGTTCATGACTGTGATGATTGTGATCATGTTCATGGTGATGGTCATATGTATGTTCATGGTCGTGTTGATGACCATGCGTGTGATTACTGTCATCGTTTTTTAAGATGACATCAAATTTTGTTGAAGTAATCCCATTTTTTACGACTTTCTTCCATTCTAATTCGTATTCATCTTCAAATTGAAGTTTCTTTAATTCCTGAACTAGTATTTGTGGGTCTGCTCCTGCATCGAGTAATGCACCAATAACCATATCCCCACTAATCCCAGAAAAACAGTCAAAATATAGTGTTTTCATCTACTTTAAGTTCTCCTTCTGAGCAAGTTGGTCTATTAATACTGCACTGTAGGCTCCGCCGAAACCGTTGTCGATGTTTACAACACTTATTCCTGATGCACAGGAATTAAGCATCGTTAGCAAAGCTGACAGCCCTTGAAAATTAGCTCCATATCCAATGCTTGTTGGGACAGCAATAATTGGATGGGATACCAGCCCTCCAACTACACTAGGCAATGCACCTTCCATTCCAGCGACAACAACGGAAACATTTGCGTTTCTAATTTCATCAATGTTATCGAATAATCTATGGATCCCTGCTACCCCCACATCGTAAAAACGTCGAACAGTACTACCTAATACTTCAGCGGTAATAGCAGCCTCTTCAGCAACTCTTAAATCAGATGTTCCAGCACAAACAATAGCAACATAGCCATTTCTTTTTTTGTTATCCTGCGTAGTGTCGGTCCAGTATAGAATTTGAGCTGTTTCATTGTAAACAAACTCAGGATTCGATTGTAAAATAAAGTTTGCCTTGTCCTGTGAAATTCTTGTAACAAGGACATTGTCTCCACGTCCCTTAATCACATTGACTATGGTTTGAATTTGTTCCTTTGTCTTGCCTTCACCAAAAACAATTTCAGGGAAACCCTGCCTGTTCTTTCTGTGGTGATCGATTTTTGCAAAACCTAAATTCTCATATGTTGCAAGTTGCTGTTTCGCATCATCAATACTTAAAGTTCCCTGTTTCACTTGCTTTAAAATTTCTTCTACCATGTTGTTTCACACACCTTAATCGATTTGAAGATCGATTCTAGAATCTATGTATAGCCTAAAGCGCCAGTAACAATCTGACGCTTTCAATTAAAAATGTTTAATAATATCTTTTTCAATTGCTTCATATTTTGCGTATATATTTTTGTATTTTTCATGGTTTTCCATATTTGGAACGACAGGATCACCCATTGGAATATTGTTTTTGATATCTTCGAATGAGTTAGCTTTGCCAATTCCAACTAATGCAGTCCAAGCTGCACCCCATGCAGCACTATGATGGCTTTCAGGAACATAAACCTCTTTACCAAATACATCAGCTAGCATTTGAAGCCATAAAGAAGAACGTGCCATTCCGCCGTTTACGTATAGTTTTTCAGTCTCTCCAGCTTGTTTTTCTAATGCTTGGCCGATTTGATAGAGATTAAATGTGATTCCTTCTAGGACCGCACGTACAAAGTGTTCAGTTTTATGCGTAACAGACATTCCGAAGAAATTTCCACGTGCTTGCTGGTTCCATAAAGGAGCACGTTCCCCATTTATATAAGGATGGAAAAACAAACCATCCGCACCAGGTGCTACCTTTGCAGCCTCTGCTGTAAAATGGTCAAAGCTTTCCTGATAATTAAGAAGTTCTTTTAACCATTGAAGAGCGATACCACCATTGTTTGTAGGGCCACCAACAATAAAATATTCTTCAGAAAAAGCATAACAGAAGGTTTCATGCTTTGTATTGGATTGGAAACCTTTTGTAAATTGACGAATGGCTCCACTTGTACCAACAGTTACCGCAACTTCACCTGGAGAAATAGCACCAATTCCTAAATTTGCAAACTGACCATCAGCTGCTCCGATGATAAATGGCATCTCGCTTGAAATTCCCATTTCATCAGCAATTGCTAGGTTCATTTCGGTTAATCGATAGGTTGGTGGTACGATTTTTGAAAGCATGTTCTCTGTAATACCGGCTTTATTAAGAACCTCTTCATCCCATTGGAAAGTGTTACCGTTAAACATTCCGGTTGCAGATGCCATTGCATAATCAATAACACGTTGATTAAACCATTTTAGGAGCAAATATTCTTTAATGGATAGGAAATAGCTTGCTTGATTATATGGAATATAATCATTTTCCCTCATCCATATGAGCTTTGCTAAAGGTGACATCGGATGGATCGGCATGCCAGTTTTTGAAAAAATTTCCAGTCCGTCTGATTCCATAAGTTCATTTGCTTGTTTTGTACTTCTACCGTCTGCCCAAATCAATGCTTGAGAAAGAGCCTCTCCATTATCTCCCATACAAATGAGGGAATGCATTGCGGCTGAAATACCTAAGCTAATAATTTCATCTTTGTTAACATTCGCTTGCTGAATAGCCATATTAATTGCCTTTACAGCAGAGCGCTCAATTTCATCAGGGTCTTGCTCAACCCATCCATGCTTCGGATAGTAAGAGGTAACTAGATCCTCTGCTTCTGCAACTACCCTACCATCTAAGGTAAAGATTACTGCTTTTGCACTGGTTGTCCCAAGATCGAGACCAATAACGTACTCATGTGACATCCCTACATCTTCCTTCGTTCAATCGTATTTTCGTTAGTTTGCGACTTAATGTTACCATATTATTCTTTCAAAAGAAAAAGCTTTGGAAAGATTCCCAAAGCCTTTTCTTCTTATGATTCGTGTTCAAAAAGGAGGATGAAAAGGACCGAGAATTTCAAGGCGGCGCAGTTTTGAGTAGCGGAACGTATGTACTTTATACGTGAGCACTAGGAAGACTTCTTCCTGAATCCGCTCCGCACGCCGGAAAAGTGATTTTCTTTTCCAAGGAACGGAAAAACAAGCCAACGAAGAAATTCGAAGTGTCATTTTTACCGGACTTTTTGAACATCCTCTCTTAAGAAAGTACTTTATTCATACTTCCACTCTTATACCCTACTAAATCAAGTGTTATATATTTATAGCCAATTGCATTTAGCTCTTTAGTAATGGCTTCATGTTTTTCTAAGACAATATTCATGTCGGTAGGTTCAACCTCAATCCTTGCAATATCTTGATGCGTACGAACACGAACTTGGCGGATTTCAAGAGTTTTAAGGAATTCCTCTGCTCTTTCGACCTTTGTAAGTTTTTCAATCGTTATTTTCTCACCGTAAGCAATTCGTGAAGATAGACATGCGAAGGATGGTTTATTCCAAGTAGGTAAATCAAATTCACGGGATAATTCCCTAATTTCGTCTTTAAAAAGATTTGCCTCTTGTAATGGACCACGAATGCCTTTTTCCTTAGCTGCCTTCATTCCAGGTCGAAACTCATTTAAATCATCTGCAATGACTCCATACACGACATTGTGAAAGCCTTCACGTTCCATAACAGGAATGAGATGATCAAATAGACTGCTCTTACAGAAATAACAACGATTTCGGTCATTTTCTGTGTAGCCTGGAATGGCAAGCTCTGATGTTTCAATCACACGATGGTTGGCACCAATATGTTTTGCTAGAACTTGAGCCTCCTTAAGCTCAGTTGAGGGATATGTTTCTGAATCGGCAGTTACCGCCAACACATTTTCTTTTCCAAGTGTGTCGACAGCAGCCTTAAGTAAAAAGGTACTGTCAACACCACCGGAAAATGCAACGACAACAGATTCCATCTCTCGGAGAATTGACACAAGCTTTTGATACTTTTCATCTATCATTGTCTTCTCCCCCTTCTCTCCCGGTTGTAAATTAAATATCCACTATATATATATCGTTTCATGACGCATAAAAGAAGTTTGAATTAGATGGTCATGCTTCCAAACCCGCCATCAACGCGAAGGAAAGTACCAGTTACAAAGCTTGAAGCATTCTCTGAAGCTAAGAAGACAGCAGCCCCTTTTAGCTCATCTGGGTTACCGAAACGATTCATTGGTGTATGACCCATGATTGATGCAACACGCTCTTCACTTAAGATTTTACGATTTTGTTCAGCTGGGAAGAATCCAGGAATAATTGCATTTACACGAATGCCGTGTGGTGCGAATTCTCTAGCTAAGAACTGAGTCATGCTGTTAACACCAGCTTTTGAAACCGAATAAGTAAATACTTTAGATAGAGGTGTTGTAGAAGAAACGGAAGAAATATTAATAATACTTCCTTTGCGCTCTTGTTCAATCATTCTCTTTGCGAAAATTTGAGTCGCAACCACATAACCTTTTAGATTAACGTCCATGATTTTGTCATACTCGTCCATTTCAAGTTCAAAGAATGGAGTAGGACTATTCATACCTGGTGCATTTAAGAGGATATCAATTCCACCTGACCAAGCTACAATTTCATTTGCGGCATTTTCAAGTGATTCACGTGAAAGAACGTCTGCAGAGAAAGCTTTAGCAACGCCACCTTCAGCTTCAATTTCTTTTACAACTGCTTCTGCTTTTTCAAGATTACGTCCTACGATTGCAACTTTCGCGCCATGTTCAGCAAATCCTTTACAAATAGAAGAACCTAGGACACTATTTCCACCAATAGCTACAGCTGTTTTTCCAGTTAAGTCAAATAATTTAGTCATGTCTATTCCCCTTTTTCTTATGTGATTAATCCAAAATCTGTTCTTGGGGGATGAACCCCCACATAACAAAAATTACTTTAGGTTTCCGTTTTCGTCAAAATCGAAATCGTAAAGATCTGAAGCCTGTTCCATGTTAGGATGTTGTTTAATGTAATCGAGTAAGGCTTCTGATACTTCAATTTCGCTAACATGTAAAGTATCTTTAATACGAACCATTTTAACTGTTGTAAAATCTAAGATATTACATGTTTTGATTGCTGCTTGGATTGCTTCTTTATCGTTTGGTAATGTTGTTGCAATTTTCGTTGGTGCCACAACCGTTGAAGTAAGTCCATTTGCATAAGTGAAATCGCGGTCCATTTTATCCACAAGACGTTGTGTCGTGAAGTCGGCAGTTCCAACACCGTTTGCATTACCTTCAGTTTCTGGAGTGAGATCAAGAACAACCATTTTGTTCACTTCAGGACCGCCGTGTGCATAAGGAGTAGGATAGCGACCCGTAATATTAGGATCCATTCCGTCACCGCTTATATTTTTACCAATTTGATCAATGACAAGGACATCGATTTGATCGAAGAATAGTTTAGGAAGTAATTTTTTTGCTTGTGCTTGAAGTTCAGGTTCCTTCTCGACAATTTCATCTGGGAGCATAATATCAAGTACAGCGACTTTGTCGAATGCATTTTCGACTGTTGCCACACCAAAAAGAATAGGTGTTTTTTCCATGATCATCTGCGCCATTGCTGGAACATTTTCTGCCATGTATTTAAAACCTAATTGATGGCAAGCTTCTGCTCCTTTTTGTTTTCCAAGGCCAATACTGATCATCTTTTGAATACCACTTTCTACAGAACCACGGAAGGCTGTATGTGGTTTAACGCGGTTAATAACTACAATACCGTCAGCTTCTGAGGCATATTTATCAATATAAACAGGTAATCCGTTTGCTAATTCACCCAACTTTACAACTTCCATTGAAGAGCGAATTTCACAACCAACACTTTCTTCAGTTACACCAAGATGTTTAAGGACTTCACGTTGTCCCTCCCCTGTTGCACCGCCATGGCTTCCCATACTAGGTACAATGAAAGGAGTTCCACCTTGTTCTTTAATGAATTCAACCGTTGTTTTCGTGAGGTCAACTAATCGATCAATTCCACGGCTTCCCACTGCAATTGCAATTTCCATGCCTGGTTTAATTGTTTGTTTTACTTCTTCACGTTGAAGTTTATTTGTTAATTCTTCTACTAAATTTTCGATCTTTGAATCATCGAAAATTTGTTTCACTTTGAGCATTTTTGGAACAGGAATATCCCGTAATAACTCTTGGAGAATACCCATGATAAAACTCCTCCTTTTATAGCGTTTCATCTATAGAATTAGTTTACGCGTTTTCACAAAACTGTGTCTCTGTTTACACTAAGTGACATTACAACAACAGAACAGTCAGTGGCTCAAAAATATGTAATCCCTTACATCAAATGATGCAATTTTAACAAACAAAAGCTGGGGTTCCAATGTTGAAACCCCAACAATGTGTATTATTCCATCCAGTTTGTATGGAAAGTTCCTTCTTTGTCTACACGTTGATATGTGTGAGCACCGAAGTAGTCACGTTGTGCTTGAAGAAGGTTTGCAGGTAATGTATCAGTACGATAGCTGTCATAGTATGCAATAGCACTAGAGAAACATGGAACAGGGATTCCTTTTTCAATTGCTACTGAAATGACTTTACGTAATGATGACTGATAACCTTCAGCAATTTCTTTAAAGTAAGGATCTAATAAAAGGTTAGCTAATTGGCCGTCTCTGTCATAGGCATCTTTAATTTTTTGTAGAAATTGTGCACGGATGATACATCCACCACGGAAAATCATTGCAATTTCACCGTAGTTTAAATTCCAATTATATTCTTCAGAAGCTACACGCATTTGCGCAAAACCTTGTGCATAAGAAATGATTTTACTTAAGTATAGTGCTTTACGTACTGCTTCAATAAGTTCTTGTTTATCTCCATTAAATCCTTCAGCAGATGGACCAGAAAGAACTTGACTTGCTTTTACACGCTCATCCTTCATTGCAGAGATGAAACGAGCAAATACAGATTCAGTGATGATTGGTAGTGGAACACCTAAATCTAACGCGTTTTGGCTAGTCCATTTACCAGTACCTTTTTGACCAGCAGTATCAAGAATCACATCAACAAGTGGTTTACCTGTTTCTTCATCCTTTTTAGTGAATATATCTGCAGTAATTTCAATTAAGTAGCTATCTAGTTCACCTTTGTTCCATTCAGCAAATACTTCATGAAGTTCATCAGTGCTTAATCCGAGAACATTTTTTAGAATGAAGTAAGCTTCACAAATCAATTGCATATCACCGTATTCAATTCCGTTGTGAACCATTTTCACGTAGTGACCTGCACCGTTTGGCCCGATATATGTACAACATGGATCGCCTGATACTTTAGCAGAAATTGCTGTTAGGATTGGCTCAACAAGCTCATATGCTTCTTTTTGTCCACCAGGCATGATTGAAGGGCCTTTTAATGCTCCCTCTTCACCACCAGAAACTCCAGTTCCGATGAAGTGGATGCCTGTTGATTCTAATTCTTTGTTACGACGAATTGTGTCTTGGAAGAATGTGTTACCACCATCAATTAGAATATCATTTTCTTCAAGATATGGTTTTAGAGAATCAATTGTTGCGTCTGTTGCTGGGCCAGCTTTAACCATTAGTAAAATTTTACGTGGTTTTTCTAGGGAATTAACAAATTCCTCAATCGTTTTCGCGCCAACAAAGTTTTTGCCAACAGCTTCATTTTGAAGAAACTCTTCTGTTTTTTCGTATGAACGGTTAAAAACAGCAACAGAGTATCCTCTGCTTTCTATATTTAACGCTAAGTTTTTACCCATTACTGCTAATCCAACTACACCAATTTGTTGCTTAGACATATAAATCATACCTTTCTACTTATGTATTCAATGATAGAAAACAAATCATGATGATATTTTGCGTATCTTTTAAAATGATTATGACAATTTATTTTTAAAAGATTATGTAGTACTCAAATAATTAATTTGTTTCCTAAACTAATTATTTTATATATAGAAGAATATACTGTTTGCTTCAATTCGTCAACTGTTGAAATTTGTAGTTTCTATGAAGCTTTTAATCAATTTTTTTAATAAAACTCGTAAATACTCAGAAATTTATTAATTGATTATCTTAAAAATAGTGTTACAATGAGTAATAATTTAAATTTTTTGATTTTATGCATCATTTGATATGGAGGTATTTTTTAATGGCAGAATTACGTAGTAATATGATCAAATCAGGGTTTGATAGAGCTCCTCACAGAAGCTTGCTTCGCGCAGCAGGAGTAAAAGAAGAGGACTTTAATAAACCATTTATAGCAGTAGTAAACTCATATATCGATATTGTTCCAGGACATGTTCATTTACAAGAATTTGGAAAAATCGTAAAGGAAGCAATTCGTGAGGCTGGTGGAGTTCCATTCGAAATGAACACAATTGGTGTTGATGATGGAATTGCAATGGGTCATATCGGAATGAGATATTCTCTACCAAGTCGTGAAATTATTGCCGACTCAGTTGAGACAGTTGTATCTGCACACTGGTTTGATGGAATGGTTTGTATTCCAAACTGTGACAAAATCACTCCAGGTATGATGATGGCAGCAATGCGTCTAAACATCCCTACTATTTTTGTTAGTGGTGGTCCAATGAAAGCTGGTCGTGATGCTGCAGGAAACCCACTAGACCTTACGTCTGTTTTCGAAGGTGTTGGAGCTTATCAATCTGGTAAAATTGATGAAGCGAGATTAACAGAAATCGAGCAATTTGCTTGCCCTACTTGTGGATCTTGTTCTGGTATGTTTACAGCAAACTCTATGAACTGTTTAGCTGAAGGACTTGGACTTGCTCTTCCAGGTAACGGAACAATTCTAGCGGTATCCGAAGAAAGAAAAGAATTTGTTAAAAAATCTGCGAAACAATTAATGAACTTAATAGAAAAAGATATTAAGCCTCGCGACATCGTAACAATTGATGCAATTGATAATGCTTTTGCATTGGACATGGCTATGGGCGGTTCTACTAACACAGTCCTTCATACACTAGCATTAGCAAATGAAGCTGAAATTGATTACTCATTAGAACGTATCAATGATATTGCTGCTCGTGTTCCACACTTAGCTAAGATTGCTCCTGCCTCTGATTATCATATTGAAGATGTTCACAATGCAGGTGGTGTTAGTGCAATCATCAATGAATTACTTAAAAAGCCAGATGCTCTGAATGGAGATTGTTTAACTGTTACAGGTAAAACCTTACGTGAAAATGTGGCGGGCTGTGAAATCACTGACCACAACGTAATCCGTCCACTTGAAAATCCACATTCTGAACAAGGTGGATTAGCTATTTTATTTGGTAACCTTGCTCCAGAAGGTGCAGTTGTTAAGGTTGGTGCTGTAGACCCAGAGGTTGGCGGATACCACAGAGGCCCTGCTGTTTGCTATGATTCTCAAGAAGATGCCCTATCTGGAATCATTGTTGGTAAAGTTAAAGAAGGCGATGTTGTAGTCATTCGTTATGAAGGACCTAAAGGTGGTCCAGGGATGCCTGAAATGCTTGCTCCTACATCTCAAATTGTTGGTAGAGGTCTTGGTGCAAAAGTTGGTCTAATTACTGATGGACGTTTCTCGGGTGCATCTAGAGGAATCTCAATCGGACACATCTCTCCTGAAGCTGCTGAAGGTGGTCCAATTGCATTCGTCCAAGATGGTGACATGATTGAGCTTGATTTAAATAATCGTACTATTACATTAGAAATTTCTGATGAAGAATTTGAAAAACGCAGAGCTGAGTGGAAAGGCTTTGAACCAAAGGTGAAAAAAGGCTATCTTGCTCGCTATTCAAAACTTGTAACAAATGCAAGTACTGGTGGAGTTATGAAAATATAATACTCTTCACATATGAAACATCCCGATTCAAAAGAATCGGGATGTTTTTTTAAGTTATGTTCTTTCTAGCATTCTCTCCAGGGCAAGTACGGCATCCTTTGCAATTTCTTCTGGAACTTTAATAATTTGTGTGGTCTCCCCTCTTTCAATCATTTCTAATGACCATGTTAAATGTGGTAAGTCGATTCGATTCATTGTTAAACAAGCACAGAGATGAGGATTAAGTGAAATAATCTCTTTTTCGGGATGTTGCTTGATGATTCGTTGAACTAGATTCATTTCAGTTCCAATTGCCCACTTGCTTCCTTTGGGTGCTTTTTCAATCATATCAATAATATAAGCGGTTGAACCCGCATAATCTGCAAGTACTACTGTTTCATATGGACACTCTGGATGAACAATGATATTCATATCGGGTTTTGATTTACGGATATTCTGTACATTTGATGGTGTAAAGTTTTCATGAACGGAACAATGTCCCTTCCAAAGGATGATTTTAATATCTTCCATGTTTCCTTCATATTTTAATGTATGATTGATCGGATCCCAAACAGCCATCTGGTCTAGTGGAATACCTAATTCAAATGCCGTATTTCTTCCTAAATGCTGATCAGGTAAGAATAAGATTCTTTCTTTTTTAGTAAAAGCCCACTTGAGCATTTTTTTCGCGTTTGACGAAGTTACAGTTGCTCCCCCATTTTTTCCGACAAATGCTTTAATAGCAGCTGTTGAATTCACATAGGTTAATGGCAGGATTGTGTCACCAAAAGTATCCTGTAATTGGCTCCAGCACTTTTGTGTTTGGTGAATATTGGCCATATCAGCCATTGAACAGCCGGCTCTCATATCAGGTAAATAGACTTTTTGTGATTCAGTTGTTAAAATATCGGCTGTTTCTGCCATAAAGTGAACCCCACAAAATACGATGAACTCCGCATCTTTGTTCTCGGCAGAAATTTGTGCAAGTTTTAATGAATCACCTGTTGCGTCCGAAAACTTAATCACTTCATCCTTTTGATAATGGTGACCCGGTATAAACAGTCGTTTACCAAGTCGTGACTTTATTTGTAAAACGCGTTCTTCCATTTCCTGAACAGATAAACGTTTATATTCATCTGGAAGTAAAGCCCCAGATGAAGTGTTTTTCATCATTTCTAATAGGTTCATCTATGTTCTCTCCTTTACTTATGAATAAACGATATTTTCAAAAGCTCTCTTTCGGATTATCTCTTTTTTGTACCAATTATCGTGGTCTTCAAATGGGTAATCTTCACGGAAATGACTACCTCTGCTTTCTGTTCTCATCTTGGCGGAACTGGCAATTAGCCAACCTACGGTGATCATGTTTACGATTTCAAGCTGTTCAATTGTTAAACTTGATGGTGAAATTTCATCAAATTTACGTTTGAATTTCTCTAACCATTCTATTGCATGTTCAAGTTGGTCATCATTACGTACAATCCCTACATTCTCCATCATCATTATTTGAATTTGAGTCTTTGATGGTAGATTAAGAGTATAGTCTTGTTTACTAATTTCTTTAGCAACTGGGTACAATCTGTTTGGTATATAATCTACAAAAATATCATTTGCAACTAAATTTCCAAACACAATCCCTTCAAGTAATGAGTTACTGGCTAAACGATTTGCTCCATGGACTCCAGTACATGCGACTTCCCCGATAGCGTACAAATTCGGAATAGATGTCTGTCCTCTCGCATCTGTTTTTACCCCTCCCATTGAAAAATGGGCTCCTGGTACTACGGGTATTACTCCATTTTCTATTTGAATCTCATTTATTAGGCAAAGGTTAGTGATTGTTGGGAAGCGACTAGCAAAATCGTCCATCATAGAAATATCTAAAAAGATTTTTTTACCGTTACAGATCTCATTAAAAATGGCCCGTGCTACCACATCTCTTGGTGCTAGATCAAGCAAAGGATGGAGACCATTCATGATTGGTCTACCATCTTCATCAACAAGGATGGCACCTTCGCCCCTCACTGCTTCAGAAACAAGACCACAGGATCTTCCGTCTTTGTGTAATAATGTTGGATGGAATTGAATGAATTCTAAATCACATAGCTCTGCACCGGCACGATAAGCCATTGCAAGACCATCCCCCATTATGGTTTTGTCATTTGAAGAAAAGGAATATAGTCCTCCACACCCCCCTGTTGCTAAAATTGTATAATCTGCAAAATAATCGAAAATCTCATTGTTTTGAGATTTCGCTTTTACCCCGATACAGTGATCATTTTCAATAAGAAAATCAATTGCTGTTAAGTCCTCAAAAATTTGAACCCGTTCCTTTACTTTTGCAAGCATGTGCAATACCAACGCTTTCCCAGTGGCGTCACCACCTGCATGTAGGATTCGTCTCGTGGAATGGGCCCCTTCTTTTCCTAGTACCAGATTATGGTCCTCATCTCTATCGAAGTTCATTCCATCATTGATTAACTTCCATAGATAGCTGGGTCCGTTTTGTACTAAAATTTCAACTGCGCTCTCCTTGTTATGATAACAACCAGCGGAAACGGTATCGTTAAAATGGGAACGCCAGGAATCGTCCTTTCCAACACTAGATGCAACACCACCCTGCGCCAATATGGAATTACTGTTTGTCACTTTTGACTTTGTGATAATAATCACATTCTTTTTCAAACTTAATCGATACGCAGCGGTTAATGCGGAAATACCACTGCCAATAATAATAATGTCGCTGCTTGGCATTTGAAAAAACCCTCCCTTAGTATGCGTTATCAATCTAGGTAACTTTTTAGGAGAAAATACAAATTGAGTTTACAACTGTCTTGACACTTATATTTACATAAATGTAGACTAATGACAAGACCTTTTTCATTGTCCCCTGCTTTTTTAGGTAGATTGAAAGGATGGTAGAGACGATGATTTACTTAGATTATGCCGCAACAACTCCGATTCGCGAGGAAGCATTACAAATGTTTACGGAGGTTTCAACAAAATATTATGGAAATCCAAGTAGCTTACATGATGTTGGTTCTAATGCGAAGCAATTGCTAGAATTGTGTCGTAAAGAGCTTGCTGATACAATAAATGGGGAGCCTGAAGGTGTTTATTTTACAAGCGGAGGTTCAGAATCAAATCACTTAGCGATTCGCTCCCTTCTAGAAGCACATAAAACCAGAGGAAACCACTTAATTACAAGTTCAACAGAACATTCGTCTATTCATAATGTATGTAAGCAGCTTGAAACAGAAGGTTACGATGTTACCTATCTTCCTGCTGATCGATTTGGACAGGTTCGATTGGATGATTTGCAGTCAGCAATTACGGATAAAACCATTTTTGTGTCGATTCAGTTTGCAAACCCAGAAATCGGCACGATTCAACCAATTTTAGAAATTGGCACTTTTCTACATGAGAGAAATATTTTATTTCATAGTGACTGTGTCCAGGCTTTTGGGAAGATTCCAATAGATGTTAAAAAAGCACATATTGATAGCTTGTCAATTTCTAGTCATAAAATATATGGTCCAAAAGGAGTTGGAGCTTGTTATATACGTCCATCTGTCATGTGGAAAATGCAAATACCTGGAACTTCACATGAAAATGGATTCCGTCCCGGAACCGTAAATATACCAGGAATTGCATCCTTTATTACAGCAGCTCAGTTAATTTGTAGTGAAATGGAAATGAATACTAGGAAAAATCGAGGATTGCGAGATAGACTATTATCTGGGCTAGCCATTTTAAAAAATGAAATAAATGTTGAAGGACATCCAACTGATCAGCTTCCACATATTATAGGTTTTTCCGTTGGCGGTTTACAAGGGCAATATATTATGCTTGAATGCAATCGACATGGAATTGCAATTTCTACAGGAAGCGCATGTCAAATTGGTAAGCAAACCCCATCGAAAACAATGCTTGCAATAGGAAAAACAAAAGATGAAGCTAAACAGCTAATTCGTATATCATTTGGACGAATGACAACTACAGAGGATATCGACAAGGTAGTCGAAGTGTTAAGGAATATTGTTTAACAGCTTGAAAGTGATATTGGAGTGAATAAAATGAGTGGAGATAAAAAATTATTAGGTGAGCAACGACGAGAAACGATTATAAAATGGTTAAAGGAAAGCCCTACCCCAATCATTGGCGAGGAGTTATCAAAACGAGCAAATGTAAGCCGCCAGGTCATTGTTCAAGATATCTCGTTATTAAAGGCGAAAAATGAACCAATCGTTGCTACTAGTCAAGGCTACATCTATTTACAAGATCAGCCCAAGGAAGAAAATTTTACACGCATTATTGCTTGTAAACACACATCTGAGGAAACAGCGAAAGAACTAAATATTTTGGTCGATCATGGAGTGACTGTACGTGATGTAATTGTGGAGCATCCTGTATATGGGGATATTACAGGTTCCTTAATGATTAAGAATCGATTCGAGGTTAAACGTTTTGTCGAAAGAATAACTGAAACAAAGGCTACCCTTCTGTCGTTGTTGACAAATGGAGTACACCTACATACGATTGAGGCGGATTCTATTGAAAAAATCAATGCAGCCTGTGAAGCCTTACGCGAAGAGAATATTTTATTTAGTGACCAGTAAGATGAATTAAGCAACAGCCTTGTGAGGACTGTTGCTTTTTTGTTTCCCGATTAAAAATGGATGGATCTATATAACATGAAGATGCAAAAAGACTGTGATCGTATCCTCATTAACCGAAATGGTTCAAACGTACCCTCATTCACTGAACAGAGTTTAAGTGAGGGTAAGAAAACAGCTTAAGCGTACCCTCGTTAAATCCTTTGAGTCCAAGTGAAGCTACGAATACGTAATATCCCTACCGTCTCATATGATCACACCATAATCTTACAGATATCATTTGTAAATTCTACTGGGTCTTGGATTGGTAGGCCTTCGATAAGAAGTGCTTGGTTGTACAATAAGTGAGTATATAAATCTAATTTTGTTTGGTCATTTTCGAATGCATTTTTCAATGATTGGAAGACTTCATGTTGTATGTTGATCTCCAACACCTTATCTGCTTTAATGTTTTGGTTATCTGGCATAGCATTAAGCACTTTTTCCATTTCAATGGAGATCTCACCATCTGTTGATAAGCAGACTGGGTGTGTTTTAAGTCGTTTTGAAATTCTTACATCCGTTACCTTACCGGCTAATGTATTTTTCATATATTCAAATAGCTCTTTGTTCTCGTTTTGTTCTTCTTCTGTTGCTTTGTCATGTTCATTTGGTTCAAAGCCTAGATCGCTGCTTGATACTGATTTGAACTCTTTTTCCTTGTATTTCATGAGCATTTTAATCGCAAACTCATCAATATCCTCTGTGAAATAAAGGATTTCATAGCCCTTATCCGTAACTAATTCTGTTTGTGGAAGTTTATCAATTCGTTCTACTGAATCACCAGTTGCATAATAAATATACTTTTGATCTTCCGACATTCTAGATACATATTCATCTAATGTGACAAGCTTTTTCTCTTTGGAAGAATAGAAGAGTAACAAATCTTGAAGGGTTTCCTTATTACTTCCGAAATCACTATACACACCAAATTTTAATTGGCGACCAAAGCTATCGTAGAACTTTTCATAGTTGTAGCGTTCATTTTTTAACATGCTTTGTAATTCGCTTTTGATTTTCTTATTAATGTTTTTCGCAATAAGCTTTAATTGTCGGTCCTGCTGAAGCATTTCTCTTGATATATTAAGTGATAAATCCTCAGAATCTACCAACCCCTTAACAAAGCTAAAATAATCTGGAAGCAGGTCGGCACATTTGTTCATTATTAAAACCCCGTTTGAGTAGAGCTCAAGTCCCTTCTCGTATTCCTTTGAATAATAGTCAAAAGGAATATTTTCAGGTATATATAATATTGCATTATAGCGGATTGTCCCATCAACACTGGTATGAATATGTTTCAGTGGCTTATCAAAACCATAGTGTTTTTCATTATAGAATTTTTCATAGTCTTCATCTGTTAATTCGCTTTTGTTCTTTCTCCAAATTGGAACCATGCTGTTGATGACTTGTTCCTCAGAAACCTGCTCGTATTCAGAATCACTTCCTTCTTTAAGTTTACTTGTTGTAACATCCATCTTTATTGGGTAGCGGATGAAATCTGAGTACTTTTTGATAATGGATTTCAAGCGATATTCTTCTAAAAACTCATCATACGTTTCATCTTCTGTGTTTTCTTTGATTTTTAAAATGATTTCTGTACCGACAGTATCTTTTTCCAAAGTTTCAATTGTATACCCATCGGCACCCGTTGATTCCCATTTATATGCTTCTTCACTGCCCAGTGCTTTACTTACAACAGTCACAACATCTGCAACCATGAAAGCAGCATAAAATCCGACACCGAATTGACCAATGATATCGTGACCATCTTTAATTTCCGTTTCCTTTTTAAAAGCTAAGGAACCACTTTTTGCAATTGTTCCAAGATTCGTTTCTAGCTCTTCCTTTGTCATACCAATTCCGGTATCAGAAATAGTAAGAGTTCTGTTATCTTTGTCGGCAGTAATTTTGATGAAGTAGCTATCTTTATCAAATTGATAACGATCATCGGTTAACGCCTTATAGTAGATTTTGTCAATCGCATCGCTAGCGTTTGAGATTAGTTCCCGTAAGAAAACTTCTCTCTGGGAATAAATTGAGTTAATCATCATTTCTAATAACCTTTTAGACTCTGCTTTAAACTGCTTTTTTGCCATACTAAATCCCCTTTCAGTAAATAACTGTGACAATTATATTGTTTTACGTTAGCACTCTCGTTCCCGGAGTGCTAACACCCAACTTTTTAATAACATATATTTTTTTCTCTGTCAATCAAGTTGCTAGTTAATTCTTTATAAATGTGGTGATTTTCTCCTTATGATTTTGAAAGGATTGTTCACCCAGCTTTACGAGAAAATCGATATATTCTGGTGCATCAAATGGAACCTCCCGGCCAAGTTCTTCATTTATGCGAACATAGTTATCACTTAGCAAATGCTGACAATGATAAGTTACCGATTCCGATGACAAATGCAGGGCGAGATCGAGTAGTTTTGGAGTCATTTTCATCGATGGAAGATTAAATGGCAGCCACTTATTTACGCCCCATTCTTTCTTTTTTTCAATCGAGAAGTCAATCTTTTGCAGACCAGTCCCAATTGATAAAATTTGAATGTCGGATAAATTCTTTTCAAAATAATGCTGGGCTTCTGTAATACAAACAAGCGAAGGATTATTAGCCCAAAGTCCCCCATCAATGGCTAAATAGTGATTATTAATATTATTTGGTGGGAAAAAGACGGGTGCTGAACATGAAGACAGAACGGCATCCCAAAGCTTTATGGAGTGATCGTCCTGTTCTGCATTACCATAATTCGTTCGGTGGACAAAAGGTTTCCCATTGGTAATATCAACTGTCGGGATAAGCAAGGGTTTTTCTATATCAAATAATGTAATTTCACCAAATGCTTCTTGTATATAATGTCGTAAAAATTGATCACTGTACACACTCTTTAGAAACCCAATTTTCGCTTGCTTGGTAAAAATCTTTTCCCCGTATTTGATGTAGTTTTCCTGTACATCCTCCATATTTATCTCTAAAGTTGCTGAAGCAGCAATGATTGAACCAGTACTCGTTCCTGCAACCATATCAAACATCTTGGAGATGGGTTTTTTATATTCTTTTTCTATTAAGCGTAAAATGGCAACAGCAAAGACTCCGCGAATTCCGCCCCCATCAATGCATAAGATTTTCATATTTTTCACCTATTAGCCGTTTTTTTACTAGTATTCCCTTGAAGCATCATAGGTATAAGCAGCAAAAAAGATGCCTCTAAAAGGGCATCTTATACTTGCTTCATGATTGAAATGATTTCTTCTGGTGTTGGAAATCTACCTACTTCTTTTTTCGAGAACACTTTTTCCCCATTTACAGTCACTTCAAACACCCCGCCTGAAGCTGGAATGAGTTCAAGGTTTGTAATGGTTTGTCTAAAGTGTGTGAATAGTTTTTCCGCAAGACCTGCGGCTTTAGGTGCGTAGTTTCACTGCATACAAAACTCAATTGAAATCTTATACATTATGAAAACCTCCTATTTTTTTATCCATACCCGATTCCCTTCTTCACGAAGTGTAAGTTGCTGTTCATCAAGTAGCTCTAAGAAAGGAATGAGATATTTACGAGAAAGAGTTAATATTTCTTTTGCTTCTGATAAACTAAAACGTTCGTTTGTTTGAGCTTGAAGCTTAGCAACAGCTTTTTCAACAGCATTTTTGTGAACTAATGTGTCTTCACCCAATAAGAATGCTTGGTTTGTTATTAATAAATAGGCCTTAAGCTCATTTGCAGCTTGGTTCTCAATGGCAGCTTCTTTTATATAATCTCCCCATTTTCTTGGTTGAATAGCATCGTTGAGAAGTGAATCGACGATATTTTCCAATGGTCCTTTCGGTAGGCTCGGGTAAAAAGTTGCAACTGAAAGATATTGTACATCCTTTTTAATGGCATTGTTTTGTAATAACACATTTATACAGTATTCAATTAAATTTTTATCTTGTTTAATCTCTTGAAGAAGTTCGGCCTTACTCATACCTATTCGTAAAGGAAATTCTTTGTGATAATTGATTAATCTTTCAAGGATTGTTGCACTTAGTTCGGATACGGTTCGTTTCAGACTATACCCCTTCTCATTAACTTTAATATAACTTCCCGAGGATAAAATTTCTTTTACTTCTTCCTCTTGTAAAGAGGATAGTTGAATTAGCCTAAGCGTTGATAATAGCTTATGAGTCTGAAGTAAATCATCAATGATTTCTGATGGTGAACGCTCCTTTTGTTTTTTGAGCATATTTATGGTTTCTTCACCAAATCTGTATTTCTGAGCTTGTGGCTGAGTAATCCATCCACCACCAAGTGTTTCAACTGGAGTGGGTCTTCGTAATATAAACCTATCCCCACGACGTACTACAATTTCATCATCTAATCGAATCTGACAAAGTATTTCATCCGTTGATTCCTGAACTTCATTCCGATCAAAAAAGATAATTTTGCCGTAAGCTTCAGTGGTACCTACATGTAACTTGACCGGAGAACGTTGCTTTAGTGGAATTGATAGTGATGAAACAAGCTGCAGTGAAACATCAATAATGTTAGTTACTTGAAAGTTTTCTGAATCAACTAGCACATCACCACGTCTAATCTCGTCTTTTGTTGCTCCGGTAATATTTAGTGCCACCCGTTGCCCTGCCTGTGCCTGTTTTGTTTCTTGATTATGAACCTGAATTTGGCGTATTTTAATCTTTTTTTCTGACGGCAAAAGGGTTAATGGACTGTCTTTTGTCACACTACCTTCAAACACCGTTCCTCTAACAACCGTACCATGTCCTTGAACTGTAAATGCCTGGTCAATTGGCAAGCGAAATGATCCATGGCTATTTCTTTGGTTAAGATTTTTAAGTTCCTTTTGAATAGCTTGCTTTAGTTCGGGTATTCCGTTTCTTGATAAGCTATCAATATACAGGATTGGAGCATCCTTATAATCCGTATCGGCGAGTAATTCATTTATCTCATCGACAGCGAGTTCCAGCAACTCCTTCTCTACCCTTTCAATCTTTGAAACCACAATCATACATTTCTTAATACCTAAAAATTTTAATATTTGGAGGTGTTCTTTTGTTTGTGGCATGACCCCTTCGTCCGCTGCAATCACAAGCAACACAAGATCAATCCCGGCAACACCGGCAATCATTTGTCTAATGAATCGTTCATGTCCAGGTACATCCACGATTGAGATATGCATTTCGTTATTTAATAAAAGAGGTGCAAAGCCAGGCTCAATTGATATATTCCGTTCTTTTTCTTCTTTTAACCGATCAGTATCAACGCCTGTTAATGCTTTCGTGAGGGTTGTTTTTCCGTGGTCAATATGTCCCGCCATTCCAATGGTGTAATAGACTTCAGTCATTATGTCCCTCCTCTCTTTTTATTACCGTAGTCTCTACCTTCTACTTTACTAGGAAGCCTGAAGCAATTTCAAGCAGGATGATTATTATTTGCCTTGAAAATAGATTCCTGTATATAATGAAAGGTGTTCCTTTTTGGGGTTGGCTGGGTGACTGGTGTCCCCCTGGGTCTTCAAAACCCTGAGGGAGGCGCGTGTCGTCTCTGGTGGGTTCGATTCCCACACAGTCCCGCCAATATTGTTTATAAAAATGAAATGTTAAAAAGTGTGGAAGGAGTGAAGTTGATGTCTAAGAAGGAAGAAATCATTAAATTGACCTCCCTTTCAACAAAGGCTGGCTGAGGATGCAAAATCGGTCCTGAGGACCTGACGCAGGTTCTGCGTCATTTACCAAAAGCTACGCCAAATCCTAATTTATTAGTTGGTCTTGATACGCCTGATGATGCCGGAGTATATAGAATCAGTGATGATCTTGCGCTTGTGCAAACACTGGACTTTTTTACGCCAATCGTGGACGATCCGTACATGTTTGGGCAAATTGCAGCAGCGAATGCTTTAAGTGATGTCTACGCAATGGGAGGAAAACCGATTACAGTTATGAACATCGTCGCCTTCCCTATTAATACATTAGATAAAAGTATTTTAGCCGACATCTTAGCAGGTGCTGCGGAAAAAGTAAGAGAATCAGGAGCTTCATTAGTTGGTGGACACTCCATCGATGACAAGGAGCCAAAATTCGGCTTATCCGTGACAGGTACTGTTCATCCCAATCGAATTCGTGCAAATGTCGGTGCAAAGCCTGGTGACCGCCTTATTTTAACTAAGCCAATCGGGGTTGGGATATTAACAACAGCTATTAAGAGAGACCTATTAGAGACTAAAGATATCAAAAAAGTAACAGAAGTCATGGCAACATTAAATAAAAATGCTGCCGAGGTAATGGAAGAATATCATGTTCATGCTTGTACAGATGTTACAGGATTTGGTCTGCTAGGTCACGCAATGGAAATGGCTGAAGGAAGCCAAGTTGGCATGACGATTCAGTACGAAAGTGTCCCAATTTTGCCAAGAACGAAAGAACTCGCTGAACAAAAAGTAGTTCCGGGTGGAACAAAGAAAAATCATGCTTGGTTAGCAGAACGAATTGAGTATAGTTCTGGTCTTGATGAACTCGATCAACTCATTCTTTGTGATGCAATCACATCAGGTGGACTTCTTGTATCTGTTCCAGAAGCTGAAGCCGAAAAAATGCTGCAAAAACTACACGAAAACAATGTAGAAGCGAGCATAATTGGTGAAGTAACAAGCGAAAAACCTGGAATTATTAAGGTAATCTAAAGGACTCTAGTTTGAGTCCTTTTTAGGTTGATAGGAAATAATACCTTTAACTTTAATGTAATTTACAAAATGAGGTGTCAAATTTGAAAACGAAAACGATTTATGTTCTCTTCCTAGTTTTAACCCTCCTTCTTACGGCTTGTGGTTCAAACACTAGTGATGAAAACGAAAATGAGAAAGAAGAATCTTTTACAATTGGAGTCATTCCAGTCCAAACAGTTGGCGAAATGGAGACAGCGATGGATAAGCTTCAGACTGTATTAACGGAAAAATTAAACCGTGACGTGTCTGTTGAAGTGTATCCAGACTATAACGGTGTAGTAGAGGCAATGAATTATGACAAAATTGATATGGCCTATTTTGGTCCATTAACCTATGTTGTGGCCCACGAAAAAAGCGGTGCAAAAGCGATCATCACCCAATTGATTGATGGTGAGCCATTTTACCATTCTTATATCATTACTCATAAAGACAGTCCTTTAAATTCGATAGAAGATTTGGTCACTAACTCAAAAGAAATTGATTTTGCTTTTGGTGATATTAACTCAACCTCAGGCTCTCTCATTCCTTCTATCGAATTACAAGATCAAGGTGTGTTTAAATCTGAAGATGAGCACAATTTTAAAACGGTTCGATATACTGGTTCACATGATGCCACAGCCTTAGCGGTACAAAATAAACAAGTCGGTGCAGGAGCCATCGATAGTGCAATCTATAATCAGTTAGTTGAATCTGGAAAAGTAGATGGTTCGTTAATTAAAACAATTTGGCAATCTGAAAAATTGTTTCAATACCCATGGGCTGTACATAAAGATACTGATGACGAAACCATTCAAAAACTTAAAGATGCCTTCTTAGCCATTGAAGATGAAGAAATATTAGCAGCGTTTGGCGCGAGCGGTTTTACAGAAGCAACGGATGAGGACTATGAGAGCATCCGGAAAGCTGCAATCAAACAAGGAATTATTAATGAATAGAGCTGATTCATATGTGGTTTAAACGATCTACTTTTCTAACTGTAGTTCTATTGGTTATTGCAATTTTTGTTAGTATGAGATTAACCGAATTCGACTTATCAAAATTTCGTGATTTTCGAAATATGATAGATTTTCTTTCACAATGGTTTCCTATTGATTTTACAGCATTACCTCTATTGTTATGGGATAGTGCTGAGACCCTTGCGATGGCATTTCTAGGAAGTTTTTTCGGGCTTATCATCGCGTTACCGATTAGCTTTCTTGGGGCCAAGAACACCTCTCCATCGGGCATAATTTACAATGTAGTCCGGATCTTAATGAGCTTTGTCCGTTCAATACCGGAAATTGTGTTCGGATTGATTTTATTAACGGCACTGGGGCTTGGCCCCTTTCCTGCTGTGTTAGCTATAATGTTTCACAATATAGGTGTTCTTGGAAAATTAATTTCCGAATTGATTGAATCAGCTGAACCCGGTCCACAGGAAGCCATGAGAGCTGTTGGAACAAAAAACTGGTTAGCATCTCTTTTTAGCATCCTACCGCAAATTTGGCCAAATGTCTTATCACAATATTTTTATCGGTTTGAGGTTGCGATCCGCACTTCCCTCATACTCGGATTTATTGGAGGTGGCGGGATTGGGCAGCGTCTTTTTAATGACTTTAAAAGTTTTCAATATTCATCTGTATCGTTGGACGTTTTACTCATCATGGTAATTGTCATTATTGTGGACTCGTTTGGAAGTTATGTTCGGAATAAAGTGATTTGAAGTTGATAAATCAGTACAAAGAAGCAATGACGCTTTGAATGGGGTATGTGTGTAATGATTGAGTTGAAGGATGTAACGGTGTACTATCCAAATACAAATAGACCTGCATTGAAAACAGTAAATCTTCACCTAGTTGAAGGTGAATTTGTTTGTGTGCTTGGCAAAAGCGGTGCGGGTAAATCAACGCTCATCCGTTGTATGAACGGTCTTCAACAGCCAACAAGTGGTGAAGTATTTTTGGATGGAGAACGATTTACAAATAAAACGAGTGAAGAACAACGCCTAGTACGAAGAGAAATCGGAATGATTTTTCAGCACTTTAACCTCATTCCCCGCTTGACCGTATTGCAAAATACATTAACAGGGATGTTTGGTTATCGGAGTTCTATGAGGAATTTACTCGGGATCTTTTCGAACGAAGAAATTGACCAAGCAAAACGTGTGTTAGGAGTTGTTGGTCTTTCTGAATTTGAAAATCGTCGGATTGAACATTTAAGTGGTGGTCAAAAGCAACGTGTTGGAATTGCACGCGCATTATTACAAAAACCTCGTGTGTTTTTAGGGGATGAACCGGTGGCAAGCTTAGATCCAGGCACTGCTAATCGTATAATCTCTTTATTAAAGGAATTGCATGAGCGCCATGGGCTCCTTTCCGTTATGAATCTACATGATGTTGAATTAGCAAAACAATTTGCTTCAAGAATTATAGCTCTAAAAAGTGGTGAAATCATTTTTGACGGAAAACCTGAACATTTTACAGAAGAAATTTATAGACAAACATACCATTTATGAAAAATATCCATTGAGAGGAAGTAATTGTTTTCTTTTTCTTGAATTGATATAATTTTTTATATTAATAGAAAAGAAGGTACATGCTTTGACGAAAAAGAAATTACAATATTGGCTTATTCAGATCCTCTTGATTTTAACGATTATCTATGTTTCAACGAAAATTACCTTTCTATTTGAACCAATTGGTGTGTTTTTCTCTACCATCTTTTTCCCAATTTTGATTACTGGATTTCTTTATTTTCTATTAAATCCTGTCGTCAAATTTCTACATCGCCATAAAGTTCCAAAGAGTATAGGGATCATCATTATTTACGTAGCGTTTTTTGGGTTAATAATGTTAGCAGTCGGAAACTTAGTCCCGGTTATTACAAAACAATTTTCCGCCTTAGGTAATGCCCTACCTGGTTATGCCAACCAAGTGATGGACTTTTTTGAGAATGTAACAAAGTCCTCGGAATTTAAGTGGATTCAAGATGAACAACAGGAGCTTTTAAAAACGATTGAAGAAAAGCTAATTGCTTTTGCAAATACTCTTCCAAACCGTATAACCGGTGGTATAACGCAAATTATTGGCTTTGTGACGAATATTGCAATTATTCTTGTGACTGTGCCGTTCCTTTTGTTTTATATGTTCAAAGATGGCGACCGTTTCCCTCAAGCAATTGCAAGATTTTTTCCTACCGATTATAGAGACGAGGCTTTAACCATCTTAAAAGAAACCGGTGAGACACTCTCTGCTTATATTCAAGGGCAAGTTACTGTAGCTTTAGCAGTTGGAACCCTATCATTTATTGGGTATTTAATTATTGACTTACCGTTTGCACTTGTTATGGCATTAATTGTTGCAGTGACGAATATTATTCCGTATGTCGGACCATTTCTCGGTGGTGCACCAGCAGTCATTGTTGGTTTATTTGACTCACCTGCGAAAGCATTGTTAGTCGTTTTAGTGATTGTCGTCGCTCAGCAAATTGAAGGGAATGTGCTTTCTCCACTTATCCTTGGTAAAACATTGGATACACACCCTGCTACGATTATTATTCTTTTACTTGCAGCTGGAAATCTGGCAGGAGTATTAGGAATGATCCTAGCCATTCCAACCTATGCGGTTATCAAAACGATTGTCATCAATATTGTGAGGTTCCTGAAAGCCAAGAAGAAGGCCGAACTAACACCAGATGTCTAAATAAAAACCACGGGACTTATGTTCCGTGGTTTTTAGTCTGATAAAATACTTTTAAGGCCCATCTCTCTTGCTATTAATTCATAGGATTTGAGTCGATCCTTAGGAGAATGTGTAATGGTTACGATCATTAGTTCATCGGCTTGATATGCTTGTTGAAGTTCAAAGAGTCTATTCTTCACTTCCATTGGGTCTCCAATGATGACTTTTTGTTTCATTTTTTCAAAACCCTTGTAAAGATTTTCCTTTTTTAGGTATTCCTTCGCTTCTGAAATGGAGGGGATTCCCCCGCTACCTTCTTTCTTATCTCTTTGCTTCCCCCAGATATAAGAACTTAACGCAATATCTTCGGCTTTTTCCTGTGTTTCAGCACAAATGGCAGAAACTGTAACAATTACTTGTGGCTTGTCTCCTTCTTTTCGCTCTACAAAGTTTTTACGATATTCTCTTACAATCTCTTCGCCATCATTGTCGCTCATAAATAACCCAAAGGTGTAAGCTAGCCCTTTTTCAGCAGCGAGTATAGCGCTCTTTTTGCTTGTTCCCAAAAGCCAAGGAACTGGCGGTGTTTCTGGGATTGGAGCAGCTTTTACGTTTGCAAATTCATGGCCAGGTGGAAAATCACGATGTATGAAATGTAAAAGCATATCAATTGATTCTGGCATTTTCCAAACCTGTTGCAAAAAATTATCAGATAATGCATTGGTCGCTTCTGCAGAACCACCAGGAGCCCTTCCAATTCCGATGTCAATACGATCGGGAAAAAGTGTTCCGAGCATGTTGTAGACCTCAGCTACTTTATAAGGTTTATAGTGTGGGAGCAAAACAGCGCCAGAACCGATTCTAATTGATTTGGTATGAGCTCCGATATAACCAAGCATCACCTCAGGTGCAGGACAGGCTAATCCTGTTAAGTCGTGATGCTCAGCAATCCAATATCTAATATATCCTAATCGCTCCCCTGCTTGGGCTAGTTTCATTGATTCCACCAATGCTTCTTGTGGTGTTTGATTTGCAGAAATGGGAGCTTGATCTAAAATACTTAATCGCATATTTTTGACTCCCTTCTATTCTTCTATTTCACAAAGAGTCAGTCTGAAAAGTCCAATCTGTTCTTTTTCATAAAGATTCGTGATAGAAGTTGAGTATTCCTGGATATTCACTTTACAATCTATATGTTGATCTGGCACTTTTAAGTGAAAAATTCCTTTGTATAATAATGTTGTTACATCATGGTATTCTTCGGTTGTTACGTTGAAATCAACTTTCACTAACAATAACCCATTTTTTATTTCTTCATCGTAATCTATAATGTTCAATTTATAATCGTCTAAGTAAATTTCGTTAACCATTGTCAGCACTCCTCTTTACTATTTCTTATTTCCATTACAACGAATAATCCTCCATAAAATTCTTTACGTTCGATAATTTTTAATCCATTTTGACTCACGAGTTTTTCTGTTTCCCGATTTAAACAACATCCATCACAAACTTTTTTCCATGCAGGAGTGAGCCAATCCTGTAGTTTTGATAAAAATGGATTTCTCATTTTTACATGCTCTAACATGAGAATTGTTCCATTCGGTTTACAAACCCTTTTCATTTCTAGTATTGCTTTTTCAGCGTCTGGAATCGTGCAAAACACAAGTGTTGCTACTAAAGTATCAAATGTTTCATCTTCAAAAGGTAAGTTTTCAGCACCTGCTTGAACAATGTCAATCGGCACAATAGCTTGTGATTTATTGTTAACAGCTCTCTCTGTCATTAGTGGATTAGGTTCGATTGCGGTGACACTTTGAACGTTCTGGTAAAGCGGGAAATTGATACCTGTTCCAGAACCTAGTTCGAGTACTTGTCCAGTTGCTTTTTTGAGCAGACGGCGACGAATCGAGCTGAGTTTTCTTTTTTCAAGTGGTTTCATAAAAAAATCGTATAGCGACGGAAATAATGAACTCATTCTTTCAACTCCAATAGCCTCAATACTTTAATTATATAATAATTGGGATATGATTTTCGAATAATTGGTATGCAGTAGGAACATGTAATGCTAAAATGGGTAAGATAAAAATAAGCTTGATTAAGGAGTTGTATATTTTGAGATTCCAGTGGAATTTAATTTTAGGACTATTATTTGCACTTATTGTAGCAATCTTTGCGGTAGTGAACGTTGATTCTGTAAGAGTTAATTATGTGTTTGGTTATTCAGAAATCCCGCTTATTTTAATCATTTTGGGTTCAGCCTTACTCGGAGGCTTAATCGTGGGCATGTTTGGGATTCTTCGTCAATATAGGCAGCAACGTCAAATTAAAAAGCTAGAGAAAGAAATTGAACAACTTAAGAGTGTAAGCGTTGAGGAAAAACCAGTAGAGAATAAAAGTAATGATTCTTCTGAAAAGGCTAATCTGGATCAGTCAGAGAATCAAAATCAATAATGTCATTTTTAGAAATGAAAAAGGTATTGGTTGGCATTTATAAGAGTTATGTTCTTCATCGAGTTTATGAAGAACATAAAGAATGCCATTTATGAGAGTTATGATCTTCATTAAGGTAATGAAGAACATAAAGACTGCCATTTAAAAGAGTTATGATCTTCATAGAGGTTATGAAGATCATAATGGCTGAAATGTAAAAGAGTTATGATCTTCATTAAGGTTATGAAGAACAGAAAGGCTGAAATGTAAAAGAGTTATGTTCTTCATCGAGTTTATGAAGACCATAATGTCTGTCATTTAACAGAGTTATGATCTTCATCAAGGTTATGAAGACCATAATGTCTGTCATTTAAAAGAGTTATGTTCTTCATCGAGGTTATGAAGAACATAAAGACTGCCATTTAAAAGAGTTATGATCTTCATAGAGGTAATGAAGATCATAATGGCTGAAATGTAACAGAGTTATGATCTTCATCAAGGTTATGAAGACCATAATGTCTTATATTTAATAGAGTTATGTTCTTCATCAAAGTTATGAAGACCATAATGTCTGTCATTTATAAGGGTTATGCTCTTCATAAAGGCACGAAGATCATAATAATGTTTGCTCGTTTTCAAAGAAATAGTCTTCAATTTATCGTGATCCTATTTTACCTTCACCACATCCGCCGGCTCCAATAACCCCATTTCTAAGCAAGTTTCAAGGAGCAGTGCTTTTCGTTCTTTCTGAAATTGAATTTCAATTCTTTCACCTGTAACCGACAAGATTGTTCCGTGACCAAATACACGATGCTTTACAGCCATTCCCTCTTCAATGTCGTCTCCCCTTTTAATCGCATTTGGATTATAAGGGACTACCGTCTTTTCACGTACCGGCTTCTTCTTTTGTACGGCCTGCTCGACTCTAACCGGTGGAGAGATGATATTTTTTACATTTGAGACAAATCGTGAACCTGTAACGTCTTTCCCATTTTGTTTTTTATAGGATAATAGTTCGAGTTCCTGTTCCGCGCGTGTCATTCCTACATAAAACAACCGGACAGCCTCTTCCATTAAATTACGGTTACCCTCTTTATATGCATTAATCTCGTCATGTGAAGGAATCACACCTTCTATCAAATCAATCATATACACCTTTTTAAACTCAAGCCCTTTTGAACTGTGAAAAGTAGAAAGGGTAATGGCATCTTTATTCTTATTAAACTTTGACGTCTTTAATAGATTTTCTAAATGCTTTAGTCGTTCAGCGAATTGTTCCATTGTTTCAAGAGTATCTGCTATTTCCTCAAGTGTTTGAAGCACACCAAATAAATAATCCGTTTTAAATCCAAGCTTCTTACTCATTTCTTTAAGTGTTTTATCGTAGCCAAGTTGATTTCTTATGAGTTTTATCGCCTTAAGTGGCTTTGTCCCTTTCATTTGTTGGAAAGTTTTTTTGCATGCTTGAATTTGTTTTATTTGATAGTCTTTTAAACCTTTATTTTGTAGCAGTTGATCGAAGATGGATTCCGTTGGCTTCTTTTTTGCTAATTCGAACAATTGTTCCCTTGATAGAAAAAATCCACATTTCGTATATATTTGTTCAAAAATATCGATTCGTTTATCTGTAAACGTCATTCTCATAAAGTTTAATACATCTTTAACGACCCAATGCGAAAAGAAACGATTATCTGAGTCTTTGATATAAAAGGGAATTTGACTCCGATCAAGCTCATTGATTAAATTGATGGAAGATGAATTATTCCGATATAGTACAGCGACATCCTTCTTCTCGTCTACACGATCAATTTCTTTGACAATGTATTTTGCTTGAAACCGATAATCCTCAAATTCTTTAATCACAATCGGCTTTTGATTCGGATTTTCGGTGAACATATTTTTATCATAGCGGTTATTATTTCGCTTGATAAAACGATTTGCTACATGAACAATATCCTTAGACGAACGATAGTTCTGTTCCATTTTAAGGATAACGGCGTTTGGATATACTTTTTTAAAATCAAGTAAATACTTCGGCTCCGCTCCTCTCCAAGAATAGATCGATTGATCATCATCCGCCACAACATATAAGTTTTGGTGGGGCTTCACTAGTTTTTCAATAATCGCATGCTGAACAAGCGAGGTATCTTGGCTTTCATCTGTTAGGAGGTAATCATAGCGATTTTGATATTTCCTCAGAATAGGTTCATCATTTGAAAATGCATCATTTGCTATCGTCAGCATATCATCATAATCAAGTAAAAGATGATTATGATTTGCATTCCTTATCTTTTCATATTCCTCAAAAATGGCTTCGACTAATGGAATATCACACTCAATCTTATCCCACTCATCACGAGGAAGTAGCTTGTTTTTAATATAACTAATATATGTGGTTAACTCTTCAAGCTGTTCTTCCGTAATGTTCTCACCATTCAATGATTTAAAAATTTGCCGTAACAGTTGTTTTTTATTAGGTCCACCTTCTTGATTTCCTTCAATTAATTGATATGAAATTTGTTGTTTATACAAATAATCTCGTACGACCTGGAATGCCAAACTATGAATGGTTGAAAAATCCACTGTGTCTAGGGATTGTTCCGGGAAGAAGCGAGCAAATCGATCTTTCATGTCAGCTGCGGACGCACGGCTAAAGGTTACAGCCTTAATTCGTGAAGGATGGACTCCTTCTTCTTCAATTAAATACCCAATTCTCATAATGGTTGTGGTTGTTTTACCCGAACCAGGTGATGCTAATAAGAGCAAAGGTCCCCTTCTATGAAGGACGGCCTGTTTTTGAACATTATTTAATTGGACACCAAGCTGTTCCTTTTTTCGATGAAAAAAGCTTTCCCCTTTATTCATGTTAGCACACCTCCTTTTTACTCAAAATACAATTATAAAGTCTATTAATTTTATTGACAAGGATGTTGAAATCCAAACAAGCTATGACATAAAACAAGGGTATAATTGGTACTTTATAGAGAGAAGAAAATTTGAGGTGATTATCTTGGATTATCGAATTGAAAAAGATACCATGGGCGAAATAAAGGTTCCAGCTGATGCATACTGGGCTGCCCAAACCCAACGAAGCAAGGAGAACTTTCGAATTGGGACGGAAAAAATGCCACAAGAAGTGATTGAAGCCTTTGCGATTTTAAAACGAAGTGCCGCCATTGCAAATGAAAAGCTAGGGAAGTTAAATGCCAATAAAACTAAAGCGATTATTTACGCGGGTGATGAAATTTTATCAGGAAAAATAGTTGACCATTTTCCGCTCGTTGTATGGCAAACAGGCAGCGGTACGCAAAGTAATATGAATGTAAATGAAGTCGTCGCTAACCGGGCTAACCAATGGTTAAAGGATAACGGGATTGATGAAAGAATTCACCCAAATGATGACGTTAATATGAGTCAAAGCTCAAATGATACCTTCCCAACGGCCATGCATATTGCTGGTGTGAAAGCTATTAATGAACGCCTCCTTCCTGTTATTCAAAAGTTGCAGACAACATTAGAAGACAAGGAAAAAGAATTTGCTAACATTGTAAAAATCGGAAGAACTCATCTTCAAGATGCTACACCATTAACACTCGGCCAAGAAATAAGTGGTTGGGTTCACATGTTGAAACGATCTAAGGAAATGATCAAGGAGTCTACCGAAAAAATGCTCGCCCTTGCCATAGGTGGGACGGCAGTAGGTACGGGGATTAATGCTCACCCTTTGTTTGGGGAGAAAGTAGCGAAGGAAATTGCAGAACACACGAAGCTTGGCTTTTATTCATCCGAGAATAAATTCCATGCGTTAACCAGTCATGATGAAATCGTATTTGCTCACGGAGCATTAAAAGGATTGGCAGCTAACTTGATGAAAATTGCCAATGATGTCAGATGGCTAGCAAGTGGGCCACGTTGTGGGATCGGTGAAATAACAATCCCGGAAAATGAGCCCGGTAGTTCGATTATGCCAGGGAAAGTAAATCCGACTCAAAGTGAGGCACTTACAATGGTTGCGGTTCAAGTCATGGGAAATGATGCAACAATCGGAATCGCAGCGAGTCAAGGCAATTTTGAGCTTAATGTGTTTAAACCAGTGATCATTTATAATTTCCTTCAATCCGTTAGACTTTTAGCTGATTCGATGGAATCGTTTAATACCAACTGTGCCGTTGGTATTCAGGCAAATGAGGCAGTTATCTCTAAATACCTGCACGAATCTTTGATGCTTGTTACGGCATTAAACCCACATATCGGCTATGAAAAAGCAGCGAAAATTGCGAAGCATGCTCATAAACACGAAACTTCTTTAAAAGAGGCTGCCATACATTTAGGAATTCTAACAGAAGCTGAGTTTGATCAATATGTAAAACCTGAACAAATGGTACATCCAAAGGAATAAAAAATAGCCTTCCACACTAGGAAGGCTATCATTTTTATAACTGAGAAAATTGCTCTACTAATTCATTAAATTTCTTTAATGAGTTTTCAATTGGGTATGGAGTAGTAAGGTCTACCCCTGTCTTTTTCAACAATTCTAGCGGGTAGTCGGAGCTGCCGCTTTTTAAAAATTGAAGATAAGAAGTGAGTGTTGTTTTGTCCCCTTCTAAAATTTTGGTAGCAATATGAATCGCTGATGCAAACCCAGTTGCGTATTTATAAACGTAAAATGGTCGGTAGAAATGTGGGATTCGGGACCAACCATATTTTACTTCATCATCAAACACAAGGTCCTCACCATGATACTCTCTAAATAATCCCTCATATACTTCACTAAACGAGTCAACATTTAAAGGCAATCCTTGTTCTGCCATTTCGTGCGTTTTCTTTTCGAACTCCGCAAACATCACTTGGGTAAAGAAAGTTCCTTTAAATTTATCGATAAAGTGATTGATTAAGAATTTCTTAACCTCTTCATTTGCTTCATTGTTCAATAAGTAGTTGATCAAAAGAACTTCATTAACTGTTGAAGCTACCTCAGCGACAAAAATACTGTAACGTGCGGTAATTTGCGGTTGATGCTCAGAACTTAGCTTACTGTGTACGCCATGGCCACATTCATGAACCAATGTAAATAAGCTGTCTAAGTCATCCTGATGGTTCAACAAAATATATGGATGTACACCATACACACCTAGATTATAGGCTCCAGAACGTTTTCCAGGAGTTTCCCGTACATCGAAATAACGCGAGGTTCTAAAATCCTTCAGTGTTTGAATATAATCTTCGCCTAATGGAGCAAGTGCACTGCACATAATTTCAAATGCTTCATCATACGAAATATCCTTCTTTGCCCCGCTAACGAGTGGTACACTTAAGTCATACTGACGAAGCTCATCAAGACCTAATTTTTCCTTGCGGATGCTTGTGTATTTGTGCATGGCACTGATGTTTTTCTTTGTTGTTTCGATTAGGTTTTCATAGACATCTTTTGGAACATTATCTCCGAATAATGCTTTTTCAAGTGCCGATGGATAATGACGTAGTTTTGAAATGGTCACATTATTTTTAATCGCGGCAGATAAAGTCGAAGCAATTGAATTTTTTAAATGAACATATGGCTCATAATAGGCTTTATAAGCTTCTTTTCGCTTCTCGCGATCCTCATCCTCGATCAGCTTTGCATACATTCCTCTCGTTAACTCTACCTTCTCACCGTCATCCTTTGTGATCTTACCAAAGCGAATATCCGCATTATTAATCATACCGTATGTTGTACTTGGTGCAGAAAGTGCCTCACCTAATTGTGAGAGAATCTCTTCTTGGTCTTTGTTTAAAACATGTGGTTTGTACCGGTACGATTCAAGTAATTCTTTTTCAAAATACTGAAGTCCTTCTTCCTCGGCAATGTAACGCTTTAGCGTTTCTTCCTCTAAGCTTAATAGGAACGGCATGAAAAAGGAATTCTTCGTGCTCACCTTTACACTAAGCTGTTTAGCTCGGTCTAAATAGGATTGTGATTTGGTAACTCGTGTATCTTCATCGACCTTTAACATGGCATAGGCAAAAAGCTTGTTAAAATGGAAAGATAGTTTTTCACTCAAGGTTAAATACTCACATAACGAATGTCCGTCATGAATATTTCCATCAAATTTTCCTAGCTCCTCCCCCATCTTTTCAATGAGTTTGTAGTCTTCCTCCCATTTGTTTAGATCAGAATAGAGATCATTTAAATTCCATTTCTCCTGTTCAGGCACTTCAGTTCGAGATGAATAGGTAGTTGTCATCGCAATTCTCCTTTGAATTAAATTGAAATTACTTTTATTATGTAAGAAAGAAATATATGATATGAGATAGATATGTTTCATTATATTTTATATGAATTACATAAATTTGTAAAAAGTGAAAGGATGTTCATACATGGCGAACAAATTGCCTCATGTAGAGGACTCAGGCGGAACTGTATATCTCCCACCAAAAAATGAGTATGAAACATTTGTTGATGATGCCCACTATGAAGAGAAGGTTCGAGAATGGGGCCTTTCCGTAAAAAAGGAATACTGGTACAAAGAAAGAACACATCAGCGAATTGTTACAATCAAAGGATATGAGGTGTACGGTAAGACCGGGAAACACAATACAATCGTCCTTGAGTTTCAAGATGGGAATCTCACTTGTATTCACCCTGCTTATTTAAAAGAGATGCAGTCACCAAGCTTTACAAAAGCTGCTATTTCAGACGCAAATGTATCTCAGCCGAAGACAAAGGAAACTGTAAGCAAGGTAGTTTCAGAGAAGCCGGAAACAACTGAAAAGAAACCAGCAGTTAAAAAAGAACAACAACCCGAAAAGAAAGCGAAAAAAGAAAAAACACCAAAAATTGAACTGCCAGCAGATAAGGTTCATTTTACCGCTAAGGTCAAGCAATTCGCGTTAACATGGAACCATTTTAATGAGGATAACGATGAAGTCATTGTTCTTGAGAATGTGGTTATTCAACAAGAAGAACCAACTGAAATTGGACTGGCTTGGTGTTCTCATTCAAAGACATTAAAGAAATTAGAGCTTGAACCCGGAAATACCCTTGAATTTGATGCCAAAATCGTGAAAAAGCGACTTGCAAAGGGTAAGGACGTTGAAGAAGAGTTCATCATTGAAGACCCAGTTCACTATAAAATCAACAATCCATCAAAACTAAAGAAAAGCTAAAAGAGCATTTTGTTCTTTTAGCTTTTTTTGGGATACTTCTTTTGATAGTGTGAGAGTGCCAGTAACGGGAATATATACCGGTAGCTGTGATAGTGAATATAAAAATCTCCTGCCATCCCCTGCCCTTTCGGATAGTTTGTCGTCCAGTCATCTCGGTCTACATTTTCAAGAAGAAATCGAATCCCATTATCAATGGCTTTTGTTCGTTTTTCACTTACTGAAATAAGGGCATCCAGCGCCCAGGCGGTATGTGTTAATGTACTTGTTTTTAATGGAACATATTTATTTTTACTATCGCTCCTACAAGATTCACCCCATCCTCCATCCTGATTTTGAATGGATTCAAGCCAGATAATCGCTTTTTTTATAGCCGAATACGTTGGTAGCACACCAACAGCTCGTAATCCTGTAACCGCTCCCCATGTTCCGTATATATAACAGATTCCCCATCGCCCATACCATGAGCCATTTTCCTCTTGGTTGTTTGTTAGCCATCTTATGGCTGATTTTATAGAAGGATGATCTTTAGGCAGATTTGTATATTTCCCCAGATACTCAAGTGTTCGGCCAGTTACATCTGCTGACGATGGATCTGTTAAAATATATTCTGCTTTTTCGATCGGTAACAAGCTTAGTAGCTTACTATCCGTATTTTTTTCAAAAGCCGGCCATCCCCCATCATCGTTTTGCATGGTCATAAGCCATTGTAATCCAAGTTGCCAAGATTGTCTGTTAATGGGCTCTTTTTTTATCGTTCTTGCTATTGATCTCAGTGAAGATGTTGTATCATCCACATCTGGGTGTATGGTGTTCATGTCTGCAAAACCCCATCCTCCAGGAAGAGCTGTTGGATTCTGGATTGCCCAATCCCCATACTTGTAATGTTGCCGATTAAATAAATAGTGGTTTGCTTTTTTAATCATTGGATCTGATGCTGGTACCCCTGCTTCTTGTAAAGCATACCCAAGAAGCGAAGTATTCCATATATCTGCAGTGGTATATTGCATATGAGTTTGGCCATTTATTTCGGTTTTCATTGTCTTTAAGCCGTTAACCGCATTTCTAATCAATAGATGATTTTTAGGATAGCCCAAGGAAAGTAAAGCAAAAATCATGAGAAATGTCGAACTAAAATAACCTAGAAAAGTTCCATCAGGTTCTATCCGGCGTAACATGTATTGTCTTGCTTGTTCAATTGCTAATTGGTGAAGATGTGTAGGTAACCCAATTAAACCTTTGACTGCCTGCTGAATTCCAGAGTAAAATGACCGCCATTCGGGTGAATGTCGAAATTCAAAGACATCTTCTTCTCTTTTACTAGTTAATTCAGATAAATCTGGACTATTCTTTGTTCTAAGTTGAAATTTTTTATCAGCAAGAATCATAATCGGAGTGAGATTTGCCCTGCCGAATTCTGAAAAACTATAAAAATGGATAGGAAACGAAGTGGGAAGTAGAATTATTTCAAGTGGTAGCGGAAAAAATGTTGGCCACTTTTGCTGCCCTGTTAAGGCTAGCATGAATTTTGTGAACATATGGGATTTCTTAAGACCTCCATTTTTCACGATAAACGATTTCGCACGTTTCATTCTTGGGTCTGTTTTTTTAATAAGACCTGAGTATAGAAGTGCATAATATGCCTCCACAGTAGCGGATAAATTTCCATCTCCTTCATCATAAAAAAGTTTCCATGCCCCATTCTTTTCTTGCCTACTTAAAATCCTTTCTGTTAATTGTTGAACTAACTTCTCATCATTTATTTCAAGGCTTCTTAATAAGATAATCATATAACAATCGGTTGAAATTCCTGTTTCAAACGGATACTTCCATGAGCCATTTGGAGACTGGTCCTTCCTAACTTTTTCAATCAGATCATGTAATTTGATATTAACCTTGTCTAACATAAAACACCTCCCTTCAACCTACTCCATACATATTCAGCGGAATCCGCGAGCATTCATAGAGGAGGTCAACAGATGTGCAAATTTTTCCAAAAGAAGAAGCTTCCACTCTCTGAATCTCTTTTGCAAATCAAAAAAGCGCTTAAAAGACGTCAAAGACAAAAAATGATGCCACCACTGTCAGTAGAAGAGCAGTATTTGATTCAGCGAATACATGCGATAACGGGAAGTCTCAATTTAAATAATATTACGAGGACAAAAGCATATCTGGATTTCTATCATGCTCACCCTGAAATCCATTGGGCATTCCTTGGACATATGGTGTCCAGGAATGGAGGGTGGAATATGACAGATTTAAAAGGTGGCCAGCTTTCAAGATTGTTAACACAGAAAGAAACAGAGTCTTATTTTTCTTTTTTGGAACGTGGGAACTGGTTAATTTTTCAGGATGCTTTTCCACAATTCTTACTCTATGAGGCTAGTAAACAATATCGGCGAAATTTATTTTACCTGCTCCCTCATTTTCATGTTTCGATTTTTATGGAAACGATGTGGAATTATTTCTGGGTGAAACAAGACACATATCTATTAACAATGGCTCAAATAATTAACGAGCAAAGCTATCTTGAAAAGCGAATCATATCTAACAGCACGTATAAAAAAGAGGTCCTCGATACAGTGCAATTTAAGTTGCAGGATTTATTCGATTTAAACCATATTCTTTTTCCGTTCGAAGAAAAAGGAAAAACTTACTTGATTGGTCAAACCCTCCATCACTTTAAAAGTGTTCGAGAACGTATTTTGTTAGGAAAACGATTGTATGCCATTTTATTTAGGGATAAAGAGAGGCTGAAACAAGTGGAGATGTGGGCTAATAAAGTCCAACATACAGGGTCTAGAAAGGATTACTGGCCGCATATTTTTAATCAAGTGGATGAAGGCTTGCCTGGTACATTATTAAAATCACGTGTGAGATCCTGTGAACTTACAAAAGGTTCTCCAAGAATATATAGTCCGCGATTAGAATTGGCTTGGAAAAATAGAAAACATAAGCCTGTTGAAATTGGGGATTGGTATAAGGATTGGGAAGTTATTCATTACCTTATGGATGATCACGAAAACGTAGATGGAGAGATACAAAATGAATATTGTAAAACGCTTGAAAAATTCGAACTCGCAGCAATTGCTAAGAAGGCCATTTCCATTTTGGATTAATTTTGGCCTATTAGTTACCGTCCTTTTTGGTACTCTTATAGGGACATATCTCGACCTATATTTTGTTGGTAAAGGCTTGTACTCTTTTCCGAAGCGTCCTTTTCCTGAAGTGTTTTCCGTTAATGTAGGATTTACCCTACTAGGTTTACCAGTAATGTTAGTTGTATTTCTTTCGATCTGTCAAAAACTGAATTTGTTTGGAAAGCTTGTTGCTGTGTTAGTACTTGCTTCTACCATGGCATGCGGAGAAAAAATGTCTGAAGACTTCGGCTGGTTTGTTCACGATATATCTTGGAAACATGATTATTCACTTTTTGGATATACAGTCTATTTATTACTAATGCTTGTTGTTTATTATGTTGTAACTACGAAAAAAACCTGACTCAAAAGGGTCAGGTTTTGTCTTTATGATCCTAAAGCAAGTTTGCTTCTTTTTTTACTTAGGGATGCATTTACTCCTTGGCTCTGCAACTTAATTAGGATTTGGTGGATTGTTTTTTTCGTCATTGCTTTTTTTGCGGGTGCTGTTTCCTTCAACTTTCCTTCGGCAATAGGTTCTTTCATATTTTTAAGACTCCTTTAGGAATAAAGATTTCGATTTTCTCTTTGTTTTTCCTCATTTAAAAATTCAATAAAAAAATGTAGAGCAAGCTTAGGCTGACTTTGTAGTCTCGAAATATAGTCTTTTTGACGCCCTTCTGTTACAACATCACTCTTTTTAATTCTTTCAATGATATATTCGGAGGATATATCCTCAATTTCTTTTTTCTTAAATTTTGCTTCCTTTGATAATGCAAATCCAATAGCTCCGAGTATTGCATATATAACAAGTGATGGAATTGCTTCATTTGTAAACGGCATGAAAAATAATAAGAATCCTAAGTTGATAAGTGAAATCGTGATCAATGGAAATGACCAGAATATATATTTAGAGGTTTTATCCATGATCGGACTAATTTTCTTATGTAGCTGCTCAAGCTCCTTCGTAATAAATAATGGGAAATTTTTCGTTGTAAATATATTCATTATGAACTCCCCTTCCTTTTAAGTGGATGAGAAAAAGCCTATATCTTAATGATATAGGCCTCAAAAGACAAAAAAGACCTATACCGTATTATTGGTAAGGTCTTGCTAACAACATCATAGTTGCCAACAAAGCCGAGAGAACGATTCTCTGTATTGACGACTTTGCTGTTAAAGCTACTCCCCTTAAGGATATTAAGTTTAAATATTTGATACTCATATATTAACATATTAGCGTTTTCCCAACAACCCTTTAAAGATATTGAGAGGGAAATCTTCTCATTTAGGACTTTCGTTTCTTCAAAAATATCAGACGATCCACTAAAAAAACCTTCCGACTATGGAAAGTTTTGATTGAATTCATTTATTGAGTTTTTCGAGGATTGTGTCACGGTATGGTACTTCTTACGCTTTAATGATATCTGCGATACTACCATTAGTGGTGGAAATTAGGTCATCTACTTTTATCTCCACTTGCACTCCGATTTTACCTGCACTTACAACAATACGATCAAGATCGTTAGAATGTTCGTCAATAAAAGTTGAATATGTTTTTTTCATACCAATCGGAGAACACCCACCTCTAATGTATCCTGTATGTTTTTGGATATCCTTAACCGGTATCATCTCTACTTTTTTAACACCGGATACGGTTGCTGCCTTTTTAAGATCAAGTTCTTCCTCTACTGGAATCACGAACACAAAGATGTCCTTTGTATTGCTGTGAGCAACAAGTGTTTTATAGACCAGTTTGGGGTCTATTCCGACCTTTTTTGCCACAGAAACCCCATCAATTTTTCCATCATTGCCTTCATAGGTATAGATTTCATATGGAATTTTTTTTGAATCTAAAATTCTCATGGCATTTGTCTTTGTTTGTCCCTTTGCCATTATTTGACCTCCAATAAATATATGTAGGTTTATGATAATTAAAGTTGATCGGAAAAGCTATGCTTTTAATGGCACCGCTTTTCCTGAAAATTTTAGCAGCCTTTCCTTGTAGACAATGTTGTGATATGTGCAAGATGATGATTACCATGCCAAGCGCAGAATCCTAAAAATACACCCAGTTTCATTTCGCCACCTTCTGGATGAACATAGGTCAATTGGAAATCGCCCTTTCCGAAGTTTTGTAGAAGAGTCACCCATCGCTTGTGAACACCTTCGATAATCGCTAATGAAGCATCAACTGGTAGAGTCGAATCTGCAAGCTTTGCCCACTCGGCTTCGTCATACGGTTTAATAACTGGATTATTTTCTGTTGCGGCTAATTTAAAACGAATATATGAATTCATCGATGCGTCTGCAATATGGTGAACAACCTGTCTAAGTGTCCATCCACCTTCACGATAAGGTGTGTCAAGCTGTTGGTCTGACAATTCATTCACTGCTGCCCTCACCAATCCTGGTAATTTCTCAATCTCCTTAATCCAATTGGTGATTAATTCTTCTGTTAAATCCCCCTGAAATTGGAATTCTCCTATCGGATAACGTTCATCCATCCATATTCCCCTCCTAAAGAAATTCAAAAATGTAAGGCTTATTCCCATTTTAACAAATACTTGGAAAAATTTCTGCTACACATACTCCGAGGATTTTAGATAGAAATTAAGGTATATATGAGAAAAAAGGAGGAATTTAGATGTATCGATATTTGATAATGACAGTTTGCTTACTTTTGTTTGTTCCTATCCCTATCTTTGCAGAAAGCCAACATTCTATAAAAGCAAGTTTTATACGAGATGGTGATGTTTGGTTATTCATGAATGACAAAGAAATTCAAATTACTTCATCAAAAAATGTATACTCAAAGCCCTCTTGGTCCCACGATGGAAAGTGGATTTTATATCAACTCTCTACACCATCAGAGTTTGAAAAGGACCAACAACAATCTGAGATATGGGCTTATCATGTAAAAACTGGTGAGAAACAGAAATTATTCTATGATGGCTATGCACCAACCTGGTCTCCGACGGATAATGTGGTCGCTTTTAATGCTAGTGGAATCCTAGATATCTCTGATCTTATCCGTTTCTATAATATTGCAACAGGTGTGCATGGCTTCAGTTGGCTTCCAGATGGAAGCGGCTTCCTCCTTTCTTCCTCAGGTGTGTTGCAGCCTGACGGATGGACAAGCGCGACACTTTATACCAAAAAGGTAAACGATAATTACCATGACATTGATTTATATGGTGGGGTTGAACGTTTTTTTCAACTTCCGCGAGAAGTTGGAACAACGAAAGAAAATAAATTAATTGCCGTGTATGCGGATCATTTTGAATACTCACCAAGTAAAAAATGGATCTCGTTTATCGTTTCTCCTACTGCATCATGGTCAATGGACAGCAATATGCTTTGCGTGATTGATAGCAAAGGGGAAAATTTTGAAGTATTGGATGAAATTATTTTCGGAGTAGGAAAACCGAAATGGTCCCCAAGTGCAGATACACTTGCGTATATTGCGGGTGGCGGAAGAATTGTCTTTGGCTTTAAAAACAAAGATTTAAAGGTTCGGGAAATGCCAGTTTCAAGTACGTATACTCCAGCAGACTACGCAGAATTGGACTTTGATTGGCTATCAAACGAATCGATTGTTGTCTCTCGTGTCCACGAACAGGAATGGACCAATGATTTTAGCAAGCATCCCCGTCCTTATCTTGTTCGTATTGATTTAAAAGCAAATAATCAAATAAAAATAACCGAACCTCCAAGTGGTGTTGGAGACTTTAGTCCACAATTTGTCCCTTCTATTAATAAACTGGTATGGACTAGAGGCGCATCTATCCTTGATCATAAAAGAACACTTTGGAAGGCAAATCCTGATGGTACTGATGCTAAGGAGTGGATTCACGATATAGATGAAATTGTTTTTTACAACGGTGAATAGGCGAATCTATCAGGATTCGCCTTTTTATATGATTTTCACATAAAAGGTACGTGTTCGTGGACCATCAAACTCACAAAAGTAAATACCTTGCCATGTCCCTAAAAGTAAACGTCCTTCTGTCACAATTACGTGTTGTGATGCGCCAACAGTACTTGCCTTCAAATGAGCTGCAGTATTTCCTTCCATATGACGGTCTAGCTCATGATGCCATGGGTAGACCTCATCGAAACGACGTAACATATCCCGTTTCACATCAGGGTCCGCATTTTCATTTATCGTTATTCCAGCTGTAGTATGGGGGCAATATACGACCACTACGCACCCTTTCATTCCACTTTGATCAACTACCTCTTGGACTTTATCTGTTACATCTATCATTTGGTCTCGCTTATTTGTTTGTATAGTGAACTGTTGCAACATGATTAATTTGTCTCCTTCATATTATCCAAAGAATAAATCAAGTATGTTTGATGCTTTCGAAGAATCCCTGTTGTAAAACTCAGAGTATCCACAATTCTTACAAAATACCACAGTAAAACGATTATTTTGTATATCTAACATTTTTGTAATCCCTGAACCTGTCATCGAAACATCCTTCGTTCCGGCATTCGTACTCCCACATTTAACGCAACCTTTACTTTGCATAAAATCTCCTCCATTACGTTTTAATAGTATTATTTACGGTTATATGGGAAAATAGTTTCAACATTTTTGATTTATTATTTGTGCAAGAGCCTGGTCGATTGTGGGATAGCTAAAAATAAAACCTTCTTTTACAAGGCGTTCTGGAATAACCCACCTACTTTTTAAAATTAGTTCCGTTTCCGTTCGAATAAAAATCGCACCAAGTTCAAGAAGCCAAGCTGGTGCAGGCAAACCTAGTTTCCGATTGAAAGCTCTTTTAAGTGCATTCATCAAATCACGATTTGTAATAGGGTTCGGTGTTGAACAATTAAATACCCCTGATAAGTGGTTGTGTTCCTGAATGTAAAGAATGATTTTGAACAAATCCTCAATATGAATCCAACTGAATCTCTGAGTTCCAGGACCCTGAATTCCACCTAGTCCAAAGCGAACTAAATTTTTATAAGGTATCATTACCCCTCCATCTGAACCAAGGACGATCGAAATACGTAGTGCTATTTGCCTTGTTTTCGGTAATATAAAGGAAAAAAAGGCCTCCTCCCATCTTTTTGCTACTTCCACTGAGAAACCACTACCAATTTCCCCGTTTTCCTCGGTCATCGGTCTGTCCTCCGCGTGGCGATAGATAGTAGCTGTACTAGAATTAATCCATAAGGAGGGTGGATTGTTACATTCTTTTATTGCATCCCCCAATAGTTTTGTCGTTTCAGTTCGTGAATTGAGAATTTCTTGTTTGTTTCTCTCATTGTATCTGCAATTGACGGACTTTCCGGCAAGGTTTATCAGCATTTCGGCATCCTCTAAAGCTTGTATAATCCCCGTTTTATCCTTCCACGTTATGTTTGGTGCATTTCTAGAAATAACTTTAACTTCATAGCCAAGTTCAGTGAATTTTTTATTAAAGTAAGTACCCACAAACCCAGTACCACCCGCAAGGACGATTTTCTTTTTCATCGCTCCATCCCCTTTTTGCTGTATGTATAAATAGTTTACCATTTTATGGTGTTGGTTTGGAAAAATGAGTATAATAGATTTGAAATTAAATAGAAAGGTTGTGAAGTATGATTTAAAAGGAACGAACAGAATCTATAGTGATCAGAAATTATGAAATTACTACAAAGTAGAGACGAATTACAAGAAAAACAATATTGTTCAAATCTGTTTAAGGGATATGATGGAGAAGTTTTGTTTGATTCTTATACAAGCAAGTTAGAATGCGAATGTTTAGTAATAAATGATTTATTACTCCAATATAACAACACCACGTTCCAAATTGACACCCTGATAATTACCCCAGACAAACTCTATATTTTTGAAGTGAAAAATTATGAATGTGATTATTTTTTTGAATCAGACATCCTTTACAAGAAACCAAAAAAAGAAATCTACAATCCACTTATCCAGCTTCATCGTAGTGAATCTTTACTACGCCAATTGCTCCAAAGTTATGGTTTTACAATACCGATTCAAGCTTACGTAGTATTTGTAAACCCCGCTTTCACCCTATACCAAGCACCACTTACAAAACCAATAATCTTTCCAACACAATTACATGCATTTTTCCAAAATCTAAATAAGTCGACTGCAATGTTAAATAAGAAACATAAAGTACTAGCGGAAAAGTTAGTTTCATTGCATATGGAGGAGTCCCCGTACAGTACATTACCGAAATATAAGTATAGTGACTTACGGAAAGGGATATGTTGTGTGAATTGTAGATCATTATCTGTGAATATTGTGGGAAGAAAGTGTATTTGCCAAAACTGTGGTAATGAAGAAATGGTTGTGGATGCTGTAAAACGTAGTACGGACGAACTAAAATTACTTTTCCCTGAATTGAAGATCACAACAAATATTATTCATGATTGGTGTCAGATTGTGGAGTCTAAACGACGAATTGGTAGGATATTGGATAAGTTTTATACTAAAAACGGATTGCACCAGTGGACATATTATGATTAATACAACTCAAATAAAACATAAAACTTATAGATTTATTGCATGAGGAACATAACATGAGGTTCATTGATGAGTTAAGTACCTCATCCAGGGTATGAAGTACTTAACTTGATGATCATTGTCGAGTTAAGTTCTTCATCTGGGCTATGAGGAACATAACTTGAGGCTCATTGACGAGAAATGTACTTCATCGAGGGTATGAAGTTACTTAACTTAATGATCATTGTCGAGTAAGTTCTTCATCTGGGCTATGAGGAACATAACTTGAGGCTCATTGACGAGAAATGTACTTCATCGAGGGTATGAAGTACTTAACTTAATGATCATTGTCGAGTAAGTACTTCATCTGGGCTATGAGGAACATAACTTGAGGTTCATTGATGAGTTAAGTACCTCATCGAGGGTATGAAGTACTTAACTTAATGATCATTGTCGAGTAAGTACTTCATCTGGGCTATGAGGAACATAACTTGAGGCTCATTGACGAGAAATGTACTTCATCGAGGGTATGAAGTTACTTAACTTAATGATCATTGTCGAGTAAGTTCTTCATCTGGGCTATGAGGAACATAACTTGAGGCTCATTAACGAGAAATGTACTTCACCGAGTGTATGAGGAACATAACTTAAGTATCATTGATGAGTTAAGTACTTCATCGAGCGCATGAAGAACATAACATAAGCGTCATAGACGAGTTATGTACTTCACCCAGGGTATGAAGAACAAAATTCAAGCCCCGATATGAGTTAAGTACTTCGTTCAATACCCTAGTTATTACCTAAAAACAGGCACCCACAAGTGGGTGCCTGCATTTCAGTACTCTATATCGATGAAGCTTGTTTATTGATCCACGGATGTAAGCGGGTATATAACAACATGAAGATTGTTGCTACGATCAAGCCTTTTAGTAAGTTGAACGGTAGGATTGCGTAAACCACCATTTTAAGTGCCTCTGGTGATGACATCGCCGGAATATTCAAGAAAAAGTTGAATGCCGGTAAGAAGACATAATAGTTAAGAACACTCATGATGATTGCCATCATGGCTGTCCCGCCAATTAATCCGATTGTTAAGCCTAATTTTGTTTTTAATAGTTTAAAAATGTAGTAGGTTGTTAGTACAAAGATTATCCCTGCTACAAAGTTTGAGATGTGACCGACTGGTACACCTGTTTCACTGCCGGTAATAAAATAATCAATCATGTTTTTGAATAATTCAACTAAGATACCGGCCATCGGTCCAAAAATAAGTGCTGCAAGTAAAGCTGGAACATCACTAAAGTCGACGTTCAAGAAGCTTGGGAATGTTGGCAATGGAAAATTGAAGAACATGAGAATGTACGAAATCGTACTCAACATTGCAATTGCCACAAATTGACGTAAAGGTATTTTTTTCATTTTTCTTTCCTCTCCTCTTTTGTCGATCCACCTCAAAAGAAGAAAGGTTCAGCATGTTAAGACATACCCAAATAAAAACCCCCAAGAATGGTTTCTTGAGGGAGTTAAGGTAAAGGCATGCTTAATAAACGTTCAAGAGGTTAAAATTTTTGAACGCGCAGAACCTCCATCTTCTCCCATCCAGACTATACTGTCGGCTTTGGAATCGCACCAAATCCTGCCTTGCGGCTCGCGGGCTTAGAGAATAATCTCATCACCGCCGGTCGGGATTTTCACCCAGCCCCGAAGATAGATCATTATTTAATTATACATTATTTTATCAAGTTTATAGATTATTGTGAAGCAATTTGCTTCTAGTCGCCCAATTATTATAAAATGGTACCTATTTCTTGAGCAAAAGCATTTACTTTCCATCTACAACTTCTTTTAATATCTCATACGAACGTTTTTGTTTATTCGGATCATAGATGTATGAAACGGCCATTAGTTCATCGACATTATATTTTTCCTGGAAGCTTGTTAATTGGTTCCTGATGGAATCTTTGCTTCCTAATAATGTAACACTGGACATAGAAGTTGCCATTTCTTTTTCAGGTTGATTCCAAAGTTCATCCATGTTATCAACGGGTGGCTGTAATGGGGTTTGAGTACCACGAACAACATTTAAGAAAAATTGTTGCATGGTTGTGAGTTCCCGTTTAGCCTCTTCGTCTGTTTCTGTTGCAATTACATTTAGGCAAACCATCATGTATGGAGAGCTTAAATATTCCGATGGTTCAAAACGTTTGCGGTAGATGGAAATCGCTTCTTCCATGAACCGAGGTGCAAAATGTGATGCAAACACATATGGTAGCCCTAATTTGGCAGCCAAATATGCTGAATCCGTTGATGAGCCAAGAATATAGATTGGTACATCTGTACCAACTCCTGGATAAGCTTTTACATAGCCTTGTTTTTCCATTGGTCCAAAGTATGTTAGTAAGGCATTTACATCATTAGGGAACGTATAGACAGAATCATTATGCGACCGTCTTAAAGCACTTGCGGTCATCATGTCGGTTCCTGGTGCACGGCCAAGTCCTAAATCAAGACGGTCTGGATAAATAGTGGCCATTGTTCCAAATTGTTCGGCCACAACAAGTGGTGAGTGGTTTGGAAGCATAACACCTCCCGATCCAACCCGAATTTTTTTGGTGTGTTCTAATGTATGTTTTATTAAAATTGGAGTTGCTGAACTAACTAGTGTGGGTGAATTGTGGTGTTCAGCGATCCAATAACGTGTATATCCCATTTCTTCTGTTGCTTTGGCTAGGTCCACCATTGCATCGATTGCGTCTTTCCCATTCTGTCCTTTGCGAATTGGAGCAAGGTTTAGAACGGAGACTGGTATATTTATATTTGTCATTTTACGAATCCCTTCTTCCATTTTTCCTCAGTCCTATTTTAACAATTGAAAGGTAAGAAACAAACTTTCCTGCTTGAGGAAATATTCCTAGGCATATTCAGACCATTTGCATCAAGTGTATTTATCTAGTGTGTGATACAATTTTAAACTATAGAATTATCGTAATAGTCAAAAAATGTTACAAAGGGGACTAGTTTATGTCAAATCTTCATACACAAATAGATGCACCTACGAGTTATAAAAAGAAATTAGCGATGATTGGGCCAGGTTTTGTTGCAGCTGCAACAGGTGTAGGTACTGGTGATTTGGTAGCGGCATTGGTTGCAGGGGCAGGCTTTGGCTTAGTATTTGTATGGGCAATCATTCTTGGTTCTATTTTCAAATATTTTTTAAATGAAGGTGTAGGTCGTTTGCACCTTGGCACAGGTAAAACGATCATCGAAGGCTGGCAGCAAATGGGAAAATGGGCCACTGGTTATTTCGGTGTGTACTCTGTTATTTGGGGATTTGTGTATGGAGCCGCAGCGACTTCCGCCTGTGCTTTAGCCATGAGTGCGATGTTTCCTGTACTTCCGTTTTGGGCATGGGCTGTTATTCACGCTATCGTAGGATTCCTCCTCATTTGGAGTGGTCGTTATCTCCTATTTGAAAAAGTAATGATGATTCTAATTGGTCTAATGTTTGTTTCTGTAGTTGGTTCTGCAATCTTATTCCTCCCTAGCCTTGGTGATTTATTAAACGGGTTTGTCCCAACTGTTCCCAAAGGTTCTTTTATGCTAACACTCGGACTAATTGGAGGTGTTGGCGGAACAATCACGATGGCTTCGTATGGTTATTGGTTAAGAGAAAAAGGCTGGAAAGGAAAAGAGTGGATTCCGATGATGAGGTTGGATGCAAAGGCAGCCTATTTTATGACTGCGCTGTTCACTCTTTCTCTATTAATAGTAGGAAGTCAGTTCCTTTTTGGTAGTGGAATCGAAATCCAGGGAGAGCAAGGGTTGTATCAATTATCGGAAATGATTGGGGATAAATTTGGTAGCGTATTCACGTGGCTCTTCTTAATTGGATTTTGGGCTGCGGCATTTTCTTCTCTTTTAGGGGTTTGGAATGGGGTTCCTTATCTATTTGCAGATTTTGTACGACTGATGAAAAAAGAACATAATCGAACAGTTACTGAAAAAGACAAAGCCTACCGTGCGTATTTAGCTTGGTTAACCTTCCCGCCAATGCTTCTTTTATTCTTTGGTAAGCCTGTTCAACTAATTATTTTATACGGTGCCCTTGGAGCTCTGTTCATGCCATTTTTATCGTTAAGTTTAATGTGGTTACTTAACTCCAAGCGTGTTGAAAAAGAATATAGAAATAATTTACTATCCAACATCGTATTTGTTGCATGTTTGATTCTGTTCGCAATTTTATCCGTTCAACAATTGGTAGGATTATTCTAGAGCATATAAAAACACTTTCTATTCCCCTGAGATAGAAAGTGTTTTTATTGCTAATAGTTGTAATGTACTTAGTACAAACTAATTAGAAAATTAAGGTTAAGGTGGAGGAATTATGCACTTTTTTGCTTCACAAGAGCATCTCACTGCTGTTGAATGGATTCTCAGAGCTATTGTTGGCTTTGCGTTCTTTATCGTGATAGCTAGAATGATGGGGCAACGAACGATTTCTCAGGTTGGGCTTCTCGACTTTGTTATCGTCTTACTAATTGGAAATATTATTGCTCATCCATTATCAGATGAGGGATTAGGTTTAGAGGGTTCCATGATTACAATGACTGTAATTTTGGTCTTATATTTGATTGGTATTTTATTAAGTTTACGTTCTAATAAGATTCGAAAGTTGTTTATCCCCTCACCTATCCTACTGATTGAGAATGGAAATATACTTTATAAAAATTTAAACAAAGCAAGGATTTCAATTGATGTACTTTTATCAGAATTAAGAATGAAGAGTACGGAAGATGTTCAAAAGGTTGCACTTGCGTTTTGGGAGCCGGGTGGTTCTTTTTCTATCTTCTTAAAGAGTGAACACCAACCGCTAACTCCGAGTACCTATAACAAACCTATTCAACCATTCCAATATCCTAGGACTGTAATTAAGGAGAAAAAGATTGACTATAACGAGCTAAATAAAATTGGTAAAAATGAAGATTGGCTGATACAAAAAATTTCAGCCACCTACAAAAATGTAACATTAAATGAAATTCTTCTTGGAACAATTGATGAAAACGAAAATGTGACAGTATTTTTATACCACTAGTTAAATTTTCAAGGAGTATACTATTTCATTCCAAATTGTGTATACTCCTAATTTTTCGGCACCTGTATTTTCCATATCATATGATCAAAATTTTTACCCCAGTAATCTTTTAAAATAACATCCGGCTTACCAAATTTGTTCTTCCAATATTTTTGTGCATTTTTGTATCCACTATCTAAACAAAACTCTTCTATTTTTCTATCCCTTAAAATTGTAAATATTGATTGCAATAACCTAGTACCGATGCCTTGTTTTTGATAGTTCGGATGGACGAAAACAGTTCCAACTTCAACTAAATCACAATAGGCATGATGCTTTTTGCAGATTAATTTACTTACAGGACCATACTCGATGGTTCCAACAGTTGTGTTTTCATAGGTGGCAAGTAGAAAATATCGGTTCTTGCCTGCACTTGTAAAATCAGATTGTAAATAACTCTTTTTTGTTTCGATTTCCTCGACTATATCCTTTGTTAAATGAGCTATCCCTTCTTTACTAAATGTGTCCATAATGACATCCTTGAAAAAACGGTGAAGTTCATCCTTGTCTTCAATTTTTGGCCTTCTGATATCTACATCCATTACCTACTACCTCCCTAAGTATTCCTGTGTACTGAAATACTCCCCTCCCAAATTGGTCATACTAACCAAATGAACATTTTCGATATTGGAGGATTATGGTTTGGAACATTCATGGATCTCACTTATTCCTTTTTTAATTGTAATTGGAATGGCGATTTGGTTAAAGGATATTTTACCGGGACTAGTTCTAGGATTATTGATTGGGGCAATCCTTGTTACATCTGATGTATTAGGTGGAACCCAGCAATCAATTACATATATTGTGACGACTCTATCTGATCCAACTAATATCAAAATCGTAAGCTTTTTATATGTTTTTGGTGGTTTAGTTGGGATGATGAATATTGCTGGGGGTATCAAAGGATTTACGGAATGGATTGGTGAGAAAATTAAGACTGAACGTGGCCTGCTAGGATTAATATGGCTCACTCTCCCTTTTACCTTTATGATGCCAATGTTTCGGATCATGATGATTGGACCTATCATAAAACAACTCATAAAAAAAATGAACCTATCAAAACAAAAGGTCGGCATGACATTAGATATTTCAACCGAATCGGTTATTGTTCTATTACCGGTTGCGACTGCGTTTGTTGGATTTATGGTTTCACTTGTCGAAGGTGGCATTAAAGGTCTTGATTTAGGGATGTCTGCCTACCAAGTATTTTTATTAAGTATTTTGTTTAATTTTTATGCGATTGTGATGCTCCTTATTGGAATCATTCAAACATTTTGGCCATCTAAAAAAAGTGATAAATCCCACCAGCATGCAGATGATGAAGAACATGATCATGAATTTCACCGAATTGGAATTAAGAAAGAACTTTCTCTGGTAAAGGCACAACCTTGGCATTTAATTGTCCCAGTGTTTTTACTTCTAGGATTGTCTCTCTATCTGCTATGGGAAAACGGTAGATCACTTGGTGCTCAATCGGTCTTTGAGGCTTTTTCAATGGCCGATGCAACCTTTGTCATGCTGCTTGCTGTATTTATCACACTAATTTTCACTTTTGTGTTTTATGTAATCCGAAAGCAGAAATTACATGAAATTATGTATCATTTTTACGATGGTGGAAACCAAATGATGCAGGCGATTACCCTTCTCATTCTTATATGGGCTCTTACCTTATCGGCTGAGGAACTAGGATTTTCTGAATTTATTAGTTCCACTTTAGGCTCATTTTTACCAGGGTTTTTAACACCTGCGACGATTTTTCTAATTGGGTCAGTTGTTGGGTACTTTATTGGTTCCTCTTGGGGAACATGGGGGTTATTTATGCCGCTTGGAATTGCTTTGGCCCTTTCGACGGGTGCCTCCATCCCGCTAACCGTCGGAGCTGTTTTTGCGAGCGGAGCATTTGGAGCTTTGACTTCACCACTTGGTGACACAACGATAACCACGGCCTCAATACTAGATTTAGAACTAGTGGATTATGCACAATATAAATTAAAGGTTTCAGCAATAGGAGGAGTAATTGCCATTGTGTTATATATCATTGGTGGTTTGGTGATTTAAAAGAGACTAAAGAAGTAGTTCGGATATTGTGGTGCGGAAACATTCGTATTCGAAATCATTTTTACCTTTTTTTGGATATTACGTATGACTTTATATTGCTAAATTATATAAAAGCATACGCATTTCAATTTTACGTATGCTTTTATCGCTTTTTCGCTTAAAAACAATACACAAATGGATATTTCTTACATTTTTAATCATAATTGAAATCAATTCTACCTTTTTTTGGAATTTACGCATGACTTTATATTGCTAAACTATCTAAAAGCATACGCATTTAATTTTACGTATGCTTTTATCGCTTTTTCGCTTAAAAAATGATACACAAATGGATATTTATTACAGTCTTAATCTTAATTGAGATCGAATCTACCTTATTTTGGAATTTACGTATGACTTTATATTGCTAAATTATATAAAAGCATACGCATTTCAATTTTACGTATGCTTTTATCACTTTTTCGCTTAAAAAATGATACACAAATGGATATTTATTACAGTCTTAATCTTAATTGAGATCGACTCTACCTTATTTTGGAATTTACGCATGACTTCATATTGCTAAACTATCTAAAAGCATACGCATCTCAATTTTACGTATGCTTTTATCGCTTTTTCCCTTAAAAAAGATACACAAATAGATATTTATTACAGTTTTTGTTTTTTTAGAAATCATTTCTACCTTATTATGTATTTTCAAATGACTTTATACTACCAAACTAAATAAAAGTTTACGCATTTCTTTACTGTGTTGAATATACAATGGAAAGTGAATTTGTAGTTTTAATTAGAAACCAATTCTGTGCATTTATATAAGTAGTAACATCCCTTTTAATGTTAAAAAGCTAGAAGACTGCATAATCACCTCTAGCTTTTTTTTACGTATTAGTAGTTTCGTTCTAGATATTTATTGAACGCGGGGTTTTTTAATACGATTCCAACAATGATAAATCCAAAAATAGATCCCACAATGGAGCTGAAAATAAACGATGGTATGAAGCCAAAAATGGCTGCATCCTGTCCAAGAATAAGCGTGGCAATTGGATAACAAGCAATTGCCCCTAAGATCCCTGTTCCAATAATTTCACCTGTCATTGCCATTGACGCTTTCTTAGTTTTTGTATAAAGGATTGCTGCTAAAAAAGCTCCTATCATACTTCCTGGAAAGGCAAATAAAGAGCCAGTCCCAAGCATGTTTCGAAGTAAAGATACAGAAAAAGCTTGAAGCACGGCGTATGCTGGACCTAAGATAACCGCCGACAAGACATTAATAAAATGCTGCATAGGAAATACTTTTGTGAAACCTATTGGAATTGCAAATAAATGACTTGTAACTGTTCCGATAGCGACAAGCATTGCTGTGAGTGTCATTTTTAGTGTTTTACTCAAGATGAATCCCCCATTACCGATTTAATTCATTACCAAACCGCCGTCAACAATAAGGTTTTGACCCGTTACCCCTTTACTCCAAGGTGATGCAAAGAAAAGAACTGCGTTTGCTACATCTTCCGGTGTTGTTACTTTTTGTAGTGGCGTAGATTCCTTTATCAATTGGAAAACCTCTTCAGACGTTGCCGAACTTGCATCCGTTGTTTGAAGTAATCCCCCAGAAATCATATTTACGTTTATTCCATATGGACCAAGGTCTTTTGCCATGTTCCGAGTGAATCCTAAAAGAGCTGCTTTGCTAGTGTTGTAATCATGGTAAGCAACAACAGGATTTTGAAAGAGATTCGTGCCAATTGTTACAATACGTCCAAAGCCAAGCTCTTTCATGTCTGGAAGTGCTGCTTGTGTTGTATGTAAAGCTCCTTTTATTGCTCCTTCGAGCTGTGCGTGAAAATCCTCCCAAGAAATAGTTTCGGCGTTCTTTCTTGCGACTGGGTCAAAACGAAAATTGATTAAGGCATTATTTACAACGGTTGTTATAGGTTGATCAAAATATTTTTTCGCTTCAACAAATAGATTCTGTACTTGTTCACGATTTCTCACATCAGCTTGAATGGAGATCGCATTTTCACCGATTTCTTCTTGTAGAGAACGAGCTTTTGCTTCACTATGAAAATAGTTGATTACTACCTTTGCCCCTTCATTCGATAAAGCTTTTACGATTTCCTTTCCTAATCCTCGTGCACCACCGGTAACGAGAATAACCTGATTTTGTAGTTTCATTCTAGTAGCCTCCTCAAATAGAAAATAAGAAAAACGCAAAAAAACCAGTTCCACATAAATGGACCTGGTTTAAGGTATCAAGAAAAAATGGACATTTTCCACTCTACTTTCCTCCGCCGGTATAATCCGGATCAGGTCCAAAGGGTTAAAAAACGCACGCTTTTCTCTCAGCCCAATCGGGCACCCCTAGTAGTTACGAATATTCTTTCTATAAGGATAGTATGTACTTGCAAAAATGTAAAGGTATTTGATGAATTCAAGATTCTAAGATTCATTATATGGTATAATATGGATAACAGTCTGAATATTCAATTTATAGAAAGGAGTGCTGGGATGTTATTTTATTTAATGATCGCTCTATTTGCAGTAGGAATTGGAGCGATTGGTTGCGGTATTTTTATGTTTTTTGTAAAAATGGAAAAGAAAAAGGCGTTTATTATAAGTTTAATAGGATTATTCATTATTATAGTGACCATGGGTTCTGGTAATCTTCGCCCCTCCTATGAGAAAGAAACCTCCATAATCGTTCAGGAAGTTTCCGTATCGGCCAAAAAAAATGGTGATGGAAAATACAGTTGTAATGTAAGTGATCCATACAGCGTGTATCAGTTTTATAGCGAAGATAAAAAAGAGGTCGAGGATTTTTGCGCTCAATTTAGCAAAGGTGAAACATATGAAATCACATTCCAGTTTAAATCTGGTAAATATACCATTTTAGGAGTAATTAAGTAAAGGCCGGGAGATTCCTGGCCTTAAATATATTTACTACCTTCTCTAACACTTAGCTTTTGCAATGGTGTTTCATTTATAAATTGACGGACTGAATCTGGGTTTGTCTTTGAGTATTCGCGCAAAGCCCAGCCAATTGCTTTTTGGATGAAAAATTCTTTACTTGTTGCATTGGCTTTTATGTATTTGTACAGGATGTTTTCATTTGTTTCTTCCTTATATTTTAACTGGAAAAGAATTGATGAACGTGTAAGCCATAAATGCTCACCAAATGCCCAGCCTTCAATTGTTTCCTCTATCATACTAGGTGTTACTTTAGCAATATTTCCAACTATATGTGGTGAAAGAACATCGACAGTATCCCACCAAGATTTTGTAGTAATGAGCTCTTCGATAAAAGTTAAATGGCTACTATTGACTTTTTTTATAGATCTAACTAAATAATCCTGTGCAGCATATTGGTATTCCCGTTCATCCTTTTTCCACAACTGTGTAACAAGTTCAAGATTTAAATCCTTTTTTAATATTCCTGTTTCATTATAAAAATTACGTGTTAATTGTCTCCTTAAAGGTGTTTTTATTCCGAGAAACGGAAAATGGTTTTTCATATATTTTTGCATCGGTAACGCATTAGCGGGATTACTATGTTCTTCGAATAATGTAACGAGATGGTTTAAATCCTCCATTGTATTGCTCCTTTAAAAGATTTGGTATCCTCATTGTACTCGATGCTCCTATTCTTACAAAATAAAAAATACTATCTTTTCTATGTAAGTATACGTACGAAAAGATAGTATTTTAAATTCGTTACTTATTGCATTTTAATAGGTGTTACGACTGCAAATAGGTTTTCTGTTGGATTGTTGAGGTTGACTTCAATTACTTTATACCCTTCACTATCCTTGTAATCATTTGTAACTGGTGTTTTAATCTCGTTGCTCATTTTCCGTACTTCCCTTCTAACATTTTTCTCACACAATAAGTAGTATATGATGAGGTAACGAAAATGTGCTTTCTTTTAAAAAAAATTTTACTTTTATATTTTGGCTGTTTCGCAAACTTTGTTGTTTTTATATCGTTGACTTCCGCTTCAGGTGGACGCTTTCCGCGGGCGTGGCTTGAGCCTCCTCGTCGATACCGCTCATGCGGGGTCTCAAGTCTCACGCTTTTCCCGCAGGAGTCGCCACCTTACGCTCCAATCAAATTGGTTTGCAATTTATTAACAAAAAGCAACAATCTTTTAGAAAAGAGCCTATATTTTTAATGCTTCATTTCGTACGCGCTCCATAAAATTCCCTTACAACATCATTGTTTGCATTTTTACTGCTTAGTTTTAGCATGGCCCGTCCGACAAAATTAACTCCTATGTTTTGTCCTTCATATATGAATTTAGTGTGGGACTCGTCAATTTTTAGTAGGGTGAAAGTCGTAGTAATTTCAAATGCTTTCCCGAGTACAAAGCTTGTTTGCTTTAGCTTTTTGTTTTCGGTATTATCATATTGTGTCGTTTCAACAATATAGGTTTCTACACGTTTTCCCTCCCGATATTTTTGTTGATGCTTTGCCCCAACCTCTTCTTCTGTTTTTTCAATCAAGGTATGCTCTTCTACTTTCGGCATTATTTTCTTTATATGTTCGTCCGAAAATAGCATCCAAACCTTTTCAATATTCGCCTCAATGATCGTTTCTTCTTTCCATTCAATCATTTGTTTTCCTCCTTCCCAGATGCGAGAAATTCATCAATCTCTTCCTTTTGTTGTTGTAGTTCTGCAATTTGATGCTCAATTTTAGTTCTCTTTTGAATGAGTAATTTATCTAGGTTTGCGAAAGACTCATCCTCCATGACTGATACCATTTCTTGAATTGAAAAGCCAAGCTTTCTTAGTTTTACTAGTAGTACTGCAAGAAAAAAGCTACCATCATCATAGTAGCGGTATTTGTTTTTTGGATCAATGTAAGCTGGTTCTAGAAGTTTGACTTCCGCATAGTAACGCAAAGTTTCCTTGCTTAATCCGGTCAGTTCCGCAAATTCCTTTATTTTGTACATCCTCGCCCTCCCTTTTTATCTTAAAGTGTGTGGTGCACCCCTTAGTCAATATAAAAGTCAATTTTATTTAAAAGTTTGTCCATCTAGCAGTTCTTAATAACGTATTTTACCTATATATATTGTATTAATAGATTCCATTAAATGAAAGGTGGTTGCTACATTGATTGAAAATTCATTTTATACACAAGAATTCCACGGACCCTATGAGCTTTTTCATTTAGGAGATTTCAAACTAGAGGAAGGTGGCGTGATTCCAAATTGTCAGCTTGCCTATGCTACGTTCGGAGAGCTTAATGAAGCAAAAGATAATGCTATTGTCATTCCTACTTGGTTTTCTGGTACAAATAAAGCCTATGAACCATATATTGGCGAAGGACGAGCATTGGATTCGTCTAAATACTTTATTGTGATCATCAACCAAATTGGAAATGGTCTTTCAAGCTCACCTCATAACAGTCCTGCTCCCATAAGTATGTCGAATTTCCCGGATGTTAGAATTGGTGATGATGTACGAGCTCAGCATCAATTCCTTACTGAAAAGTATGGTATCAATGAAATTGCGTTAGTTGTTGGCGGGTCTATGGGAGCACAACAAACATACGAATGGGCAGTTAGATTTCCCGACATGGTTAAACGTGCAGCTCCGATTGCGGGTACTGCCAAGAATACGACTCATGATTTCATCTTTACTGACACATTAATCGAAGCGATTACTTCAGATCCAGGCTGGAATCATGGAAACTATCAGTCTTGTACAGAAGTGGTTGACGGATTAAACAGGCATGCTAAAATATGGGCTGTTATGGGACTTAGTACGGAATTTTACAAACAGGAAAAATGGCGCCTATTTGGTGTCGATTCTGTCGCAGAATTCGTAAACGACTTTTTACAGCCTCTTTTTGCAGCGATGGATCCAAACGCGCTATTAACAATGGCATGGAAATGGCAACGCGGGGATGTTAGCCGAATGACAAATGGTAATCTAGAAGAAGCGCTTGGAAGAATTAAAGCAAAAACATTTGTTATGCCAATTGATGAAGATATGTTCTTCCCTCCGCGTGATTGTGAAGCAGAACAAAAATTGATTCCTAACAGTGAACTTCGTGTGATTAACAGCATTTGCGGTCATTTTGGATTATTCGGCGCAGATGGTCCAGCTTATTTTGAACAAATAGATAAACACCTTAAAGAACTTTTAGCGACTCCTGTATAAACGACTTTATTTATATTAAAGGATCTCGCCATCTACCTGCTAGATGGCTTTTTTGTTTTATTTTATGTGTAAAATGAACTAGAAAGAGCCATATTAGTATCATACTAACTGGGAAAGGATGGTATTACATGAAGAAGGATGAACATCTGAAGAATCAGGTACTTTATATCACGAACCCCGCTTATGATGCTTTGCATTCGGAAAATCTGCTTGAGGATCATGATGAAGAAATTGATCGTGAACAGTTGTCCCTATTGAATAGAGAATTATAAAATAAAAAAGGAGGACAATTTAGACATTGTTCTCCTTTTGTCATTTAATCAATGGGTGTAATTTCTACATTTAGTACCCCAACACTTGGCGCTGCACCTAGTGCTTCAAACGCTTTACGGTGAAGATTGATTCGGTTTGCTGGGAATTTCTTCACTTCATCAACAACTGTTACAATGATATCTTGATTCGGAACAAACGAAACGTTTCGGATTCGTAAACGTTGGCCGCATTTAAAAGGGCTATTTTCCCCTACGGCTGCAGTCATGTTGTTATCATAGGACCAGCCAATTTCACACTTTGTTGGCGTACCTCCCCATGTCCAAGTGGCCTTACCTAAGATAGTATCAGGATTGCGGTTCCAATCCCAGCCATAGTAAGGTGATGGGTATTGTGGTACGTATTGGTTGTAATAATACTCATCATACATATTCCGTGGTTCTAAGTATCCATGACAATAAGGGCAGTAAAAACCAGACGTTTGTCTTATCATCTCACTTCTTCTCCTTCGAAACCAGTATTTTACTAATTACTTCGTCTACTTAAATGTATGTAAAACGACTAGTATTGGTTCCTATTAGAGTAATACTTAGGTTATACCGTTCGAAGTGTTTAATAAGTTCAGCTTAGTTTCCTTCTTCGTTGTTTTGTAGGCGAAATAAATCAAGCAAATCATTCTTATTGGTAACTAGGTCATCTAATGTATATCCATATAGCACGTTAATGAATGCCTGTAATGCTTCGTATAGAGCCCGTTTTAGTTTACAAGATGGTGAAATTGCGCAATAGCCTCCACCTTCTTTAAAACATTCAACGACGTTAAAGTCCTCTTCGGTATTAGAAACTACTTCTCCGATATTAATCTCCTTTGGATGCTTTGCTAGCTTAAAGCCCCCATTACGTCCTCTAATGGTTATGATATATTCCAGTTTTCCTAGATGATGAATGATCTTCATTAAATGATTTTTTGATATATTATAAGCTTCTGCAATTTCCTGTATTGTGGTCAATTCTTCGTCTTTTTTCATTGCCAGATACATTAATACACGTAATGAATAATCGGTATAATTTGTTAGTTTCATTATAAAAAACCCCTTATATTGGTGAGTTCACTATTAGTATAGCATGAAAGTCCTATTTCTACTGTAAATGTGACAACTTTTCAAAAGATGTATTCAAAGGGTATCTTTTATTATCACTGTCATTATATTATAAACATGTATTCAAAATATTGGTTTAGGAAAGGACGTTATATCATGCTTAGCCAAAAAACAATTGAAATCGTGAAAAGCACAGTTCCAGTACTAGAAAAATATGGTAAAGATATTACTTCTCATTTTTACAAGCGTATGTTCACTAATAACCCTGAATTATTAAATATTTTCAACCATGCAAATCAAAGACAAGGCCGTCAACAAACTGCATTAGCAAATGCAGTATACGCAGCAGCTGCAAACATTGATAATTTAGCGGCGATTATTCCGGCTGTAAAACAAATTGGTCAAAAACACCGTGCATTAGGAATACAACCAGAGCATTACCCAATCGTTGGTGAAAATCTTCTTGGTGCAATTAAAGAAGTATTAGGCGATGCAGCAACGGATGAGATAATCAATGCATGGGCTGAAGCTTATGGTGTAATTGCAGACGCATTCATTGGTGTAGAAAAGGAAATGTATAATGAAGCTAAGGAACAACCTGGTGGCTGGGAAGGTTTTAGAAACTTTGTAGTAGATCGTAAGGTAAAAGAAAGCGAAGTGATTACCTCTTTCTACTTAAAGCCTGAAGATGGAAAAGAAATTGCATCTTACCAAGCTGGTCAATACTTAACTGTTAAAGTACAGCCTGAAGGTGATGAATATACTCATCTTCGCCATTATAGTCTTTCTGATGCACCTGGAAAAGATTATTATCGTATCTCTGTAAAACGTGAAGAGCATGGTGTTGTTTCAACTTACTTACATCAAGAAATTAAAGAGGGCGATGTGATTACTGTAAGTGCACCAGCTGGTGACTTTGTCCTTGAATTAAAAGAAACTCCTGCTATCTTAATTAGTGGTGGAGTTGGATTAACGCCAATGGTGAGCATGTTAAATACGATCGTAGAACAACAACCTGAACGTGAAGTCATGTTCATCCATGGAGCTCTTAACAGTGAGGTTCATGCATTAAAGGATGAGGTTGCAAGCGTTGCAGCAAAACATGATCATGTAAAGAATTTTGTTGCTTACTCTGCGCCTACTGAACAAGACCGTCAGGACATGAATTTTGATAAGGAAGGCTTTATTGATCTTGAGTGGTTAAAAGCAACTGTAGAGACGAAGGAAGCAGACTTCTATTTTTGCGGTCCTGTCCCATTCATGAAAATGATGTATCGTTCACTTAAAGAATGGGGAGTTGCATCTGAAAACATTCACTTCGAATTCTTCGGACCAGCAAGTGAATTAGAAGAACCAACTGAAGCAGTTACAGCGTAAAAACCAAAAATAAAAAAGTGCCAATCGTCTACTCTATGTAAGAATCGATTGGCACTCTTTTTATATTCTGAACATATTACGAAGTCTCATAACATTATAAAAAAATGCGGCATCCCTGCCCTCTTTTGTATATCGATTTCGCTGTTGACGTAAACACTCCATAAAAGCTAAGTCACATTCTCGTGACGGGCCATATCTTTGATAACAAAGGTCATGCCTCATACAACATGAATCAACACGATTTGTAGGCGGACCGGACCCACCACAGCCTGGACCACACCATCTATAGCCAGGCATACATAAACCAAATCTTCTTCTCCTACTCATGACACTCCCTCCTTTTTGTAATGAAATATACTAATAAAATATGTTGTGATTTCATGAAAGGAAGGGCCATTGACATGATTATCTATAAGACTATTAAAAAATAATTGAAATATCTGATAAAAGTTTGGTACTATTATTCTAATATATTGACCAAAGCGATAGGCCAATGGAATATTCATTTGCCTTTTTTTATTTGTACGACCTAATACAATCATTAAACGAAGGAGATCAAAATGAAGAGTAAATTTCATTATGCGTGGATGATTGTCTTTGTTACATTCCTCACATTCTTAGCAGTTCAAGGTGGAAGGCTTGCGTTCGGGGCATTCGTAGAACCATGGGAAAATGATTTACATATGGATCGGGTAACTACTTCACTTATTTCCACACTAAGTTTTGTCATTTATGGATTATCACAGCCTTTTATTGGTAGGTTGATAGACAGGTATGGTGCACGACTTATATTATCGATTAGTACCCTACTTGTAGGGGTTAGTTTCTTTTTTATCACTTTCGTTACACAGCCATGGCAATTATTTGTCCTCTACTCCCTTGTATCAATTGGAGTCGGTGGTGCATCAAATGTAGCAGGGACGGTTCTTATTACGAATTGGTTTAATAAAAAGCGAGGGCTTGCGCTAGGAATCATGGAAGCAGGTTTTGGTTTTGGACAAATGCTCCTTGTTCCTGGATCATTAATGTTAATTCAATGGTTTGATTGGAGAACAACCATTTTTATACTAGGGGCATTATTAGTCATAATCGTCTTCCCTATTGTTCTACTCTTTTTACGTAATCACCCGAATGAAAAAGCAATGGAGCCTTTAGGTGGAAAAATTATCGAGGAAGAGGAAACAAAGTCAGATTTCTCCAAGAAACCTGTTTCGCTCAGCATGCTTTTTAAAATGCGTCAATTTTGGTTTATAATGCTTCCATTTGCTGTTTGTGGGTTTACGACAACAGGATTAATGGATACACATTTAATACCTTTATCCCATCACCATGGCTTTTCACCAACTGTGACGGGTACAGCTGTAAGTATTTTAGCAGCTTGTAATATAGTTGGAATCCTTCTTTCAGGTGTTATCATTGATTACTGGAGTAGCCGTAAATTATTAGTGTTCATATATTTTACACGCGCACTATCAATTGGTATTCTAGTCTACTCACATAATACTGTGTTGCTATTAATATTTGCCGCCGTTTTTGGATTCGTTGATTTTGCTACAGTTGCACCAACTTCATTATTGGTAACCCAATATTTTAAAGAGTATTCAATTGGTTTTATTGTTGGATGTTTGTCTCTTAGTCATCAAATTGGGTCCGCACTTGGTGCTTATATTCCTGGCCTTTTATTTAGTCATTATGGGAATTACGACTTATCTTTATATCTTTCAATCTTTATTGTTCTCATTGCGGCGTTTATGAATCTCTTATTACCTGAACCGAATCGACTAAATGAATTGGAAAAAAGGGCAAGCTAACTTTTCGAGCTTTTGCCCTTTTTTATTATTCTACCTTATAAAAATAGAACCATTTTCATTTGTATTCTTATTTGGCCATAGTGTAAAATCTTTAAGCAGTGGTGATTTAGTCGAAAAGGGATACGAGGAGAAAATGATATGAAAAGTATTTTACGAAACTTTATTAATGGTATTTTGACAATTGTTCCGATTATTTTAGTTGTGTATGTTGTCTTTAAAGTATTTTTGTTTTTAGATGGGATTTTGGGGAACTTCCTGAAACCCTATTTTCGAGAAGATTATATTCCAGGAATTGGCCTTTTACTCACGTTTGTAGTCATCACAATCTTGGGGTGGTTATCAACAAGAGTATTTGCCGGGGCTATCTTTCGATTGGTTGACAGACTGTTAGAAAGGATTCCGTTAATCAAAACTCTTTACACTGTTATAAAGGACACATTTAACTCCTTTCTTGGAGAAAAGAAATCATTTTCAAAAGTCGCACTTGTAACGATACCGGGTACGGATGTAAAAGCAATTGGTTTTATTACAACTGAAGATGTAGAAAGCTTTTATGATCCATTAAAGGATTATGTAGCTGTATATATACAACAAACATTCCAAATCGCGGGCTTCACCTTCCTAATACCGAAAGATGAGATTGAAATTATTGACGTCAAGCCCGAGGATGCTATGAAATTTGTAGTATCGGGTGGGATGACTTCTAAATAATGTATCCCCTCTATTGAATAATGCAAAAGGAACGCACATGAGTGCGTTCCTTTTATTTTAAGGCTGTTATCGTAAACTTTGTTGCTTTTTGATCCGATTATGCAAGGGATATATTATTTGTCCATTCAGTGATTTCAGTGGATGGTACGAAATCCTCGAAAATGCTGGCATTTTCTTCGTGCGGTGTAGTTTCAAGGAAGCAATTCAACGTCCTGCGGGAATAGCGAGCCAGGCGAGACCCCGCAGTGAAGCGAGTACCAGGAGCGGAAATCACCTTACATTTAAAAACAACAATCTGTTAGAAAAGAGCCTATTTTAATAATTCTTCATGTATTGTTCCCTTTCCCAAGGATGAACAGATACTCTAAATTGATCCCATTCTATTTCTTTTGCTTCAATAAAATGCTCAAGTAAGTGGATACCTAATGCATTTTTTATAACTTCATCTTGTTTTAGATGTTCCAGTGCTTCTGATAAGGTTGCTGGTAAATCTACAATCCCATTTTCAACCCTCTCCCCTTTTGACATTACATAAATATTTGAATCAACAGGTGCTGGTGGAGTTAACTTATTTTTAATCCCATCTAACCCTGCAGCAAGAAGTACAGCCATTGCCATATAGGGATTTGCGGATGGATCAACACTTCGAACTTCAACACGAGTACTTAAACCACGGGATGCGGGAATACGAATTAGCGGACTGCGATTTCTTGCCGACCAAGCAACATAACACGGTGCTTCATAGCCAGGTACTAAGCGCTTGTAAGAATTTACTGTAGGATTCGTAACAGCTGTAAAGCTTGTTGCGTGCTTCATAATTCCTGCAATAAATTGTCTCGCTGTTTCACTTAGTTCCAATTCCCCCTTTTTATCATAAAAGGCATTTTCTCCATTGCGGAATAATGATAGATTACTATGCATTCCTGAACCGTTAACACCAAACAAAGGTTTTGCCATAAAAGTTGCATGTAGACCGTGCTTACGAGCAATGGTTTTAACGACTAGTTTGAATGTTTGGATGTCATCACACGCTTTTAATGCATCCTGGTATTTAAAATCAATTTCGTGTTGGCCAGGTGCTACTTCATGATGTGATGCTTCAATTTCAAATCCCATTTCTTCTAGTTCAAGGACAATGTCTCGGCGGCAATTTTCTCCTAGATCAGTAGGTGCTAAGTCAAAATAGCCACCTTGATCATTTAATTCGAGAGTTGGATCGCCGTGTTCATCCAATTTAAATAAGAAAAACTCAGGTTCAGGACCCACATTGAACTCTGTGAAGCCCAGTTCCCTCATTTCATGTAACATTCTTTTTAAGTTACTACGAGGATCCCCTTCAAATGGAGTTCCATCTGGATGGTAAATGTCACAAATGAAGCGGGCTACTTTTCCTTTTTCTGCTGTCCATGGGAATATAACAAATGTATTCAAGTCTGGGTATAAATACATATCAGACTCTTCGATTCGAACAAAGCCTTCGATAGAAGAACCATCAAACATCATTTTATTATCCAATGCTTTTTCAAGCTGACTAACAGGTATTTCAACATTCTTAATTTGACCAAATAAATCAGTAAATTGTAATCGAATAAACCGAACATTTTCCTCTTTCACGATTTGAATAATTTGTTCTCTTGAATATGAATGTATGGGTGACATTCCAATTCCTCCTTTGAAATCTGTTTTGATAGAAAGATAGAATAGTATAATAATCACTTTAGCCATTGGAAAAGTGTTATTTTATTAATGTTTCATTCGGCTTTTCTTGTTGTTGTAATGCTTTTTTGTATTCTTTGGGAATGATTTTTATCCAATTTTCTAGATGATCGTCCCAATGGTTCAGAATAATGGATGCTTTTGTACTTCCTGTGAATGTATAGTGGTTTTCAAGTAGTTGTCGAATCTGGTGCTCATCTTCTTCTCTAATAGTATCTAAATCCACTTGTGTTACATTGCACTGCTTTCGGAAATGAACAAAATCGTCTGCGTAAACATAAGCCATACCACCCGACATTCCGGCTGCAAAGTTTTTCCCAATCGAGCCAAGAACTGCAACCACTCCACCAGTCATATACTCGAGTCCATGATCGCCAATTCCTTCTACAACAGCTCTCATGCCACTATTTCTAACAGCGAAACGTTCCCCTGCTAGACCGCGAATGTAGGCTTCACCTGAAGTGGCTCCGTAGAAGGCAGTATTTCCAATTATCGTATTTTCCTCAGGAATAAATATTGAGTTTTCATATGGGGTAACTACGATTTTTCCTCCAGACAATCCCTTTCCAACATAATCATTCGCATCACCTTCAAGAGTTAATGTCATTCCTTTAGGTATAAATGCACCGAAGCTTTGACCTGCAGATCCTGTGAACGTGAGTCGAATAGTATCTTCAGGAAGACCTTTTCGCCCATACTGCTTGGAGATTTCACTGCCAACTATCGCTCCAACTGCTCGGTTTGTATTTTGGATTGGAAATTGCGCTTCCACTTGTTGCTGCATGTCAAGTGCAGGTTTACATACTTTTAGTAATTCCTTATAATCAAGAGAATGCTCAAGTCCATGGTCCTGTTTCTTCTTGTTGTATTGCGGTCCATTACCTGAAAATGGTTGAAACAGTACTTTAGATAAATCAAGATATTTCGCTTTCCAATGTGAAGTTGCATGATCACTTGGTACAAGTAAGTCAGTACGACCCACCATCTCGTTAATGGTTCTAAAACCTAATTGAGCCATAATCTCACGTACATCTTGAGCGATAAATCTCATGAACGCTTCAACATGTTCCGGTTTACCAAGGAATTTCTTCCTAAGCTCTGGATCCTGTGTTGCTATTCCGACTGGACAGGTGTCTAAGTGACACTGTCGAACAAGTACGCAACCAAGGACAACCAAAGCAGACGTTGCAAATCCGTATTCTTCTGCCCCTAATAAAGTAGCCATTACGATGTCGCGTCCTGTCATCATTTTTCCATCGGCTTCAAGTATCACTCGATCACGAAGTCCATTTAAAACAAGTGTTTGGTGAGTTTCCGCAAGTCCAATCTCCCAAGGCATTCCTGCATGTTTAATACTTGATCGAGGAGCTGCACCGGTTCCTCCATCTGCACCACTGATTAAAATGACATCTGCTAAACCTTTTGCAACACCGGCTGCAATCGTCCCTACCCCTGCTTTCGAAACAAGTTTCACACTAATTCTTGCTGATGGATTTGCATTTTTTAAATCGTGAATCAGTTGTGCAAGATCCTCAATTGAGTAAATGTCGTGGTGTGGTGGTGGTGAGATTAGTCCAACTCCCGGAGTTGAACCACGTACTTCTGCAATCCAAGGGTATACCTTATTTCCTGGTAGTTGTCCGCCTTCACCCGGTTTTGCACCTTGTGCCATTTTAATCTGAATTTCATCTGCATTTACTAAATAATGACTGGAAACTCCAAATCTTCCTGAAGCTACTTGTTTGATTGCACTACGTCTGGAATCACCGTTGGAATCAGGGGTAAAACGGTCATAATGTTCGCCGCCTTCACCACTATTACTTTTACCTCCAAGTCGATTCATTGCAATTGCTAAAGTTTCGTGTGCTTCCTGACTTAATGAACCATAAGACATCGCACCGGTTTTAAATCGGCGAACAATTGATTCCACAGGCTCTACTTCATCAATTGGAATTGGTGTTGTTTCTTTAAACTTAAACAAGTCACGAATGAAAATAAGTTGCTCTTGGTTTGCTTTTTCTACATATTTTTTATAAAGCTCATAATCGTTTTTCCGGCAAGCTGTTTTTAATGCATGTGTGGTTGCTGGGTTGAAAGCATGGAGTTCTCCATCTTTCCTATATTTGAACTCGTTTCCTGGTTTTATTGTTGTTTCTGCCTCATTAAAGGCAAGTTGATGTCTCATCAAAACTTCTTTTGCAACAATATCTAGGGTAATCCCACCTAAACTTGATGGTGTTCCTTTAAAATATTGATTGATTACATTTTCAGCAATCCCAACTGCCTCAAATATTTGGGCACCACGATAACTTTGAATCGTAGAAATCCCCATTTTTGACATGATCTTTACGATACCTTCTGTTATGGCTTTTGTATAATTATGAATAGCCTTATCTATATTGATTTCTTCCTGAAGCTCCCCGTTTGCTACGAGATCTTCAATACTTGCCAATGCGAGGTATGGATTAATTGCATCTGCCCCAAAACCAATTAGCATAGCTAGTTGATGAACATCACGAGCTTCACCTGTTTCGACAATAATGCTTACATTTGTTCTAGTTCCCTGTTGTACTAGGTGGTGGTGCAGTCCACTTACTGCAAGTAATGCAGGGATCGGTGCCCATTCATGAGTAACATGCCTATCAGATAAGTGGATAAGGGTGTGTCCATTTTGAATCGCCTCATCAACCCTACTGAATAGGTCTTGTAAAGCCGTTTCCAGTGTACCTTCAACATCCTCTGCTCTAAACAACATTGGAATTTCTTTTAGTCTGAAATGTTCTTGAAGTCTTGCCAGTTCATTATCTGATAAAATAGGTGATTCCAATCGAATACGCTGACAGCTACTTTCAGTTGGATTGAGTAGATTTCCTTCTGCTCCTAGTAGAGTGGATGCTGATGTCACGAATTTCTCCCGAATTGCATCGATTGGAGGGTTTGTTACCTGTGCAAAAAGCTGTCTAAAATAGTTGTATAAGAGCTGTGATTGATTTGAAAGAACGGCTAATGGCATATCATTCCCCATTGAATTGATAGGATCCTTTGATTCGACCGCCATTGCACCAATCACTTGCTTGATTTCCTCCAAAGTAAAACCGAATACTTGCTGGTATCTTGAGATAGGGAACTCTTTTTGTTCATGAGATAAAGATTTTAATTGATTAATATGAATACGATTTGACTCTAACCATTTTTGGTAGGGGTGCTCATTTGATATCTCGCGTTTGACTACTTCGTCCTGAATTACTTTTTGTTTATTTAAATCAACTAGTAGCATTTTTCCGGGACTTAATCTTCCTTTTTCTAGAATTTGGTCAGGTTCAAGATCGATAACACCTGCTTCTGAAGCAAAAATAATCGTATTATCAACGGTTACATAATATCGCGCTGGACGAAGACCGTTTCTGTCTTGCATAGCGCCAATCTGCAATCCATCTGTGAATGCAAAGGCTGCTGGTCCATCCCATGGCTCCATTAAATGACTATGAAACTCGTAGAAAGCTTTTAATGATTTATCCATAGACGGATTATTCTCCCATGGTTCTGGAACCATCATCATAGCTGCGTGAGGTAATGATCTTCCGGATCGTATTAGAAATTCTAGACTGTTGTCAAATGCAGCGGAGTCGCTTCCATTCTGGTCAATGATTGGAACAAGTTCTGATAATTTGTCTTTCCAAACAAGTGATTCAAGCTTTTTTTCTCTGGCCTTCATCCAATTGACATTTCCATTAAGTGTGTTAATTTCACCATTATGAACTAACATTCGGTTTGGATGTGCTCTTTCCCAGCTAGGAAAAGTGTTTGTGCTATAGCGAGAATGAACGAGCACAAAGGACGATTGAAAATCGTAGTCTTTTAGATCAAGATAATATTGGTCAAGTTGCCCTGGAGTTAACATTCCTTTATAAACAATGGTTCTTGCTGATGCGCTGGCTACATAAAATGTTTCATTAGCAGCGAGTTGTGCTTCTCGTATCTTTTTTTCCGTTCTTTTCCGAATCACATAAAGGAGTCTTTCAAATTCCTCGCCATCCCCGACTTTATTACCTATAAATAGTTGACATATAAAAGGCTGACTTTTTCTGGCGCTGTCACCGATAGACTTCCCATCTACAGGAACTGTGCGCCATTCTAGTAATTCCTGTCCTTCGTCCTCAACAATGTTTTGAAAAGTATCCTGACATTGCTTTCTTAACACAGGATTTTGAGGTAAAAATACCATTGCTACACCATAGCTACCTGGTTCCTTCATGCTCAGTTTTGAACAAGCTTTTTGGAAAAACAAATGCGGGATTTGAGTTAAGATTCCTGCTCCATCTCCTGTATTTGAATCACCAGCTTGTGCACCTCGATGTTCCATACGACAAAGCATGGATATTCCTTGCGTTACCGTTTGATGTGTAGCTTCTCCTTTCAAATCAGCAATAAAGCCAATCCCGCAAGCATCATGTTCATATTTAGGATCATATAACCCCTGTTTATTTGGTTGTCTAATTTGTTGCATCCAATCACCCTTTCCATTTGTTTATTAGAAGTGAACTAAGATATTAAGTTATAAATCGTCTTTTTTCTTGTTTTTTATTTTATACCGTTTTTATCCATCTAATCAATGCTAATTTTTTATAAAATCAATCTAATTTTGATATTAATTAATAATAATCACGACAGATCCCTTAATATACCTACTTTCAATATGCTTAAAAAAGTAGAATTTTTGTATGGTTTTGTTATTTTATGTTGTGATAGCCAAGAGTAGAAAATGGCGAATAGGTGTTTTTCATTGTTTATATCATTTTTTGATAAGATTAATCTAATTTTGAGATAGGTTAATTCAAAACGAGGTGATTATTGAATTAAAAAAACGCACCAGATTAATGTGCGTTCCAATAAAGTTATTAGTTTACATAATAATATTATGTTTTACTTCAATGTTTTTTCATAACAAATACATTCATGTACCCTTGAAAACTTGTTTTTGATCATTTGTAGGTCCTTCCCTAAGTAGTGTGCGAAGGAGTACACTGGTTTTAGGTTAGGTATCTTAGTTTCAAGTCCCTCTTGTCCTTCTAGATATACATGAAAATAAGAATTTACCTTGAGGAATCCACTTGTTTCATACCATTTTCGGACCCAGTTGTCATCTCTTGTCCAAGCTTCCAATCGATTTAGATTCTTTGTTTTTGCTATTTGTACAGCCTTCCTAAGTAATTCGGCACCTATTCCCTTTCTTCTGTAATCCGGATGGACAGCCAGATGCCAAATCATCCCACCAAGTCCGCTTCCTCTCGAGCAAACTTTTCTTTCCTCGGTTTCATATTCTATGTCCAATAATCCAATTACTTTTCCGTTTTCAATTGCAACTAATTCAATGGCTGGATTATCGTATTTCTCTTTTTCCTTTAAAACGTTGTCATAGTAGGCAGTGTCTAGAAACGCCAATACCCTGCATCGTAACCAACTAATTTCATCAGTATTCTCGTATACCCTTATTTCCATCGTAATTCTCCCCCAAAAAAAATCTTATATTTTATGGACCAAAAGAGTTTTCCCACATATATTATCAAGTGAATATTTGGGCACTTATAATGAATTTCATATGAGGTGATAAGCATGTTTGTTGTTCATTACTTTGAAAATAAAAATCTCTTATTAACACAACTCGTACAAAATGTTCCTGCAGTTGAGGATGCAATTAAAATAAAAGGTCGAAAAGGAAAAGTAATCAATGTAACAGACATTGATGGAAGAAATGTCCATGTTCAGGTTGAGTTAGCTACTGTAGTAAAAAAGAGTGCGCTTGTGGATCCAAAAAAGAAAAGAAGATAAATTTCCGAGAGCGCACTTTGTGCGTTCTTATCTTTTTAGTATCAGTATTTCCTTATGCTCCATCGATGCTTGAAAAAGACTGATTGTTCCTGCCACACCTATTCCGGAACCTGAATCCATTATAAAATCATCATTTAATGCAATTGTCCATTTTGCTTCATGATCATCAACTAATACAACAGCTAATGTGCCAAATTGAACTATTTGGTCCCAGTTAAAGGTTTCCTTACTCCCGCCATGATTAACTGTAATTCCTTCTGTATGTGTAGATATTGAACTATTGCTCCCTTTCCATTCACCATATAAGGCTGAGCCTACATAATAATAAGATATTCCACTACCTCGGTCGCCATAAGTACCAATAAATTGGTGGAGTGAATCATCCATTGCCTTATATGTCAGAGCAGCCACATCATTTGTTACCCAGTTAATTTTATATTCGCCCTTAAGATGATACAGAAGCGTTTCCTTTTGTCGTGCGAAAATGCCATAATAGGTTCGATAATACCTGGCTTCTCCCCTTATTTCTTTTACAACGAAAATATTCTTAAAATCTGGGGAAACACTTACGATTTGAGGTATTGGATGTTTAAAAATCAATGTACTATTAATCAAAATAAATAATAGTAACATGAAAATGCTTATTATTTTAGCTGTCCGTTTCATGTTAAATAGTACGATCATTGAAAGACCAAACAATAAAGCTATTGCAATATTGAACACATAAAACAGCCGATTGTCACTATACTCTACAAAAAATTTAGCATGGAGGTAAAAATAGATCATTTGGAGTAAAAATAATCCGATAGCCATTACAAACAAAATCAACCCAACTAGTTTTTTACGGTTCGTCATTAGGTGCTACCTCCGAAGCAAACTTCCAGGTTAAACCTTGGTCAAATGAAATAAATTTACCTTTTACTTTTCCGCCCATATAATCTCCATTTGGCCCTTGATTTAGAAGCACGGCTAGATGATCACCTTCTTTATAAGGTTCCTCTGCTGTAACGAATACCTTATGATATTTTTCTGGAATAGTAAAGCTGGCTTGATTCCATGAGTATCCGGCATCCGTGGTCACATAAAAGTCAGGCTCTTCCGGATTAATGACTCCGTACGATAAAAATCCAATCTTCTCATTGACAAAGCTTCCATTATAAATAAGTCTTGTTGTACCAGGGGAAGATGCTTCTCGGAAGGAATTACCCCCATCATTCGTGATGAAAATAGACGACCATTCTTGAGACATTGTTCTGTCACCGGATAATATGACATAGCCAAATTGGTCATTGAGGAAATCCACCTTACGGAATCGAATAGCAGGGGCATTTTCATATACAATTGATTCCTGCCAGGTAGCACCATTATCCAGTGAGGCTATTAATTTTATAGGACCAATTGTAGTTAGAAATGCAGCACTTTTATCGGAAAGTATAAAACTGTCTGGAATGAGTTCAGTTTTGTTACCGTTATATTCACCGCTAAATAAATGATCCACTACTACTGGAACAGTAACCCAGTTAATCCCATTGTCATATGTGATGTTTAATTCATTATTTTGCAATGTATATCCAATTCTGTCAGTGACAGGTATAGGTTGCAGTGGGGCTGGTTTCTGTTCTGAAACTGGAGGGTTCACAATGTTTTTTGATGGCGAAGAGTCCTTCAATGATCTTTCATAATTAATAATTGAAATTACCAAAATAACGGCTACTAAACTAGATACAATAAAGAACAATTTTTTCAAAAAGGTAGGCTCCTTTGCTTTATGAATCCTTTTAAGTTTAACAAATGTTTCCAAGATGCAATAGCTAATTATAGAAAATAAGCCTGTTCCAAATGTTGTTCACATTTTAGAACAGGCTCTATCCTATTTCCACCAATCATCAAACATGCTTGCTGGGACTTGTCGTTTATGCTGAGTAATGAGATAACGTTTCTCAATTTTATCTGCATCTTCTTGCGAAATTTGTTTTCCTTCTAGATAATCATCAAGAATATCATATGAGATTCCGAGCTCGGTTTCGTCAGCTTGCTGTGGTGTATGGTCTAATAAATCTGCAGTAGGAACTTTCAAATACAAGCGTTCCTCTGCGCCTAATTCCTTCAATAGGGCACGTCCTTGTCGTTTGGTTAGCCCTGTTAATGGCAGTACATCTGCTCCACCATCACCATATTTAGTAAAAAATCCAGTAACAGCTTCAGCTGCATGATCTGTTCCAACAACTAATAAATTGTGCATGCCTCCAACTGCATATTGTGCAATCATTCTTTCACGCGCTTTTACGTTACCTTTGTTGAAGTCACTAATCTCTTCACCTGTCGCTTGTTTATACTGAGAAACAAACGCATCGACTGTTGATGCAATATCAAAGGTCATTTCACGGTCTGCTTGGATAAAAGTGAGGGCTGCTCTGGCATCATCTTCATCCTTTTGAATTCCATAAGGCAATCGAATAGCTATAAAGGTAGCCTCATGCCCCTCACTTCGTAATTCCTCGACTGCCAGTTGACATAGCTTGCCTGCTAAAGTAGAATCCTGGCCACCGCTAATTCCTAATACAAATCCTTTTGTCTTACTTTTTAACAGATACGCTTTTAGAAAAGCTATTCTGTGTTTTATTTCCTCTTTTGGTTCAATACTTGGCTTTACATGTAAATCATTTATTATCTGTTGTTGAATACTCATGAAGTTCCCCTCCTTTTGTGGTTGTTTAGGAACAAACTCTTATCCGTTTATTTTACCTATTTTTTCTTCAATATTTAATTTTACCTCTTCAATTCGGTTCATTTTATTATTCCAGCATTCTTGACTGAGGTCTACAGGATATTCTTCAGGCATTGTCGTACGCTTATACTCGTCCCAAAGTAATGTTAAATTTTCATTTAGATATTCACGAATTTGTTGCAGGGTAGGTATCTCATAAACGAGTGTTCCATTTTCGTAAATCATGTGCTGTAATTCCCTTGCCTCAAAGTTCGTAACAAACTTGCTAATAAACGTATGAACAGGATGGAACATTTTAAGGCGTTCTTCGTGTTGTGGGTCTTCGTGTTCAAGTGTGATATAGTCACCTTCAGATTTTTGACTGCTCTTATTAATTATTCTATACACGCGCTTTAAACCTGGTGTAGAAACCTTTTCAGGATTTCCACTTATTTTGATAGTGTCTACCATATTTCCGTTTTTATCTTCAATGGATACAAGTTTATAGACGGCACCTAATGCTGGTTGATCATAGGCCGTAATCAGCTTTGTTCCAATGCCCCATGAGTCAATTTTTGCACCTTGGGATTTTAAGTTAATAATTGTATGTTCATCAAGATCATTCGATGCTACAATTTTGGCATCTTTAAATCCAGCTTCATCCAGCATTTTGCGTGCTTCCTTTGATAAATAAGATAAGTCTCCACTATCTAATCGGATTCCAATAAAATTAATATTGTCTCCTTCTTCCTTTGCCACCCTAATCGCATTTGGCACACCGGATTTCAATGTGTCGTATGTATCAACGAGAAAGACACAGTCTTTATGAGTTTTTGCATAATGTTTAAATGCCTCATATTCATCCCGATATGCTTGTATCATTGAGTGTGCATGGGTACCGGAAACTGGGATGTCAAATAATTTACCTGCTCGAACGTTAGAGGTTGAATCAAAACCTGCAATATAGGCAGCTCTTGTACCCCAAATCGCAGCATCCAATTCATGTGCTCGTCTTGTACCAAATTCCATCGCAATTTGATCGCCAACAACCTGTTTGATACGTGATGCTTTGGTCGCAATTAATGTTTGGTAATTAATAATATTTAAAATAGGGGTTTCCAATAAAACGACTTCACAAATCGGACCCTCAATACGGAGAAGTGGTTCATTAGCAAAAACGACCTCTCCTTCCTTCATTGACCGAAGCGTTCCTGTAAAACGTAAATCCTTGAGATAGTTAAGAAAATCCTCCTTATATCCCTCTTCTCTTAAATAAGCAATATCGGTTTCACTGAACGAGAAATTTTCAAGAAAATGAATGATTCTCTCAAGACCTGCAAAAACGGCATAACCATTTCCGAATGGAAGTTTCCTGAAGTTTACTTCGAAAACGGCTCTTCGGTTATTTAAGCCTTCCCTCCAGTAAATCTCAGCCATATTAATTTGATATAGATCTGTATGTAATGCAAAGCTGTCATCTTTAAAATATTTATTCATCCAAAAATACCTCCAGTAATTGAACCGCTTAACGTACTTCTGCGCCGATGGAATCTTTAAAATGGCCTAATGCCCATTCATGACCAGCCTGGTTGAAGCTTGCAACCGCTGAGCTATGAATGACAATTTTAAAGCCACGATTATAGGCATCAACAGCCGTATGAAGTACACAAATATCTGTACAAACACCTACGATATGAACTTCAGTGACTCCACGCTCACGTAATTTGATTTCGAGATTGGTGCCTGCAAAAGCAGAATATCTCGTTTTATCCATCCAGTAAACATTTGAATTGGTTTGTTGCTCATTAAATACACGTTGTAAGTCACCATACAGCAATCTTCCTGATGTATCCTCAATATTATGAGGTGGGAAGAGTCGTGTTTCAGGATGGAATTCATCGCCTTGTTTATGAAGATCAATTGCAAATACAACAAAGTCATCATTATTTATAAATTCTTCGGTGATGCGAACAATTTCTTTTTCAATTTCTTGACCTGGTTTGCCACAAGTCAATGCGCCATCACTAGCCACAAAATCATTTGTATAATCTACATTTATCAATGCCTTTTTCATATGATTTCCTCCTTAATATGAACATTCTCTTTGTTTCATATCATAACGATTCATCCAGGTCGATGTTACCTCTAGTGGAAAATTTTATTAGGCTATAACGTCCATTTTATATGAAGTTTGTTTATTTTTGAATAGAATTGCACTTTTTTGTAGAATCTTAAGTATGCAATTTGGTTAATGGAGCTGTGTACATGTTTAAAACAATTACTGAGCAGGATTGGGTTTATGAGTACATAAGTAATAGGAAAAAACCACTTCCAGTAGTCCTAGGGACGAAAGGTACATGGACAGGAAACAGGAACCCAATGATTATTTTAATAGGATTTACCATGATGGATGTTTTAGTCCTTGGAGATTTGTACGGTGTAGCACATCATCCCGTAAGGAAAATGAAAACGAAAGAAATTATTTACTATGCCATTAATATCATTGATAAAAAGAAGGTAAAAGAAATTATCAAAGAATGGAATGAGGAATAGAAAAATAACTCCACGCTTTCACGTGGAGTTAGTGGATTGTTTTCATTTTAGTCTTCGTCTAATTCCTCGTCGAAAATCTCATCGAAAGCTGAAGACACTTTTTCAAATTCCTCATCACTATCAATTGCAGAAAAATCGCCCTCTTCATCGATTTTCAAAAAGAAGATATCGATATCATCCTCAGTATCCTCTTCTAAGTCTTCAAGAAAGCCAACTGCTACATATTCAGTCTCTTCAATTGTAACGACACCAAGAACTTCTACATCTTGCTCCTCACCAGTTTCATCACTAATTGAAAATACTTCTCCAACTTTAATCTTATCCATATTAGAACCCTCCCCAAAAGTTATGTACTCTTTTATCTTTCCAGTGAAAAGATAAAAACATACCTGTACACATTAATAATACGCGATTAGGAAACAATAATCTTGTGATTAGTTTTGCAATCACAAAATATCAATGTGGAGGGAAATACGATGAATATTCTATTTCGCTTATTCCCAGAGTTATTTTTTACATTCGTAAAACTAACAATCTCGATAAGAAGATTAACTTCTAAGATTTTGAATTTGTTACGAACTCCAGCTCTAGCGTAGGAAGGATATTCAATCAGTATGTTCAATTTCTCATTGATGATGAAAGAGGTAAGCACATCGAGCTTGCCTTTTTCTTTTGAATTTAGTTAGAAAAATACCGTTTATAAACTAAATTTATGATATGATGAGGAAAAAAGTGGGAGTAATAATATGAATCCATATCTATTTGCAGTTCTTGTTGTGACCACTACTGCGTTAATGGGCTCATCATTTGCGGTTGGTAAAATCGGATTGAATTATGTGTCGCCTCTTCTGCTTGTTGGATTACGTTTTACAATTGCTGGTATTCTTATGGCTTTAATTATTTGGAGAAAGCCACTCCCCAAAAAAGTACTAGATTGGCTACGTATTTTTACAGTCGGTTTTTTTCAAACAGCAGGTGTTATGGGCTGTATTTTCTTAAGCTTACGAACGATCTCTGCTGGAGAATCATCAATTCTCACATTTAGCAATCCATTACTCGTTGTTATTTTAAGTACCGTCTTTCTTGGAATTCGCTATCAACTCTTTCATTGGATTGGGGTAATCGTTGGTTTGACAGGAGTCTTTATTACACTAGGCTCTCACCTTCATTTAGAAGTTGGAATTCTATTAGGCCTTGGTGCTTCATTATCGTGGTCAATTGGAACGTTGTTAATTAAAAAATGGGGAGCCCGTTTTAATATTTGGGTATTAACGGCTTATCAGATGCTCTTTGGCGGCCTTCTTCTTCTCTTAATGAGTTTTACACTTGAAACACCTACTATAACAATAGCGCCTACATCAATTTTTATTATTTTATGGCTTGCAATCATGGCTTCAATCGTGCAATTTGCCATTTGGTTTTATTTAATAAATATCGGTGACCCAGGGAAAACTTCAGCCTTCTTATTTCTTGCCCCATTCTTCGGAGTATTATTCGGATGGATCCTTTTAAAAGAAGTAGTAGAATGGTATGTCTATGCTGGTTCACTGTTTATTTTTCTAGGCATTTTTCTAGTGAATTGGACATTTTCAAAGGATAAAAAAATAGTACAAAAGCTTGGTGCATGAAAATACCCCGTTTTCCAAATTAGGAAAATGGGGGATTTTTAATTAATTAATAAATTTTTCTTTTTCCTGCCAGTATTCTTTGCGAAGATGTACTTTTTGAATCTTACCAGATGCAGTTTTTGGTAATTCAGTCTTAAAGACAATCTTTGTAGGAGCTTTGAAATGTGCCAAACGACTGCGTGAAAATGCAATTAACTCTTCTTCTGTTACGTCATAGCCATCGCGTTTGACCACAATTGCCTGTGGTGTTTCACCCCATTTTTCATGAGGAATGGAAATAACTGCAACCTCTAAAACCGCAGGATGGTCGTATAGAGCACTTTCAACCTCAATCGAAGAGATATTCTCACCACCACTGATAATAATATCTTTTTTCCGGTCTGCAATTTCAATATTTCCATGTGCGTCTATAATCGCCATATCTCCTGTATGATAATAGCCATTTCGAATGACTTCGTCCGTGCCTTCTTTGTTGTTTAAGTATCCTTCCATAACAGTGTTACTGCGTACGATGACTTCGCCAATTTCCTTTCCATCTTGAGCAACATCTTCCCCAAATTCATTAACAACACGAACGTCGGCTCCGATAAATTCATAGCCAGCTTTTGCTTTTAAACGATATTTTTCACTTTGGGAAATATCATACTGTGTATCACGTATGATGGAGGTTGTAATCAATGGTGCAGCTTCAGTCATGCCATACACTTGGATAAACTCCCACTCTAGCTCTTCTTCTACCCGTTTAACGAAGGCTGGTGGTGGAGCTGAACCTGCGATTACAATTCGTACATCTTGGTCCTGTTTTGGTATCTCATTTTTGGCAGCATATTGTAATAATGTATTTAAAACAGTTGGTGCCATATGCATCACGGTTACTTTATAGGTATCTATTTTTCTGAAAATCTCATCAGCATTAACCCTTCGTAAGCAAACCTGTGTCGCACCATTTGCTGTATAGTAAAAAGGTGAGCCCCAGCCGTTCACATGAAACATAGGTAAAATATGTAGTAATGTATCATGGTCTGATACACGAAGATGGTGCATGGTTGTTAATGCATGGAGGTAATTACTGCGATGTGAAAGCATAACGCCTTTTGGCTTTCCAGTTGTTCCACTTGTATATAATAATGTCGCAATGTCTTGCTCATCCATATCCGGTCGCTCAATTGCTGTTTTTTCAAAACGTGACAGCCATTCCTCATAAGGAACAGTCCATTCTGTTTCCCCATTTTGTCCATGGACAATGATCGTTTCAACTGTTTTTAGTTTTTCGCGAATGGGTTCAATGTTTCCGATAAGCTCATGATCGACAAACAATATTTTTGTTTCACTGTGGTTTAGTATATACTCGTAATCCGTTGGAATTAATCTTGTGTTTAAAGGAACAATGATGGCTCCAATTTGAAATACACCATAAAAACCCTCAAACATTTCAGAGGTATTCGGAGCTAAGTACGCAACGCGGTCTCCTTTTTCCACACCAAGATGCATTAATCCACGTGAAAGCTGGTTCACTCTTTCGTTTACTTCCTCATACGTAAAGCTTTTGTCATCATCAATTAAAGCCGTTTTTGCACCATATAGTTTGACAGCTCGATCTAAGAATTGTGATAAAAGCAATGGCACGTACAAATGGATCTCCCCCTTAAGTAAGTTAAAACAAAGCGTGTATACGTTTTCATTATAAAGAATATTTCCAAAGTTTTCAAACTATTTCAAATAAAAAAGCCTATACTCTAAAGGCAAATTTCCTTTAAAAAGTATAGGTTTACTGATAACTCAGAATCCGATTCTAGACCAATCAAATAATGAGCCAGAATCTGTTTTTCTTCCCGGAGCATATTCATCATGGCCAATGATATGGCGTCTGTCATGTAAAATCGATGTATTTCTTTTTACTATGTTATGTACCAAGCGGTTAAGTGATTGATATTGAGCATCCGTATATCCAGCTAATGATGGTTCAATTTGATTATAGATGTCTTCGGGTATAATTGCTGTCATTTCTTCTTTTGTTCCCATCGCAATGAGTTCGATGCCTATTGAATATTCATTCATTTTATTTTCATACTCTGGAAAATCACTCAAACTTCCCTTTCCAGCATGATAAGCAACCCTATTCTCAGGGACTAGACTATAGATTTCTCCGTTTCGATCAATTAAATAATGAACAGAAACATTATATTCCTTAAAAAGAGAGTAGACATCATCTACATTATAAGGATCTTCGGGCTTGAGCGCGGCATTGCTAATAAAATGAATCATAAGATGTGTGATTTGTTTTGTACGATCCTCTGAAAGATCGAGCGGTAATGATTTATTTGTTGTAGCAATGATATCTTCTGAACCCACCTTTACCTCCGTATTTTCAATTTTTACTTCCTTCGCATGTGCTGAACACCCCGAAAAAAGGCTGATGATTAATAGTCCAATGCTAAAAGTTTTCCATTTCATTTTCCGAATCTCCTGTGTGATCTTAGATCCTAGTATTTTGGGTCATTATACCTACTCGCTAGTTGAGTAATCTGTAATATTTATTATACATAGGATAGCTTAAGATGTCAGTCTAAAGTAGGAGATTAAAGTTCGAATTCCCATTCGTCCTTCATGATTAAGTATAGGACTAATAGCTCATTTTCTAATTGTTCATATGTTTTTCCTGCTATTTCGATTCCTGCCTTCGGCAGTAAAATGTCTGCAATTTGTTTAGTTCTTCTGTCTTTCACATCATTTTTCAATTGTAAAAATCGATTGCAATATGTTTGTAGCAGCTTCCATTCCTTATTTCCAAACGATTTTAATGTCCATTGATCAACTGTAAGAGAATTTTTTGTAAGACCTCTTTTCCAAATCTCTTTTTCAAGTGGACTTTGTTTTTTATGATTTTTTGCTCTTCTTTCGTGGATAACGATAGTACCGGCAACTAAATCGCCAATACGCTTATGTTTAGAATGAAAGAAAACCATTATGATTGCTACAAAATAGGCTGCTGGCATGGAATCAATAATCCGAAGAAAATTACGAATAAAGCTTGATAGCAATGTAATACTATGTCCATTTTCTTGGATAACTCGAATTCCAACGACTTTTTTTCCAATCGTCTTCCCTCCTGCAAAAAATTCAAGCAGAAAAAAATAACACCAGTTTAAGATAAATAAAAGAATGATTGTAATGGCGATTGGTCCCGAAGAAAAACTTTCTCCGAGCAACCAAAGATCAGGGCTACCATGTAAAATAAGTAATAGAGTAAGTAAAACAAGAAGACTTGCCGTTGTTAATATTAATGTATCTAGAAAAAAAGCTGCAGCTCGGCTACCCACCCCTGCTAACTGAAATTGGATGGAGACAAACTCAGGTGTTTTTATATTGGTCTGTTCTTGATTCAAAAAGACCCCCCCTTTTCTAGGTAGTTTTTTCATATGATGTTTCTATTTTTCTCTAAAATTACTATAATAAGGATATTGCTATTTCAAGAGGTGATTACATATTGAACATGAAGCAATTTGTCAATCAGCATCGAGATGAATGGAAGCAGCTTGAGCAATTGATTTCCATCCTACATAAGCGTCGAAAATCGCGAAGCAGTACCGAAATTAATGAGTTTCATAGACTTTATCAAAAGTGTGCCGGGCATCTTTCGTATAGTCAGACCTATTTTCCAGACGAGGAGATTACGCCTTATTTAAATGGTCTTGTCTCGAAAGCCCATAATCTCCTGTACAGAGATCAAGTATCCAGTTTTCAACAAATTCGTTATTTTTTCAGTACGAAATTTATTGGTCTTTTACTTGAACAATGGAAATTTGCGGTAGCTGCTTTACTATTATTTACTTTAGGTGGTGTAGGCAGCTTTTTTTCAGTTCACCAGGATCCCCTTCATATTTTTTCCATTTTACCAGCAGAAATAGCCCAAGGAGTTGACCCAGACTATTTAGGAAGTGCAGATGGTGAAGTGGATTCATCCTTAATGTCCGCTAGTATTATGACAAATAATATTCAGGTTGCCATCCTTGCGTTTGCTAGTGGTATCACTTTTGGTCTCTTAACCGTCTATATATTAATCTACAATGGCATTATCGTCGGTGCTTTAGCTGGATTATATTGGCATTATGGGAAAACGTATGATTTTTGGGCATATATTGTCCCTCATGGGATGATTGAGCTTACAGCTATCTTTATAGCAGGTGGCGCTGGATTGTTAATGGGCTATAAATTGCTGGTTCCTGGCAAGTATACAAGAAGCTACCAACTCAAATATCAGGCAAAACGCTCTGTGCAGTTGCTGTTAGGTACGATTCCTTTATTTGTAATTGCCGGAATTATTGAAGGGTTTATCACACCTGCTGCGATTTCACTTGAAGCTAAGTATGCTGTTGCATTCATAACGGTTATTGGATTGATTCTTTACGTTGTAACAGGAAAACTCTTTTTATTAAAAAAAGAAGCTACAGCAAGTTCCGATTCATGATATTGATATAATAGGAAACAGCAGTAATTGCTAATTTATCCTCATCGGCCTCAACCATCATGAGGCCTTGTTTTTCCCATTTTTGTTTCTCCTTCTTTTTCACGAGCATCTGTTGCTGTGCCATACTTTTTAGCATGGCTGATTGGACAGTAGTAGGATTCTCATCTATACGTTTGTTTAAAGTAGCATCCTGGATACCGACCATTAGGAAATAATGCCTTTGTCTAAGCTTTCGTAAATAGATTAACATGCTTTCTTCCCTTAAAAATGTATGTATATCACTAAACAACAAGAGAAGACTTCGCTTTTTCTGCATCGTTTCCAAATAAGATAAAACAGCCCCATAATTTGATTCTGCAGCATCTACTTTCACACTATAAATCGCATGCAAAATCGTTTGGAGATGTGCCATTCCTTTTCCGGCTGGGACAAACACCTTTACATCTGTTGAAAATGCTAAGAAAGAAACATAGTCCCCATTTTGTAGTGCAGCTGTTGCAACTGTAATAGCAGATTCCATCGCTCTCTCAAGACGATTTCCCTTCTTTAACTCAGCCCCCATCATTCGCCCACAATCTAATAAAATCGTAATATACTTTCCATGCTCTGGTTCGTACTCATTCGTCATCACTTCTTGGAGCTTTGCGGTTTGCCTCCAATTGATTGTTCGGGGGTCGTCTCCTACGACATAACTTCGTATTTTTGAAAACTCGCCAGCACCTGTCTGCTGTTTCCGGATTTTGACCCCTTCATATAATAAAAATTTCTGTGCATTTTTAAGATATTGCCTTGTTTCGGATAAATCTGGTATAACCTTCACTTCGTTACTTATCGTAAATGTGAATTGTTTTTCCCATAAGCCTAGGTAGCTTTTGTAACGGAAATATATTTTGTTCATTTGATAATCACCGCGCTCCATAGCTCGTGTAACATAAGTGATTCTAGAAGTTGTTTCACCAGATATCCTTCCACTAATCAGAAAAGGCTGAGTAAAGGAACCAGGAATGCCATCAATTAATCGGTATGATAGCCCAAATGTCGAATGATTTGTTACTTCAATATCGATAGAAGTGGGAAGCCCCCGCTCTATTTCAGCTTGTAGTTTACGTTTTGCAGCAAGCTGTTTTTTGTTAGGTGAAAACAACAAATCTACTAAGCTTCCTATGATCATAAAGAGATTTAACCCAATCATCAGCTCCCATGAAAGTTTTGAGAGACTTAAAAAAAAGCCAATAGAAAGGATTAGTAATAAAATAATCAATCGTTTTGTGGGTAAGATGCCTCTATCTAGGAACAGGAACCGATCCCACCAGCTCTTCAATGATTTCGTCAATAGTGATTCCCTCCAATTCTGCATGTGGAGATAACTGAATTCGGTGTCTAAGTGCAGGTTTTGATACGACTTTTACATCGTCAGGAGTCACATAATCTCTTCCCGCTAAATATGCCCATGATTGTGCAGCTTTTCCGATTGAGATTGCTGCTCGGGTACTCGCACCAAATTGGATCGTTTCGGATTCTCTCGTTTTCCGAACAATCTCGATTATGTAATTTAAAACGCCATCACCTAAGGTCACTTTTTCAATTTCCTGTCGAATCGAAACAAATGTTTGAAGGTTAAGGACATTTGTAGCATCGTATTGAATGAAACTTTGTTCAATTACTTGTTTTACTATGTTTTTTTCTTCCTCAGAAGCTGGAAAATCAATATGTAATTTAAATAGGAAACGGTCTTGTTGGGCTTCAGGCAAACGATAGGTACCCTCAAATTCAATTGGGTTTTGGGTGGCAACAACGAAGAAAACGTCAGGTAACGGATAGGTTTCACCCTGAATGGTTACTTGTTTTTCTTCCATTGCCTCTAATAGTGCTGCTTGTGTTTTAGCCGGCGTACGGTTAATTTCATCAGCTAAAAGGATATTTGTGAAAACAGGCCCTTTTAATGTTTCAAAACTGCCCTCCTTCATGTTGTAAATCATACTACCTGTAATATCACTAGGTAAAAGGTCAGGTGTAAACTGTATTCGTGTAAAATCACCACCAAGTAAGTTTGCAAGTGAGCGGACCATTTGTGTCTTCCCAGTCCCAGGTACACCTTCAATTAAGACATGGCCTCCAGCTAATATGGCAGATAATAAAAGTCGTAAATTGGTATTCTGACCTAAGATTCGTTGCTCGTATTTCTGCAGTAAGGATGTAAGTTCTAATCTCATCCTTTCTCCACCTCTTTTCTTAATTCATCTAAGTTTCTTGACCAGATCAAATAATCTTGTTTAGTTAGTTTTTCATTTTGTAAGATTTTTGTAAGTTTGATTAGATATTGCTTAACATCACTTTCATTTTTTTGGGACCATCGGTGTGTAAGCTTTGACGAAAGGTCTGTCCAGTCCCGATGAGAAGGAAATCCCCATTTTTCCTGAATTAGCTGTTTCACATAATCTGCTTGAATGTTTAACGATTCATGATAGTACCGGCCTCTTATATACCATGCACTTAAAGCTTGAATACCTTCATCACTAAAACGTACATTTTCCTCGCGTGGGACAATCACTTGTCCAAATCGTTTTCCTCTGTTCCAAATCCAAAGCAGGACGATTAATCCTCCCTGTAAAAGCAATACTAAAAACCAGCTAGGGTACAATGTTGTCAAATTAGAAGCATTTTTGGGACCATGTACATACTCATCAAAGTAATAAATAGATGCCTCTTTATCCTCAATTAACGATAGTACTAGTGGGATATGATCATAGTCTGATAGATTGCCATTCAACATCCACTCTGGTGTAATAGTTGTAATCAATTCACCTTCTCCCATTTTTTGGCTTGTTGCAATTACACCAGCTTCATCCTTTAACAGCACCTTTTCATTTTCGCTTGGAATGATACGGGCTGTAGCCTGAAAAAACGCATCAAATTCTACTCCGTTTTTATCTTTTATCGTGATTGCCTCATCGAGAAAAGGGTCAATATCTGCTGGAAGAGTCTTAATATCAAACATTCCTTTAGGATTTGACTTAAACAAAATCAACTTGTTTCCAGCCTCAATAAAATCTAGATAGCCATTCATTTCTTCTTGTTCAGGTGTAAAGTATGGCTCCACCATGATCAAAACTTGTTTCTCATCTTGTTTTGTGAGTAGGTTTGGGGAATGTGACCATCTTTTAACGGTATTGTCATCATTTAAATATGTATAAATTGCCTTTACACCAGTTGGAGAAGGAGAATCAGACACGTAATGTGGATACGCTTTTGGGTTATGGGATTCAATAAAGTAAGTTAATAAGAGTAGGAGCGCAATAAGCCCAATTAAGGGAATCCATACTTTAGTTTTGCGCATGATTGTTCTCCCCTCCTCCTTTTGCTTCTAGCCAGATAAAAGCTTTTTTCCGAAATTGACTATACTCGGCTCTAGTAAGCTCATATTCTCCATAAGTAACTTCATCAAACACAAGTGCTAAATCATAAAACTGAACAGCCCACAATTGATTTACTTTGCGCAGTTCATCATAATACTCCCAATTTGTTTTCCATACCCTTGCCTCAAGCCATTCTTTTTCATGAAAAAATAAGAGCAGTGCAAGAAACAAATGGCGCGTTGCAGGTGAAAAATGTTCATTTTCTTCATGCTTGATTGCTTCACGCAAATGCTTTTGATACGTCCAGTTAAGTTCCTCAGCTGAATGTAGAGGCTTATGATTACTATACTTTGACTTTCTTGTTTGATTTCGTACAAGTAAAAAGACCGCAATACCTACTAATAAAATAGCAGCAAGAATAACCAGGATTAACACCACCTCCGCGGCACCACTTCCTGATTCAATTGCTGGGAATAAACTTTCTAGTAAATCGGCGAGCCATTGTTTTACTTTATTCCACCATTCCTGAAACACATTCCTGGACTCGTCATAGTAAATTCGGTATTCCTTTTCATTTAGTATCTCATCAATCCGATCTCTTGCATCATTTATTTGTGCCATTGTTGATCACCACTTATCTAGGTTCATTAAAACCCTCAATCATCTCATCCAAGTCCTCTGCATCATGTCTGACCCTTGCATCAAGGTACATCACACCATATCCTACGGCAAAAAGTAAGGTCGTAAAAATGGTGGTTAAGTTAACAATTACAGTTAATAGAACACTGTTGCCCATAAAGATTCCGAAAGTTGCTTCAACGGCAAAACTAATCGCACTGATTATTAAAAAGAAAACAATATATAGGCAAAAAAGAACCCATCCACGTTTTTTTGATAAATGCCAACTCCTAGAAAATCCAGGAGACTCATAGTCTAGTATGACAGAACCAAAATAAAAGCCCCAACGTGTTAGTAAATATCCGGTTCCAACGAACAAGCCTAGACCTAATACTATTGCTAAAATTATCCCGAAAATATGTACTGCAATAGCACCAAATATCCCTACCGGTACCAATATCATGATGGAAACAAAGAAGAGACCAAACACAATTAGACCAAATAAGATATTACTTCCGAGCATTGGCCAAAAGCGTGTAAAAGCTTTTTTTATAACCGAACTTATTGTATATTCCTCATTTTTACGAATATGGTTTAATGCAATTAGAATTGCAGCTTCTGCAACAGGAAACAACAATACACCAACAAGACCGACAAACATAGTTCCTAATGCTCCGCCAAAGCCAATTTCCTCAGCAACTACTGTTTCGTCAAAACTATTTAGTACTTGAGTAAACCAATCATCTCCAGGGCCAACTTCTCTAAAAAAGCTTGTTCCCGAAGCTAATAAGATAAGCGCTTCAAGTAAATATACAGGTCCCATGAAAATAAGTAAGATTGTAAAAAAGTCACGAAATCGACTTTTACTCAAACTAAACGTAAGATCAAGAATTTCCCCAAATCCCTTAGGTCGTGAAAATTTTGTGTTCAAACTGACATCCCCCTGTTATCGTGTTGTAAAAATGGAATTGCTAATATCGCCTATTTTAACATTATTCTGGAAAATATTCTTTATTAATTTAGAAAAATTTTCTAGTTGGTATAAATGGATATTATTAAAGCCTGACCCCATTATTTAGGTGTCAGGCTTAATAATATCTAGGTATTAGATTAACGGTGATAGGCTTATTTTGCCCTCATAATCTCGTCAGTTTTTTCCAAAACTTCCTTTGCATTACCTTGGATATTAAGGTCAAATTGATGGTAGCTGTCTAACCGATCTTTATTAATTAACACAGTTTTTCCATTTGTCATGGATGGAAGTTCATTTACTGGGTATACTTCTAAGCTCGTTCCAATTATGATGACTAAATCTGAAATTTGAATATTTCTTAAAGCATTATTCCATGCTTGCTCTGGAAGCATTTCACCAAATAAAACGATATCGGGTCTAAGTTTACCACCACAATTTACGCATGTGTGCTTGGATAAAAAATCAGTTTCGTTTGCTGGCCGGCCACATCCATTGCATCGAAAGTTACGAATTGAACCATGTAGTTCAGAGACATTTTTTGAACCTGCAACTGTATGAAATCCATCTACATTTTGTGTTGCTATCGCTTGGATAAGTCCTGTCTGCTCCCATTCCGCGAGAAGAACATGTCCCTTATGGGGATAACATTCCTGAAAACCTCTTATTCTTGCGCAATAAAATTCATGAAACAAATCATAGTTAGATTCAAGAGCTTCTATTGTGGCCACAGTCCGCGGATCAATCTTTCTCCACCATCCTGATTTAGAGCGAAAATCAGGAATTCCACTCTCGACAGACATTCCTGCTCCAGTTAGCACAGTTGTAAATGAAGAAGACCTCAAATATACTGCTAGCTTGTTTATTAAATTATCCATCCGGTTGCCCCCTTTTTATTTAGATTGTACTATGCTTTCTTTCCTCTACAAAATCTAAAAGGTACAATAGATAAAAATAGAAGCGAAGGATTGATATTCATGAGGATTGCCGTAATTTCAGACACACATATGCCAAAAAGAGCAAATAAACTACCGGAAAAATTAGTAGAAGGTGTACGTGGTACCGGCTTAATTATTCATGCTGGAGACTGGTCGACAATTGAGGTTTATGAAGAGCTACAAACAATCGCTCCCGTTATAGGTGTACGAGGGAACATTGATCCACCCGAGTTACCATTTGGGGAGAAACTAATGATTGTAAAAAAAGGATATAGAATCGGAATTGTTCATGGTCATGTTGGTAAAAAGAAAACTACACCAGATCGAGCCTATGAAGCTTTCCAAGGTCAGAAATTGGATTTGATTGTGTTTGGGCATTCACATATTCCCTATAAACAATACCATGGTGAAACATTACTTTTTAATCCAGGTTCCCCAACTGATAAACGTTTCCAGTCAGAGTTTTCTTATGGAATTGTTACACTTGGAGGAACACTGGATGCGGAGCATATCTATTATAAACGCAAGGATTAATGTTACTTAATAGCACCTGAAATCTCATAGAGACTTAAGTCAATTTCAAGTGTTTTTCCCATGGCAAGTTTCGCCAATTCGCTACCTAAAAATGGGCCAACTGTTAATCCGGAAGCACCGAGTCCATTAGCGGCATAAAGATTTTCGAAGCCAGGGATGCCACCAATTACTGGGAGAAAGTCAGGTGTAAATGGTCGAAAACCAACTCTTGTTTCTAATACCGTACCCTCAGATAACCCGGGAGCAATATTTAAAGCTTTATCTAAAACTTCATGAAGTCCACCGGCGGTTACTCTGTAGTCCATTCCTTTATCATTTTCATGTGTTGCACCTACAACAATCTTCCCTTCATCAAATGCCAAGATATATTGATCATTTGGTGGCATGACAACTGGCCAATTGTCTGTGTTTGAATCTTCAAGATCTAAGTGAACGATTTGAGCTTTCTGTGAGTAAACTTGAAAATCAATACCGAGAGGCTGAAGTAAATCATTTGCCCAAACTCCTGCCGTTACAATTATCTTATCGGCTTCAATTATTTCATTTTCTATTTTTACACCAATTACGTGTTTATCCGTTTTTACGATACTCGCACTCCCATTCCGTTCAATTGCACCGTAATGCTTGGCAGCTCGTTTTAATGCATTTCGAAGCTCCCTTCCATTCACTCTGGCAGCCCCACTTATGTGTACAGCAGAAAATTCTACAGATAATGGCGGAAACAATTCGGTTGTCTCTGTGGAGTTTAAACGTGTAATTTCTCCAATTTCCTGAGCATCTTTCCGACGGGTGTGGGCTCGCTCTTCCATTTTATCAAGCTTGTTTTCATCTAAATGAAGACTAATTGCTCCTACCTTTTTATAACCAGTATCAGTCTCACCTAATGCTTCAAGCTCGCTTATTAACGTGGAGTAATATTTTGCACCTGCTTTCGCTAAACTGTACCATGCTTTATTTCGACGTTGGGATAGCCATGGACAGACAATTCCCGCCGCAGCATCTGTTGCTTGACCTTGATCCTTGCGGTCGACAATGATTACTTCTTCACCCGCTTTTGCCAGATGATAAGCAGTTGATGAACCAAGTATCCCTGCTCCAATAACAAGATATGATGTCATTATTTCAAAATCCCTTCTATGCTCTAGATGTGAATTATTTTACTAAAAATAAGCTTAAGAAACATCTTTTTGTCGAAATTTGTATATTATTTTCCTTTTTACCTATGATATAGAGGACGCTGTAAAATATAGGAAAAAAGAAAAATGTATAAAACAGCGGACATAAAAACTAAAAGGAGGATTGACAATTGGCTAAAAAGAAAAATAACCAGTCTCAAACAGGAGCAAATAGTATGGACACGGAATTTGGCGCTGAGCAAGGTTTAAGTAAAAAGGCAAGGAAGAAAGCTGCACGTGAAAATAAGAAAAACAAATAAATAACCAACTTTTATTTAGTAAAGTGCATTCGCAGATTTTCGTACCGGTACATATTTGACCTGTTCCTAAGCTAGTAATTTATTGGAACGGGTTTTTCTTTTTATACAGGTTATTGGACAACTGTATCTGTCCGTATACTTGTTTAGAGGGGGAGATATATAGTGAAACAAGTAGAGATTCAAATGATTTTATTTGTCGGAGTAACTTTAGCTCATGAATATTGGCTACACTGGGGACTACCAAGGGTCTACTATTGGGATGTTAGACACTCACATCTGAAAAAAATAGAAGATGATTCAGATAATAAGATTGCATAAGAAAGGGATAACTTTGTTACCCCTATTCATGGCTACGATTTCTTGTTTCGTCAGGTTTCCAGACTTCAGTTAGTATATCTCTAAAAAGTTGATTAAGGAGTCCAGTCTGATTAAGGGTACTTGATTTTATTTTTGTATTATAACGTTCCAGATGATGAATTTCGTGTTCAATAAATTTGTCTAGCTCAGTTAATTGGTTTACTAATTTTTGACCAGAAGTCTTTACTCTTATTAGATTCTCGATTTCCAGTTTTAGTTTGTCCTCATTTATCACTTCGGCAACAAGAGTATTCAAATCAAGACTAACCATTTTATTATATTTTTCAATTGATTTTGCCATCAACAATGGCCGAATCACATTGATATACGTTTTAACATGTTGACCTTTTTCTTGAATAGCTTTAAAATTTCCTTTTGCCATTTTTACATAGTGGTACATGCAGGGAATAGGTGATATAACGGCAGGTTCCAAAAGTCGAATTCTTTCAAAGAAGGAATACGCTTGGAAATAAGTAATGTTCGAGTGCAACCATTCCAGAAGCGCAGGATTAGATTTACGAAATAGCCGAAGTGCCTTTGTAAGTTCCCAACCAGTCATATCAACTAATGGATTAACTGGGATGCCTACTTTATCATGTTTCGGAATTTCAAGAACATCTCGCTTTTGATCAATTGAAAGGTACCAATCGGGATGATGGATATAAATAAAACGAACATCATAATCACTTTCTTCACTTGCAATCCCCCAAGTTCTGCTTCCAGATTCACAAGCGTAAAGAATTTTAACGTTGTATTCTTTTTCAATTTGATTAAGAATCTCTACAATATGTTCTTCCAATATGACACCCCTTCCTTTCATAAGAAAAGGAGATGCTCTTGTCATCTCCCTTTAGTAAGTAGTATTCTCATTTTACGTGCACATAAAACTTTCCATGTCCTATAAGCTCTAAATGTGGTTAATCCCAAGACCAATTGTTTCGTGTTCAAGTCCTTTAATTGGCGCACCAATTGTTCCATAAAAAGCAACGGCTATCCATTCTCCCTCTTCCTCATTGGTATAAGGAGTACCTCGGACGATGGCGAATCGTAGACCGACTGTTCGACTGATTTCGCCTATTGCCGTTTGCCCCCTTGTTACCCCTTCGATTCCTTCAATTATTGCGTGATACAAGGCGTGGGTTTCACGATACTGCGACTCGTGTATAAGGCCATGACGCTTTGCAGCTGTTTCAACAGCAGCAATTACCTTCTGCATGTTCATCGATCCGACTTTTCCTTGGCAGTAATTAACATCCTTCAACGTAAATGATAAAGTTTCCATTTCTTTTTCCGTCAATGTAGCTAAAAGTACAGCAATCTTCCCAATTGCTATTTTTTGACTCATAACTAAGAACCTCTAATTTCTGAATTTTCTTATCTATCATCTTCTTATTATTGTAAACTTGAGTTAAATCCATTGTCAATGGTTTTGGTAAAATTTAGTATATTAGTATAGTAATAATCTACCTTGTTAAAGTATGGGGGAATGATGAAAAACCCATTTTTAAATGGGTTTACTTGTATTTTATAAAAATGACATTTCCTTTGATTACATGCTTGTCATGCTGATTGTATGCAGCAACATCAAAAGTTAGCACGTTTTCATTAATTTCTTTTAATGTGGCTTTTAAAGTTATCACATCATTCAAAAACACCATGTTACGAAAACGGATGGAATAGGTTTGAATATAGCCTTCTTCATAAAAAGGTGTAAATAGTTTTGCTAGATTTCCCATTGTCCACATACCATGTGCAATTACACCCGGTAACCCAGCCTTATGTGCTTCATCATCGATAGTATGGATTGGATTGTAATCGTTGGATGCACCAGAATATTTTATTAGGTCCATCCTAGAGACTGGCGGAAGTTGGAGATTTTGTAGTGAATCACCGATTTGAATATTTATTAACGAATTCATGCCAACATCTCCTTTCTAACCGCCTCTGTGATAATTACGATTATCTTAGATGAAAAGATGAGCTCGCCCTTTACATCTTCTCCATTTTCACTAATAGTTAGAAAACCCATTGACCCTGTAGAACCTTTTTTCTCAACGTAGTTTTCGACCTTTGAATAGCAATATATCACTTCGCCAACACGTATTGGCCTTTCATAGTTGAAAATTTGTTCACCATGGATAAGCCCTTTTTCCGGTAAGACAAGCCCTTCTATCCTTCCAAATTCTAAGACTCTAGGAAATGTTGGTGGTGCAATATTCGTTTTATATCTGGAAGCCTTCCCATACTCTTCATCAATGAAAATAGGATGAGCATCACCAATGGCCACAGCAAATTTTTTGACCGCTCCTCTTTCAATAACATTTTTCACTTTTACTGATTGCTTGCCGATAAACTCTTTTAGCACCTACAACACCCCTTTTGTAGAATTATTGTTTTTTTCTTTTTACATAACTAAATTTTATTTTGAAATTTCAGATAATATAAGTTGTATGAATAAAAGCCACACAGTAAAATCAGTGTGGCTTTCTATCAAATCACTCAAATCCGGTTGTCATTTCGTCAGGATGTGAGCCTATACGATCATTTTTGTTGAGCGCGCTTATTTTTTCCATATCTTCATGTGAAAGTTCAAAATCAAAAACATCTGCATTTTCTTGTATGCGGTGCTCTTTAATTGATTTTGGAATCGTAACAACACCGTTTTGAAGGTCCCAGCGTAAAATGACTTGTGCTACTGACTTATTGTGTTTTTGACTGATTTCTAACAATGTTGGATCATTCAGTAGTTCTCCTCGTTTTAGTGGAGACCAAGCTTCTAACTGAATACCTTCCTTTTTACAGAATTCATGCAATTCCGTTTGTGTTAGGTGTGGATGGTATTCAACTTGATTCACCATTGGCGTAATCTCTGAATTTTTCATAAGATTTTCAAGATGATGTACTTGGAAATTGCTAACACCAATTGCACGTACACGCCCTTCTTTATATAGCTTTTCTAAGGCATGCCATGTTTCAATATACTTGTCTTTTCCTGGCCAGTGAATTAGATATAAGTCTAAGTAGTCTAGACCTAATTTTTGTAGGCTTGTTTCGTAAGCTTGCAGTGTAGATTCATATCCTTGGTCGCTGTTCCAAACCTTTGAAGTAACAAATAATTCTTCTCTGTTAATACCAGATTCACGAATTGCTTGTCCAACACCTTCTTCATTTTTATAAACAGCTGCAGTGTCAATGCTTTTATAGCCATGCTTAATTGCCCATTTGACAGAGTCAATAACCTCTTGCCCTTCTTGTACCTTAAAAACCCCTAGGCCAAACCATGGCATTTTTACTCCATTATGTAATGTTGTTGTATCCTGAAGACTTTTGACCATATAGCTCCTCCTCGTTTGAGAAAAATTTACCCTTTCACAGTTTCTCACACGTTAAATGATTTTTCAAATGTAAAGGCTTTTATTTATAGAAAAAATGAAAGTCTGGTTTATTTAGGAATAAAGAATTTAGTAAGTTTTTGTGCAGAAATGATAGAAAAAACAAGAAGAATCAATGGTCCAAAGAATAAAAATGCGACATTATGTAGACCATGGACACCCAATGGCAAAATAGTTAATACAAACTGTATACTTTTAATATAAAGAAAGAAAAAAAATACGAATAAAATACAAAATAAGAGTTTACTTTTATCCAAAAAGTCCCCTCCAAATATAGTTTTCTACATTTTACCATAGATTGCTAATAAGGAGAGAACCTTTTCATTTATTTATGTGTAGGTGTAAGACGCTTTTGTTTACGCTGCTCATTTAATAGGTTTAAAAGCAGTGATTGCACAAGTTTTGATTCAATTGTTGCATTCTGCGGATGTGCAAGATTTATTTGTTCCAATGGATCTTTCGTCAGGTTGTAAAGTTCGAATTGGTCAGGAAGTGGTTCGGTTTTTGTTGTTACTTTTGACACAGTAATTGTCACGTCTTCCCCTGCTGCAACCTCACTCTCTACTGTTGTCTGTTTGTCTTCAACCCCAGGATTACTCCAAAATTGCGGATTGTCAAAATACCTGGTAAATTTCCAAAGTTCGTTTTCTCGATGTGAACCCGTTGCCATATAGGCAACCACTGCTTCAATATGGTTTGGTTGAGTAACAGATTCATAGGGTTTGCCAGCAAAGGTTATTTGGTTAAGTCCCCGTGTAACATCGTCATCTGTCATAAAATATAACGGCTCATTTGCTCGCAAAAACTGTGAGTTCCCCTTAACTAAAGGGCTTAAGTCACGTCCAACAAGGGAATGTACCTCTGAATGATTCTTTTTTAGTTCCCTCTGTGTTTTATTTACATCAATATCAGCTAAACCTAATAATGTTGGAAGAATATCAACATGACTTGTTAGCATGGTGGTTGTTTTACTTTCAGGAAAAAGTATAGGATTATGAATGATAAATGGAACATGAATAGATTCTTCATACGTGTTATACCATTTTTGAAACAATCCGCCATGTGCACCTAGCATGTCGCCATGATCAGAGGTGAAGATGACAACGGTATCCTCATAAAAGCTTGAATGCCTTAGAGCATCGTAAACTTTTGCCATCTCCGAATCTACTTGTTTCTGAAGGGAGTAATACAATTTTCGGTAAAAAAGACTATCTCTCGTTGGCTGGAATGTCTTTGGATAGGTTTCACGATAGCTTTTTTGGGCAGTAGGTTTAGTATCGAGCGATTCATTTGCTGTAGGCGCTTGTGGAATATGCGGAAGAGTTGGGTCTAGTTCAAAATTAAATAAAGGTGAATGTGCAGTGAGTTCTCCATATAATGTGATATCGTGTGGATTCAAAAATGAAGAAACAATTAGCCATGGCTCTTCACTTGCTTCCTGTTCAAGTGATTGAATGAGTTCAACAACTTCCCTTGCATAAACCTCATCACGACCTTTTGTACCGATTGCTGCAGAAGATGCTGAGTTACGAGGGTCTGAACCATGTGGCTCCGGCCCAAGCCAACCGGAAAATCCAAAGTCATCTAGACGATTCGCATCCAGATAGAGTTGTTCTAATTTATGGTCTGGTACTCCCGTGGAAGGATTATAGCTTTGCAGAGAAGAGTGTGTACCAGGTATTAAAATATCTGCAACACTTGTATGCCACTTTCCTTTCCAAAAGGTTTTATATCCAGCATTTCGAAAATAATCACCAAATGTAGGGACAGCATTGGGGTCAAGCCAAAAGACATCTGGTTCAAAACTTTCAGCCGCTCCTCCAATCGTTTTCGTCAGTCCGTGTAAGGATGGATATTGTCCTGTATAGAGGGTGGCTCTACTTGGAGAACAAGCAGTACTTCCTATATAGTGATTCAAGAATTCTAACCCATTCTTTCGTAATAAATTTTGGGTTATCAGATTTTCTTCACACCATTTTTTAAGTTTCTCATCCTCATAAACGGTTGGGAAACGCTGCTCATCCACAATAAAAAACAAAAAATTAAGTCTCCGCTTTTTCTGTGGCTTGTCAATGCCCTTCATATTCACTTGTGTTCCTCCTTGTTCCAAACTATGGATATTATATGTTATGGTTGAGGAGGATGATTACACAAACTAGTGAATTTTACCCATATAAAAATGAGAGGCTAATACCTCTCATTTGCATGTTTCTTATTTTGATTTTGTTTCAACATCGTCATCATCAAGTATGCCTTTTGTTGCTTTTTTAAATTCGCGAAGTGTTATGCCCGCAGCTTTGCCAAGCTCAGGTAGTTTCTTAGGTCCGAATACAAGTAATGCAAAAAAGATGATTAATACTAATTCTCCGAAACCGAGGTTTCCCATATTCATTCCACCCTAAACGAAATGTATTGCAACCTTATTTTAGTCCTACTCCAACCTTTTTTCAATTAAATTTTCACAAAAGACACGTCATTTTTATTTAAACCAGCCTTTTTCTTTCGATTGAGTGATGGCTTCGATACGATTTTTGACTTCGAGCTTATCCAAGATAGTAGAAATATAATTTCGGACAGTACCTGTTTTAATGCTAAGTTCATCGGCAATCTCTTTTGTATTTTTACCGTCGGCCACAAGCTCTAGAACCTCTCGTTCACGCTCTGTTAATGGATTTTCGTCTGCATATAAATCATCCATTAATTCAGGAGCATAGACACGTTTTCCACTCATCACACTACGAATCGAATCTGCCAATTCATCACTGGGACTATCTTTAAGGAGGTACCCTTTCACACCAGCCCTTAATGCACGTTGGAAATACCCAGTACGCGCAAAGGTAGTTAATATAATAACCTTACAATCCGTTTCCTTTAATTCTTCAGCAGCTTCAAGACCGGTTTTTAGCGGCATTTCAATATCCATCATGCATATATCTGGCTTGAGCTCCTTCGCCAGGGTAATCGCCTCTTGTCCATTACTTGCCATTCCAACAACTTCCATATCGTCCTCTAAGTTTAAAAGTGAACCAAGCGCCCCAAGAACCATTCGTTGATCTTCAGCAATTATGATTCGTATCATAAAAGTCCCTCCACTTCGACCTGTTTTCGTACATTTGGAATTTTAATAATCAATGTTGTGCCATCAGTTGACTGGATTTCAAGGCTACCATTTACAAACTCTAAACGTTCTCGCATCCCTTGAAGTCCATGACCACCAACCATATCTTTAGTAGGATTCTTACCAATCCCATTGTCTTCGATCATGACAGTGATTTCATCTTCAATCTGGGCTATTTCAATTTTACAGTGACTTGCTTTACTATGTTTGACAACATTGTTGATGCCCTCTTTAATCAACATGCTGATGATGTTCTCGTAAAATAGTGAAACATCTTTCAGAGAGTTGTCCTGTATATACTCAAATTCTATCCCTGCAGCTTTTAATATTTGTTGAACTCGAACAATTTCTTCATTAATACGGATACCACGCATTTGTGAGACCATTTTTCGAACTTCATTCAAAGCTGTTCGTGCTGTTTGTTGCACATCTTTTAATTCATGACGAGCTTTTTCTGGGTCTTTATGAATGAGTTTTCTAGCCAAATCACTTTTTAAGCCAATCATTGAAAGCTTTTGTCCTAATGTGTCATGAAGGTCCCTGGCAATCCGTTGACGTTCTTCTTGTTTGACAAGTTCCGCAATGCGTTTATTTGCATCCTCTAGTTGTTCCTCGAGCTTCTCTTGTTTCTTTTTGTTATAAATATTAAATGGTAATAGAATTACGCTGATCCAAATGATAATAACGAATGGTAATTGGGAAAGAAACACTTCGTCTTGTAATACGAGATTGTAATTTATAGAAAATGTTGTAGCCACAAGGTGTATGATGTACAACGTTAAAAAGGCTACGCGGTTCTTGATGTGTCCATTGTAATATGCAATATAAAAAGCAAAATAAATAAATGCAAAGAGAATTGACATGGTTAATGAAATCCCGATTAGGATTGACGTCCAAAGATATACGGGCCATTTTCTTGAGATAAAGGCAAATCTGAGTGAAATGAAAAAGATGACCGTTAGAATGATGCCAGTAATTATTTCCGGCGTCGATGACGATTGAAAGATAAAATAAAACGGCAGGATGCTAATTACTGCCCAAATATAAGGTGAAACTCCTGACCATTTTTGAAAAAGTGAGTATTTCTTCATAGAACTTACCCTCATTTAGTTCAAGATTATTTTGTATCTTATCATAGCATAATCAAATGCGCCCATGGCGTATTTGAGCCCGATTTTTTTCGAGCAAGCTCGAAAAATTACATCTGAAAAATCGTGGCATCCGCCGGAGGCTTTTACTTTATTCATCCGGGTTTTTCCCACTGAATTGTTTAGATGTTAATAAATCATACTACAGCATAATGATGAAGTAGCATACTCGCTGAATAAAGTTAATAGGAAAACCCAGCTTATTTTTCTAAGCTGGGAATCTTTTTAATCTCTTTTTGTTCGGCAACCATTTCTTTAATTTTTCCATAGCCTACAAACACTTTTTCTTCTTCATCCCACAAACGGAATTTAAGTGATTTTAAGCTTGTTTTTAAAGTGATGGTTGGTACCTTTTGAAGTGGTTCAGTTTGATTGTGTACCTCTTCTAGTTTGTAATTCGGTACTCGTGGGCTTAAATGATGCACATGGTGATACCCGATATTGCCTGTTATCCATTGTAATGGCTTTGGTAGCTTATAAAAAGAGCTTCCTTCAACTGCAGCTTTTACATACTCCCAATGCTCATCTTCTTCGAAATAGGAATCTTCAAATGTATGTTGAACATAAAATAACCAAACACCTGCAATCCCTGAAACCATAAAAATAGTTCCTTGAACGATTAAAAATGCCTGCCAACCAATTATCAGACTTACTATTACAGCGAGTGTAATGATTCCTAAATTTGTAATATACGTGTTCCAACGTTCCTTCTTTTTTGCTTTTTTTCTGTTAAAACGATTTTCAATTAGGAATACAAAGATTGGCCCTAAAATAAACATCACAAATGGATTTCGGTAAACTCTGTAGCACAGACGCTTCCAAGCAGATGCTTCCAAATACTCTTCAACTGTCATAACCCAAATGTCTCCGGTACCACGTTTGTCAAGATTTGAGCTTGTTGCATGGTGGACAGAATGGTCATGCCCCCATTTACTATAAGGGAATAATGTTAATATCCCAGTAATCGTACCAACGATTTTATTTGCTGTGCGATTTTTAAAGAAAGAGTGATGACAACAGTCATGGAAAATGATAAAAATTCGGACAAGAAACCCCGCTGCAACTACGCCAATTACAAGTGTCAATAGATAAGAAATGTTTAATGAATAATAGGCAAGAACCCATAATCCAAGATAAGGTATTAAGGTATTACAAAGTTGCAATACACTTGCCTTTAGGTTTGATTTTTCAAATGGTGCCACTTGTTTACGTAAGCTTCTTTGATCTAATTTGTTCATTTAATCCTTTCCTTTCTAAATTCTCATTTCATATTTTAATCAGATTTTTAAATTTAATGAGGAAATTGCTGACAAATCGCCAACAGTTTTCTACATTTCCAATGTTACAAAAGAATAAAGATTTGCACTAGACATAGGTGTCATGTGAAATACATGATAAATGTCATATACCATGTACAAAAATTTAAAATACACAAAAAATTAACATTCAATTTTGGGCTAAAAAACATTTTTTATGCTATACTTAAAAAACAGAATATTTAAACTAATATTCATTCTAAAAAATTCTTTTAAAAGGAGGAAACCTATGTACAGATTAAAAGACAGTGAGAGGATTTTCATTTATACTGGCCCAGATGGTTCTGGCAGAAAGACTTTAGGAAAGATGGTTGCAACAGCATTTGATATGCAGACTGTTCCCTCATTCACAACTCGAAGCCCCCGCCCTTTTGAAAACAACGGAGAAGATTACCACTTTGTAAGTAAAGAAACCTTTCGCCAAATGATGCAGCAAAAAGAATTTCTAGAGAGTGTTGAAATTGATGGACACTTTTATGGAATACGTGAAATTGATATTGTAAATATTTTTAAGAAGCATAAGGTAGTTTATTTAACGTTAAACCCTGAAGGTGCAGATCTTTTGAAGGAGATGTATGGAGATAAAGCAGTTCGTATCTTTGTTTATGCTGATCGAGATACTGTACTAGAACGCCAGATAAAACGTGGGGATAGCCCTGAGGACATTGAGCGCCATATGAAACACTATAGTGAGACAATGGACTATAGGTCTGCTTGTGAGCATGTGTACGAAAACTATGATCTACCTCAGGTCTCATATCAGATAAGTGAGTTAATTGAAACCTATTTAGATAGACAATTAATTTCGGATGATTATTAAAAATTAAAGCCCTAAAGAGGCACTAAACTCTTTAGGGCTTTATGATTTTATAGGCTATTGAAGCTCTCTGTAAGTACTGGAACAACTTGTTTCTTACGAGATACAACACCTTTTAATTCGGCAGTTTTGTTATCAAGTGTAACATTAAATGCTTTTTCAACTGCTTCAGTTTTTGCACCCACTGCAAGCCCTACAGAATCATTGTTTAGAATGTCTGTAATCACAAGTAAGAATAAATCAAGGCCGTTATCATTGATTTGTTGATTCATTACTTCTTCTAGCTCACTCTGTCTTGAAAGAACATCTTGAGGGTCCACAACATTAACCTGTGCAATTTGAACTTTGTTACCGTTCATTGAAAATTCTTTAGAATCTAGGGAAACTAATTGCTCGGCTGTTTTGTCACTCACATTAGCACCAGCCTTTAACATTTCAAGACCGTAGTTATCAGCATCGACACCTGCAATCTCAGCTAGTTCCCGCGCAGCTTTTACATCTTCGTCTGTACAAGTTGGTGATTTAAATAGGAGTGAATCTGAAATGATTGCAGAGAGCATTAAACCAGCAATTTCTTTTGTAATCTCAACATTATTTTCTTTATATAGCTTATTAAGGATTGTAGCTGTACAACCAACAGGCTCTACGCGGAAATATAATGGATCACTAGTTTCAAAATTTGCAACACGATGATGGTCGATTACTTCTTTGATTTTTACATTTTCAAGTCCGTCGGCACTTTGTTGACGTTCATTATGGTCAACTAGAATTACGGATTGAACTTCATTTGCTACATTCTCCACTAAACGAGGTGCTTCTGCTTTAAAATAATCCAATGCATATTGAGTCTCACCGTTTATTTCTCCTAAGCGAACTGGTTCAGCGTTCAAACCAAGATTCTTTTTTAATTCCGCATATGCGATTGCGGAACAAATTGTATCAGTGTCCGGATTCTTATGACCAAATACAAGTACTTTTTCCATTTATTCATTACTCCTTATTGCTTAATATGTATGATGTACTCTCTCATTTTACACAAAGATTCGTAGAGATTAAACAATTTTGGCCATTTTTATTCATTTTCTTCTTCTAAATGTGTTTTGCAAAATTCTTTCACAATTGTTTCTTCATCTTCCTCAAGTTCAAAATCAAGCACTTTTTGAGTACTTTTTTCATAAATATAATATTGGGCAATTCGCTCACTATTTGTGTCAACCGCATATATCACTTTTAATTCAATTCCATTTTCAGAATATAATTCATCATCCTCTGGTACTTCAATGTCTAGAAAGAACTCGTATCGCTCACCTTCTAAAATCCCAGTAGGATCCTTTAATTTTTCAACCGTATATCCAGTAATATTCATAAATTTTCCACCCTTCCATTTGAATTGAGTCCGTACCTATTATACACATTCTTTCCTTAATGGTGAAAAAATTGTCCTCATTCATCGTGTTTTTGGGAACCTTATACATTTGACACATAGGACATCCTTTGAATAAATAGAATATTATTATATCCCATTGGAAGAGGAGTTGTTGTTAAATGACGCTACTTAATAAAATCGCATTATTCTTTGTCATATTATACTCTGGTATTATCTTGATGAATACGTATTTAGGGGAAACTGAAAGAGTACAATCGAATGTTGTCATCTTTATGTTAAATGGCTTTGCTTATATCGTGTCTGCAATGGAACTGGAAAAAGAGAAAAATCATTTTCGTGGAAGTCAATCTACAGCATAAAAAACGACCGCTTCGTTATCAAGCGGCCGTTTTTTTATTCATATTTTGATTGTGTAGCGAACTTTCTTTTAATATGTTCTGCAAAATCCTCTAACAACTTAACTGAGTTTATATCTGTTTCAAATAAAGGGATATAAAATTTTTGTTGAGTTGGAAATTCTTGTTCAATTTTTGATATATATTCTTGTTCATTACTCTTGCGTTTTTTCAGAAATTCCCCATCGATATTTTCCGCTAAGAATTTATTAATAAACAGTGTATTGACTCTTATATCATGCCTATCTAGTAATCTTAATGAATTTGCTGTTTCGATGATTGGCAACCTCTCTGGATTAAGGACGAAAATAAACCCAGTCATGCCTTTGTTTAAAATGATTTCCCTTACAGCACTAAAGCGTTCTTTCCTTCTCTGCAACACTTTATAAATAGGATCATCAATTGGTTCGCCGTCATTTAGCAACTGTGTATAGGTATCATTTCTCTTCTTTCTTCTCTCGAGCATTCCATCAATCCAAACACTCATTAATTCAGGAAGAGTAAGTAATCGAATTGTGTGTCCAGTAGGTGCCGTATCAAAAATTATTGTATCATAGTGTCTACCTTCATCGAGAATGATAGAAACGATACGATCAAATAGGGCCGCCTCTTCTGCCCCTGGGGAGGAACTAGCAGCATCAATTTGCCGATTAACCTCATCTTGCATGTGTGAACTAACTACACCCTGTATATGTTCTTTTACGGTTTTAATATATTTTCTAGATTCAATTTCAGGATCAATTTCAATTGCATCCATACCCGGGTATACCTCAAGGGCTTGGTTCTTCAAGGATTTGTGAAAAATATCCCCGACATTATGAGCAGGATCGGTCGATATGAGTAAGGTTTTATGGTCATTTTGGGCATGTAAAATTGCTAATGCTGCAGCACTCGTTGACTTTCCTACTCCTCCTTTTCCACCAACAAATACAATCTTTCTATCTCCAATCATTTTGTTCCCTCCATTTAACAACAGCGAATGCCTGTAAGCGGAGATTTCTCCATCCCCATTCGCAAATGCCAGTCATGAAATTTTTCAAGCATATAAGGATAAAGCTCCAATGTATAGTAAAAAGCAGGGTTTGGGAGTCCGAGAGTTTCAGATAAACATAGAAGTAAGAAAAGGTCATCTTCATTTCTTAACTCTCGTGCAATTTCTGTGCGATGATTTACTGAAAGAATCTCATCATATAATTGGAGCATTCTCTTCAATGCTTCTATTCCCTTCATTCTTTCACCTTCTTTACATAAAGTGAAAAAGGAAGCCCTCTACATCAAGGGTTCCTTTTTCAAACGGGTATCTACATCTTTGAATCAATATTATGTGGTGTATCCTTATTACTTAATTCTTTAAATGCAATTAATACAATCCATACGGCAAAAATTAAAATGATACTTCCGAGAATAAATAATAGTAAATTGGTATCGGTACCTCCTACACCTGCCCAGTCAAATATAACTTGTTGGACCATTGCCCAGACGGTCATGACAAGCAGGAAAAGCATTGGGATAAGAGTAACTAAATAATTTCTACCTAGTCGTTTTAACCATACAGAAATTAACATTAAACTAATAGCCGCCAATAGCTGGTTAGAGGTTCCAAACAATGGCCATAATACATATCCACCAGAACCAAACCCGTTAGGTCCCTTCGGTAAAAGTACTAACGCGGCACTCGTAACAACAGCAACTGTTGTAGCAATATGTGCTTTTTGAAGTGTAGGAAGCTTATATTCAGCTCCTAGCTCTGCAATAATATATCTCATTAAACGGACAGACGAGTCCAACGTTGTTGCAGCAAAGCTAACAACGATTATCGCAATAATCGTGGCTGCAATATCGGCAGGAATACCTATCCCCGTAGCTAACTGTGCTCCACCTGAAATAAAGTTTCCTAGTCCACCAGAATTCGCTGCTGCAAAACTACTATATGCTGCTTTAAAGTCTCCAGCATTTGCAAACAAAGTAACACAAGCAATGATTGATATTAAGGCAAGGAATCCTTCCCCTACAGCACCAAAATATCCTACAAAGCGAGCATCAGTCTCTTTATCTAATTGCTTTGATGATGTACCTGAAGATACAAGTCCATGGAAGCCAGAGATTGCACCACAGGCAATGGTGATAAACATGAGTGGCAACCATGATTTATCAGTTGCATCCGGATTCATCATAGGAGCTGTTACATCTGGATTTAAAAATACAAGCCCCAAATACATTATTCCTAACCCAATTACGAGTTGGTGAGAGTTGATATAGTCTCTCGGTTGAAGTAATTTCCACACAGGTAGTGTGGAAGCAAAATAACAATATACCATTAGGATAACAATCCAAACAAAGAATGCCATAGAAACTCCGCTTAGACCAAATAATGTCGTAGCTTCTGCTCCACCAAAATAGCTTACAAGATCAATTTGTAATGCAGGAATCTTACTTGTTAGAACGGCTGAACCATACATGATAATGAGTGACACAATGGATGGCAGTAACATACTTCCTTTTTTCCTGTAGACAGCATATCCAATCCAAATGGCAAGTGGTATTTCAATAAATACAGGAATGACACTTGCCGGAAATTTGATAAAGAGATTTGAAATTACCCATGCAAATACAGCGTTTACCATCAACACCAAGATCAAAATGATAAATAAAAATAAGAGCTTTGCTTTTTTTCCGATCAATTTATCTGCAAGTGTACCTACAGACTGCCCCTTGTTTCGGACTGAAAGGACAAGTGTACCAAAATCATGTACTCCTGCAGCAAAAACAGTCCCTAACACAACCCATAATAACGCAGGTCCCCAGCCCCAATAAACAGCTATTGCAGGACCTACTATAGGTGCTGCACCTGCAACAGAAGTGAAATGATGCCCCCATAAAACATGTTTCTTAGTTGGTACAAAATCAACACCATCATTAAACTCGTGGGCAGGTGTAACGAAATTTGGATCAAGGCGATAAATCTTTTCAGCAACAAATTTTGAATAATAACGATAGCCTAAAATAAAAACAATAGTACCAAACACTGCTAACCATATTGCACTCAAGCTAATCCCTCCAATACAATTTTTATTAGTGGTATTGAACCTTAATGCTCATTTATATGTTAATGGCCTATTGTAAGCGTTGTCAATACCATTATCTAAAAAATCAATATATTCAAAAAACGACAAAAATAGTAGTAATATTATTTCAAAACGCTTACTCAATTCTATTATGGACATGCAAAAACCCGCGAAAGGTTTATGCTCCTTCGCGGGCTTTTTTGTTCGTTATGAAAGTAATGCACGATCATTTGTCATTTTCGCGCCTCTGATTCGTTGGAACTCATTTAGTAATTGATCAATTGTTAAATTTGCTTTTTCCTGTTCATTAACCTCTAATATGATTTGTCCTTTATCCATCATGATCAGACGGTTCCCTAAATCTAGAGCTTGCTGCATATTATGTGTGACCATTAATGTTGTTAAATTGTATTTTTCGACGATTTCTTTGGTTAAGTTTGTGATTAACTCTGCACGAGTTGGATCAAGTGCTGCTGTGTGCTCATCGAGCAACAATATTTTCGGTTCAGTGAAGGTAGCCATTAATAGCGATAATGCTTGTCGTTCCCCTCCTGATAACAATCCCACATTTGCAGATAAGCGATTTTCTAATCCAAGGTTTAGTGATTGGAGAACCTCTCTAAAGTAGTCCTTGCGGTTTTTTGTTACTCCTCTTCGTAAGGTCCGCGTTTTATTTCGTGAATATGCCATTGCAAGATTTTCTTCAATGGTCATATTTGGCGCAGTACCTGCCATTGGATCCTGGAATACACGCCCAATAAGCTTAGCCCGTTTATGTTCTGGTAAAAATGTAACATCCTTTCCAGCAATATTAACTGAGCCAGCATCCGGTATGAGCACGCCCGATATTACATTCATTAATGTTGATTTACCAGCACCATTACTACCAATTACAGTTACAAAATCGCCTTCTTTTAACTGTAGATTGGTCCAATCCAAAGCGATCTTTTCGTCGGGTGTACCTTCATTAAAGATTTTATGAATTTGATTTAAGTGTAGCACTTGCTTCACCCTCGCTTTCTGAAGGTACGTTTTTCATTCGTACAAGTTGTTGTCGTTTTGCTCGTCTGCTCTTCTCTTTTGTTCCTTCAAGAATTTTTGGTAGGACAAGTGCAATGATTACGATGATGGCAGTAATCAATTTCATATCTCCAGGTTGTAGGAACTCAACTCTTAATGCTAAGGATACAACGATACGATAAATAATAGCACCACCAATTACTGCAAGTGTTGCTCGTGCAATCGTTTTGGCACCAAAAAGGGCTTCACCAATAATAACGGATGCTAAACCAATAACAATCATCCCAATACCCATTCCAACATCGGCAAAACCACCTTGTTGTGCAATGAGTGATCCTGAGAATGCTACAAGCGCATTTGATAGACCTAATCCAAGAATCGTCATTAAGTTTGTATTAGCAGAAAAGCTGGAAATCATTTTTTTGTTGTCTCCAGTAGCTCTCACTGCAAGACCGATTTCTGTTCGTAGGAAAAGATCAATTAAAAACTTAATCACAAGTGTAACAACAATCATAAATAATAAAATGCCCCAGGTCTTTGGTAGGCTATCTCCAAGACCGAATGCTGTTAACATTGAATTAAACAATGAATCTAATCCTAGTGATGCAGATATATCAGATACGTTTGTAAAAGTTGTATCTATATTTAATAATGAAACATTTGATTTACCCATAATTCGAAGATTGACTGAATAAAGGGCAATCATCATCAAAATACCAGCTAGTAATGCATTAATTTTTCCTACCGTGTGTAGTAATCCCGTAATACTACCAGCAATAAATCCAGCAACAAGGGCAAAAAGTGTTGCGATAAAAGGATTTACTCCATTCGTAATCAAAATGGCGGAAACAGCAGCTCCTGTAACGAAGCTGCCGTCGACCGTCAAGTCTGGAAAATCTAGTATACGGAAGGACAGGTAAACACCAATTGCCATGATTGCATAGATGATTCCTGATTCAAATGCCCCAAATAATGCTGTAAACATGTTGAATCATCCTTTCTTTAAGTACTGTTCAAAAAGGAGGATGAAAAGGACCAAGAAGTTCGAGGCGGCGAAGTTTTGAGTACCGGAACGTATGTAGTTGATACGTGAGGAACGCAAAAACAAGCCAACGAAGAAATTCGATGTGTCATTTTCACCGGACTTTTTGAACATCATTGTTTATTCACCTTCGTAGATGTCAGCCAATTCTTCCCATTCAGGTTTAATTTCAATTCCTTGCTCTTCCGCTGCTTTTTTATTAATGAAAAGCTGTAGACTGTTTGGAAGTTCAACTGGAATTTCAGAAGCCTTCTTCTCACCTTTTAGAATGGCAGCAGCCATAAGTCCAGATTGATATCCAATATCGTAGTATTCAAATCCACTTGCGGCAAAACCACCAGCTTTCATTGAATCAAGTTCACCAACGAACAGTGGAATATCTTCCTCATTAGCTACAGCTATGATTGAATCTAAAGCTTGAACTGCAGTGTTATCTGTTGGAATATAGATTGCATCAACACGTCCTACTAAGCTTTGAGCAGCTTGATTCACTTCAGCAGTTGTAGATACAGAAACTTCTACTAATTCCGCACCGCCTTGTTCTGCAAATTCTTTCACTTGTTCAACCTGTACAACAGAGTTTTGTTCACCAGAGTTATAGATGACTCCGATCTTTTTCGCTCCCATTTCACCAGTGATGAAGTCAATTGTTGTTTTAGTAGCATCTGGGTGGTTATCAGTTGTACCCGTAATATTTTCGCCTGGCTTATCAAAAGCTTCTACTAAACCAGCACCAACAGGGTCTGTTACTGATGTGAAAATGATAGGAATTTCACTAGTTGCATTTAGTGCAGCCATTGCACTAGGCGTTGCGTTTGCAAAGATTAAGTCCACTTTGCTACCGACAAGGTTTTGTGCAATTGTTGCTGTGTTACTTTGCTCACCTTGCGCATTTTGGAAATCAAATTTTAAATTATCGCCTTCTTTAAACCCTTCATCTTCTAACGCTTTTTTGAAACCTTCTGTTGCAGCATCTAAAGAAGTATGTGGTGCATATTGTGTAATACCAACTACAACTTGATCTTTTGCACTGCTGCCGCCAGTAGTATCCTTTGAAGTACCATCGGTCTCTTCACTCCCGCATCCTGCTAAAGCAAGGAAGCCCGCTAATACCACTCCAAGCATTTTTGTTGAACCTTTCATTGCATATCCCCCCGAAATTTCTTTACTCTTTTTTGATTTTCTAGTAAGCTATTACTTTACTAGAATAGTAATTTTCATACACTTTCACTTTACTGCATAAAAGCGAAAAAGCGTTAATGTATGCCATTGGTTAATCGTAATATTATCATTCTAGGCGCCTTCCGTCAATTATTTTCTGAAGATTTTACACTTTCAGCTTATAATTTTTTTTTAATTGCGTAAAAAGATATTTTGTTTTCTTATGATAATACGTTTTATTTTATTTCACGTTACAAAAAATATAATAATATGAGTTGCAATGGAGGTATTTGATTGAAGCAAACGGCACAATGGTCATCAAAATTAAGCTTTATTTTAGCAGCAGCAGGATCTGCAATCGGATTAGGGGCGATTTGGAAATTTCCTTATGTGGCAGGTACTAGCGGTGGTGGAATTTTTTTCATTATTTTTCTTATATTCACTTTGTTAATAGGTTTACCCCTTTTATTAGCTGAATTTGTAATTGGTAGAAAGACTCAAAAAAATGCGATTCAATCTTTTAAAGAATTAGCACCACGAACGAACTGGCATATCGTTGGTCGATTAGGTTTTTTTACAAATGCGGTTTTACTTTCTTTTTATAGTGTTGTTGGTGGCTGGATTTTAATTTATTTGGTAAGTGGCAGTATTGGTAAATTAAATGGTTTAACGGAATCTGAGTATGGTGCGTATTTTGGAGAAACCATTGCAAATCCATTTCTAGTTGTGCTCGCACAACTATTATTTATGTTAATTACGATTCTTGTAGTTGCAAAAGGAGTCCAGGCTGGTATTGAGAAGGCGAGTAAATGGATGATGCCTGCACTTTTTATTCTTTTCATCGTTATTATTTTTCGTTCAATCACGCTTGAAGGTTCTCTTGAAGGAATCCTGTTTATTTTAAAACCTTCTATTTCATCACTTACTTCTGATACTGTTCTTTTTGCACTTGGTCAATCCTTTTTTGCTCTTAGTGTTGGGGCTTGTACAATGTTAACTTATAGCTCTTATCTTTCGAAGAAGGAAAACATGGTACAGTCAGCGTTCTCGATTGTGGGGTTAAATATTCTCGTTACACTATTGGCAGGGTTAGCAATATTTCCAGCTGTTTTTGCTTTTGGATTAGAGCCTGATGCTGGGCCTGTACTCTTATTTAATGTGTTACCTACTGTCTTTGGAAAAATGCCTTTTGGTATTTTATTTTTATTAGCATTCCTGCTTTTATTTTTATTTGCTACTCTTACGTCCGCTTTTTCGATGCTTGAGTTAATTGTAGCAATCTTGTCAAAGGAGAACGAACAGAAACGAAAAAACATTGCGTGGATGGCAGGAATAGCAATCTTTTTACTGGGTGTCCCATCTGCCCTTTCTTTCGGAGTATTAAGCGATGTTAGTTTATTTGGAAAATCAATTTTTGATCTTGCTGACTTTCTTGTAAGTAACATTCTTTTACCTATTGGGGCTTTTTTTATATCGATTTTCGTGTCATTTATAGTTCCGCGAGAAGCACTCTATAAAGAATTGCAAATGGGCAGCAAATTTCCGATTATTGTGATACAGGTTTGGTTCTTTTTAATTCGCTATGTTGTTCCAATTGTAATTATCATTGTATTTTTAGATAGTCTGGGTGTTATTTAAAAAAGGTGTTCCAAATTTAATTGGAACACCTTTTTCTTACTCTTCTTTTTTGTCCTTATCTTCTGTAGCAATATTGTTAATAACCTTTATTCTCATGATTCGTTTCTCATCCATTGCATCAACTTTAAAAGTATGATTTTCGTATTCAATCTCTGGGAAAGTATCTCCTGAAGGTATATATCCCAATTGGCCAATCACAAAGCCGCTTAAGGTATCATATTCATCTGTTGGAAGATTAACCTTTAGAATATCCTCTACTTCATATAAGTTAATCGTCCCAGCCATGGAGTATGTCATATCATCTAGCTGAATGTATTCTTCATCCTCAATTGTATAATCGTCATATTCGTCAAAAATATTTCCGACGATTTCTTCAATTAAATCCTCAATCGTAACAATCCCATCTGTTCCACCATATTCATCGATAACAATGGCCATATGGATATTATTTTTTTGCAATTCCTTAAATAATTCATTCGTGTGTTTGGATTCCAATACAAAATAAGGATCTCTTAGCAGGTCTTTTAAGTTAAACGATACATCATCACAGTCATCAACAAACTTTATTAATTCTTTCGAATGTAGAATTCCAACTATCTGATCAATACTCTCATCATAAACAGGAAAACGTGTGTATTTTTCTACTGTTACGAGGTGAATAATTTCTTTCAATGTATAATCAAGCGGTATTCCTATAATATTCGTACGATGTGTCATGATGTCCGACACTGTTTTATTATCAAACTCAAAAATATTGTTGATCATAATTTTTTCTGATTCTTGAATAGTCCCTCTTTCTTTACCAACATCGACCATCATCCGAATTTCTTCTTCTGTTACATTTTCATCCTCTGCATTGGGATCGACACCAAATAATCGAACAATTCCATTTGTTGATACCGTTAATAGCTTAACAAAGGGCAGTGTAATCTTGGATAAAAGCGTTAAAGGTCTAGCAGCAATTAATGAGATTTCCTCTGCTTTTTGTAACGCCAGCCTTTTTGGTACCAGTTCTCCTATTACTAATGTAAAGTACGATAGTATGAGTGTTATGACTACAACTGAAATTGTATCCAGAAGAGCTGGTGCAATTGGGACTTCAAGGTCAATTAACCATTTAGTTAAATATGTAGCAAAGCTTCCAGCAGCAAATGCACTCGCTAAAAAACCTGCTAATGTAATACCTATTTGTATTGTTGCTAAAAATCCACTTGGGTTCGATAGTAGTCTGTGTAACAAAATAGCTTTCTTATCCCCACTGTCAGCCATCAATTTTACTTTATTATCATTTAGTGAGACCATTGCCATTTCAGATGCTGCAAAAAAGGAATTTAATAAGATCAAAAGAACCAGGATTAAAATCTCAGCAAGCATTTTTAGTACCTCCAAGCGTTGGAAAGAAACATTTATTTATTTTCTTAAATTCCCCTTCTTTTCATAGCATTATGCTTTATATAAAACGATTGGTTTTTTTAAAAAAATATCTACTTTGTTGATTGACAGAATATAAATAGGACATTATAATTTATCTTAAAGTAATATATCTTGAATTTAAGATTTATGATTCTAAAATAACTTTTTGGGGGATATTAATATGGCAAACACAAAATGGGCAGTTGACGCATCACACAGTAGTATTGATTTTTCAGTAAAGCATATGATGATTGCAAAGGTGAAAGGTTCATTTGAGAGCTTTGAGGCTACTATTGAGGCAAATCCTGCGGACTTAACATCAGCAAATATTGAATTCAAAGTTGATCTTGCAAGTGTAAATACAAAGAATGGTGATCGTGATAACCACCTTCGTTCTGCTGATTTCTTTGATGTAGAAAATCATCCAGAAATGACTTTCAAATCTACTTCTATCGTAAAAACGGATGAAGATGAATACAATGTTACTGGTGATTTAACAATTCGTGGTACTACTGAATCTGAAACGTTCCAGGTTGTATTTGAAGGTGCAGGCAAAGATCCATGGGGCAACGAAAAAGTAGGTTTCAGTGCAACAGGAAAGATCAATCGTAGCGAGTATGGTTTAGTGTGGAATGCTGCCCTTGAAACAGGTGGCGTTCTTGTTGGGGACCAAATTAAAATTTCTATTGAAATCGAAGCTGGAAAAGCTGAATAAAACAATGTAATGAGCAGGCCATTGAGGCCTGCTCTTAATAGTTGTATAGTAATGTAACGACTTTATCTTCAATTGGCTTTCCATGCGCATTATTCATTAAATTGTTTAAAAGAATAGAAAAGATAAGGTCTTCCCCACTCTTCGTCTTAATATACCCAGATAATGAACTCACGGTTCGAATTGTTCCAGTTTTCGCTTTTACCTTCCCGGCCATATCAGGATTTTTCATGCGATAACGTAATGAACCACCCACAAGTCGTTCACTATTGCCTGCTACAGGTAATGCTTCTAAGTAAGTAGGAAACCAGGATTGCTTTTGAGCATGATAAAGCAACTTGGATATGTCGTTGGCGGACACTAAATTAACATGTGAAATTCCTGAGCCATCTCTAATGACCATACTACTTGGGTCCACTCCGATTTTTCGAAGCTCATCTTTTACAACAGCAATCCCTTTATCCCAACTCCCTTCCCCTTTACGAATACGTCCCATTTCTTTTACGAGTGTTTCACCGTGTCCATTATTACTTAATTTCATAAAAGGAATGAGGAGTTCTTTTAATGGAATGGATTGATCAATTGCAAGTAGTTCTGCATCTTCTGGAGTTTTTGCAAGGCCATCTGTTCCAATCACATGGATTCCGTTCTTCGCTAATGCATGCTTGAACAAATCCAATGTATAGCCTGTAGGTTCCCACACCGTCATCCATTCTTGTACCGATTGTGCATTGACAGGTATTGTACCATCAATCGTAATCACATTTTCTCCATGTTCACGAATGATATCGATGTCTTTTTTCTCTTCTTTTTGTACCGTTTTTGTGTTATTGATGATTTTGACATAATTGTTCGTGGGTTGGACTGAAATTTCAGCTTTGGTTCCCGCTTTCTTTCCAGGTGCTACCTCGACAATTAAAGTTCCTGAATCATAATCTTTATTCGGAGAGGCTGTTAACCCTGAAACAGCTGAACCATAATAATAAGTCTCATCGCTCCAGGTTAAATCAATTGAATAACGCTCATCATCATACCAAGAATCATCCGCGATAATATTTCCAAAAATCACATCAACTCCAGATTTCTTGATTTTCTTTGCAAGTAAATCTAAATCTTGTTGGAGTAATGTTGGATCTCCTTTCCCTTTCAAATAGAGATTACCTGTTAATTTATTACCCTCAAGCTTCCCATCTGTGAGAACTTCAGTTGAGAACTGATAATTCTCACCAAGAGCAGATAATGCCGTTGCTGCTGTAATTAGTTTTAAATTGGACGCAGGTCGAAGTCTAACATCTCCAGCATGTTGATATAAGATTTCTCCACTTTTTGCTGACCTAATACTTATTCCAGCAATTGCACCTTTGAGGTTGGGTTCATTGAGAACAAGTTGATTAAGTTGTGCAAGCACTTGTTTTTGGTTTGCGTTAGCATCTACCGATTCCGGCTGTAAGTTAATTAAAAACATAATGAATAAGCTAATTATAAATGCAGTACAAAATAATTTATAAAATAATTTAATAATTAGACACTCCCATCTCTTTCGTTCTAATCTTCAGTTATTAAGTAAAGTGCCATATTTTATACATGTATAGATAATAATTATTAGTAGTAGTATTCAATTTGGTTATTATTTTAGTATTAATTGTAAGTGAAAAAGGAACCATGAGAAAAAAACTCATGATTCCGTTAAAATGAATGATTAACTTGATTTTAAATCTAGAGTAGATTGCTCTACTGAGTTATCATATGGTTTAGAAGCGATTTTAATCGCCGGCCAAACTGGACTAACCGCTTTAACTAAGATCCAATATAGCGCCATAACGAATAATACATTACTTACGTTTGGAATCATTGCATCAGGCCATAGTCCAAACGTAAAGGAACCAATTGCAACGCAAACTACTGCAAGCCAATTTATTCCTGAATTAAACCTATACTGTCCATGTGGATCGTATAATGCGTTTACATTAATCTTCATTCGTTTTAACAATACATAGTCAGCAAGTATTACACCAACCAAAGGTGAATAGATTATACCGAATGTATTCATGATTGGTGTAGCATTATCAATAAAAACTGGAAAACAAGAAGCAATTGTAGCGACTACTCCACAGAGTACTGTTGACCAAAATCTACCTAACTTCGGGAAAGAGTTTACTAAGCATAATCCACCTGTGTACAAATTTAGAATGTTTATTGTCCAATTATCTAGAACAACCATTAATATTAAAAAGATGATGATGAATGTTGCTGGATTAAGTTGAGTAGCAGCATCGAAGATATTCCAGTTTCCTATTGCAATTGCAGAATAGGCACCGATGAAGGAAATAAATGCCACACTAAAAATAGCTCCACCTAAAACTCCAACATATACATCGACTTTACTTCTTGAATATCTCGTTAAATCGGCAGCGTCAGTAAATAAAGTAAAGTATATTCCAGCCATAATACTTGCAGATAATGCAAATGCTCCCCATCCTGGACTTTGAGCCTCGACGCTAACTATATAGCTATATTGAAATTCAGGAATACTCGAGCTCATGATCAAATACATAATATATCCCATACCAAGCAGTTTTAAAGGGAATACAACTCTTGTCGTAATTTTTAATGATTCATAACCTACAATCGCGATTATAGTTTGAAATACAGCGAAAATAAAACTGATCACTATTAAATTATATGAGATTCCCGTTAATTCTCTTAACAATGCTTGGATTGCCAAACCACCAGCAAGTGTTTGCGATGCAAACCAAAATACAGATAAAATGGCTCTTAATATCGAAGGACCATACTTTGATAAATGTATACCTAATGTAAATCTTGTAGAAACTGAACCGGCTAGCCCATTTTTCACTCCTGTCATTGCATATAAACAATAAAATGTAAATGAAAAGGCTATACCTACAATCTGTGCCCAAACAGCTCCCCAAAATGACAATCCTGTGACTGTAACAGCAGCACCAGCGATTACAAGGTGGACTGGATTAATGATGAATGCAGCGAACATTGCAAATAAGTCATACCACTTAACTGTTTTTAGCTCTTTTGGAATGGGCTCAATTCCAAATTGTTCAACATTTTTTGGAGCCTTATTCTTTTTAGCAAGTTCTTCAATGAGCGCTTGAGTCTCGGTTGTTACTATCTCTTTAGTCATATTGCGCCTCCTGGATTTCAGAATGTTCAGTCATCTACAAACACAATATTTTTAACTTGTTGGCAATGCGCATGTTAGCCCGCCATCTATTGTTAAGGCTGTACCCGTAACCCAGGATGCATCATCTGAAGCAAGATATAAAAAACCGTTTGCAATATCTTTTGGATTTCCTAAGCGCCCTAGTGGATGGATTCTTGTGGCGAACTCTCGTGCACCCTCTGGATCATCTTGGTCTTGGAAGAAACCTTCTATCATAGGTGTGTCAATAAATCCCGGACATACACAATTTACTCGAATGTTATAGGGAGCACCGTCAACCGCCATACATTTTGTAAGGCCAATAACAGCTGATTTTGAAGCGCAATATGCTGCATCATTAGCAATGCCCGTTTGACCTGCAATTGAGGCTGTATTTAAGATTACTCCACCTTTATTGAATTTAAAATGTGACCAAAGCTCTTTTGATAAAAGGAAAATACTCTTAGAGTTTATGTTCATTTCTCGATCCCACTGATGTTCTTCTAATTCCTCAACACTTCCCGTTATTGTAATGCCAGCATTGTTAACGAGAACATCAATCTTTCCCACTTTTTCAATACTTTCCTGTACGGCCAATTTAATTGTTTCAATATTAGTAACATCAATAAAACAAGAGAACGCATTACCTCCATTTTGTTCAATTAACCTTACTGTATAATCGGCAGATTCTTTATTAATATCAGCACAAACTACCTTGCCGCCTTCTGCCGCGAAGCGAAGGGCTGTGGCTCTTCCTATCCCTGATCCAGCTCCAGTAATGAAGGCTGTTTTGTTAAGTAGTTTCATTTAACCTACAACCTTTCCATAAAAAAAGTCCCTTACAACTCTACAATTTTCCTCAGCATTATCGAATAAGGAAGAATGATTAGATCCTTTAATGACATATTTAATAGAATTGGCTATATTTTCATAAATATATTGTTGTCCTGCACCCGTTGGTCCAACTTCCCAAGGAGTCATAATATCTTCGTCTCCACCAATAACGAGTGTTTCTGCTGTAATTTTGGGTAGTAATGGTCTAAGGTCCATATCAATCATTGCTTGGCAAGCCCTCTTAAAAACTTCTTTATTATTGCTTTTTTGTAAAATTTCTTGAACCATATCTACAGCCGATTCACCGTTTTCACTATCAAGAAAACTTCGTGATAATGCTTGCATTGAAATTAACTCAGCAAGTGTTCTGCTCCCAACTCCCATATGCTCTGCAATATCAATCCAGTTTCTAAAAGTTAATCTTCCAGCATAATCCAATTTTGCTGCAGAACAGTTTATCACGAGCCGGTCAACTTTTTCAGGATATTTGGCTGCGAATTGTTGTGCAACCATTCCTCCCATTGATGTCCCGTGTATATGAGCTTTCTCGATTTCTAAATATTCCATCAATCCTGCAATATCATCAGCCCAAACTTCCATATCGTAATGTTGAATAGGTTGTTCTGATTGGCCATACCCTCTTAAATCTAAATCTATTACTCTAAAATAATCAGCTAAATATGGGGTTGCAGTCGAAAAATTATTGTGTCCAAAACCGCATCCGTGTATTTGAATAATCGGCTCACCACTACCCTTTTCCTCATACCATAATTTAACACCATTGATTGTAGCAAAACTCATCGTATTTCCTCCTTTATGTTATATAATTTAGCCACGGCTTACTTTAAAAGATTTATTGATGAAAACTTGCCGTATAGACGACTGCCTAATCGAAGTAGACAAATCCGAATAGGCATCCCTTATTTATAAAACTCTTGAATATAAGTGTGAATAATAAATTTTCAATTAGTTATATATAACATTATCCTATAAGTCTAGACCTGGTTCTCCGGCTGTCCAACCTCCATCTACTGCTATTACTTGACCTGTAATTAATCTAGCTAAATCGGAAACCAAGAAACTTACTGTATTTGCAATATCCTCTGGTTCTCCAATTCGTCCTAGCGGAATCCTTTTAAGGGATGCGTTAAGAACAGACTGGTCATTAAGCATTGGCTCCGCCATTGGTGTCTTAATAAAGGTAGGAGCAATGGCATTAACATTGATATTATGTGGTGCCCAATCAATGGCCAAACTTCGGGTAACGGCAGCAACTCCACCTTTACTAGCTGTATAAATTGATTGGTGTGGTAGTGATAGTAAAGCTGCTTGAGATGCCAAGTTTACTATCTTTCCATATTTTTGAGGGATCATTAAAAGTGCAGCATGTTTACACCAATTTAATGTTCCTTTTAGGTTAACGTTAATTACCTTATCGAAATCGTCCATATTGATATTTTCTGCTGATACATTTTCACAGATTACACCCGCACAATTTACTAAAATATCAATATGTCCGTATGTCTCTCGAATGATTGAAGTAGCTTTTTCCACATCAGACACACTACTAACATCATTCAATATATAAGTAGTTTCTGATCCAAACTTTTCTATTTCTTGAACTGTTTGCTTTAATGCTGCTTCATTTAAATCTATAAGGATAGTGGTACCCCCATTTGCAGCAATTGTCTTCGCTACACATTTTCCTATTCCCTGTCCAGCACCTGTAATTACTGCTATCTTTCCATCAAGTGATAAAGATAATGGTTTCACCTTTTGTTATCTCCCCTTTAGTTTGTTGATTTAACAAGTCTTCTATATTCCTCTGTTGCTGCGATGTCTACTGTATAGTCTTCAGTAATTATGACACCGTATTGTTTTTTAGCATTTTCCTTTGAGGTATATTCGTCGCGTACATCCTCTAAAACTTTGTTAGGATCTCTTTCAAACGGATCGCCATAGCCTGCTGCACTTGGGGTTTTAATTTCTAAGATATCTCCTGCCTTTATTTTGTAATTCGTAAGTTTCGCGGGTAAGCTTTTCTCCTTATCGGTACCTGGATTTAAAGTTAAAGAACCTGTTAAGCCATCTTTTCCTCCTAATATTCCTTTAGGTGGATCAGTATGTCTATCTCCTTCACCGGTGAAGAGACCGCCTTCTAGGAATTCCCACGTTCTAACAATTCCAACTCCACCTCTCCACTTTCCTGGGGTTGCATCTTCATTTCGTAATTCGTACCGATTACATCTCATTGGAAGACGCATTTCTAACTCTTCTATTGGATTATTCCTAGTATTTGCTATCAGATTATCGACACTATCTAAACCATCTTTCCCACATCTACCACCGTAGGATCCTTCATTTACTTCTACATATACCCAGTATTCTCCTGAGTCAGCTTTGATCCCTGCATATGAATTAAAATGTACATGTGCTGAATTTCCTGCAGTCGTCTTATCTGGTAATACGGAAGATAAAGCCAAATTTATTTGATCTGCTAATCTTTGTACTTGATTTATTCTTGCGGTATTCGCAGCAGGTGGCTTTGGGTTAAAAATGCTTCCGTATGGTGCAATTACCTTGATGGGTTTGAAAATTCCACTATTCTGAGGAATGAAGACTTCGGAATTAGCTTCGTCTAATAATATTGCACGTACTATTGTGTAAGTTGCTGGAAGAGTTGAGCCTGAATAAGGTACGTTATAGGCCGTTTCCACTTGAGGCGAACTTCCTGTTAAATCAACAACCAAATCACTTCCTTCAATCTTTACACTCGTTTCAATGCGAAGACGTTCTCCGTAATTTCTTCCATCATCATCAAGCCAACCTGTTGGAGCTTTATATATTCCATCTGGAATTTTCTCAATTTCTTTTCGAAGCATCTCTTCTGAATAATCCATCCAACGTTGCTGTGCTGCTTGGACTGTATCTAATCCATAACGTTCAATCAACTCGAGATAACGTTTCTTCCCAAGTTTAGCCGAAGCAATCATTGCTTCTACATCACCTTTATTTTCTTTTGGTGTTCGTACATTTTCAAAGATATGTCTCCATACATCTTCATTTTTCTGGCCCTTATTATACAGTTTAACTGCATTATAATGTTTTCCTTCAGCGTATACATCTACCACATCTACCATTAGACCAGGAGCCATTCCACCAACATCTAGTACATGACCAGTATTTGCTGCGTACCCTACCAAATTACCGTTATAAAATATAGGAATAATGATTGCTAAATCAGGGGTATGTGAGGCCCCATAATAAGGATTATTATGTAGAATAATATCCCCATCATTAATGTCGTTTCCTAAGAAGTGTTTAACCCCTGCAATATAACCTGGTAAAGAGCCAATATGCATAGGTGTTGAATCACTTTCACATAATTCATTTCCATCTGGGTCAAATAATCCAGCACCTAAATCTTCAGATTCTCGTATGATACTGGAATATGCCATTCTATATAAAACCAATGCCATTTCCTTAGCTATTGAATTGAATGATCCAGCAATTACACCTAGTGTAACAGGGTCAATATCCCGATATGATTTTTTTTCATCCATCTATTAATCAGCTCCTTATTTATTTCAATGAAACAGCGTTTATTGATTTTTCTTTTACTTTCACTTTATTTTTCATATCAATTACAATATTTCCAAATGAATCAAATTTTGCATTACACTGTGGCGGTATTACTGTTGTACTATCCTTCTGTGTAATAATTGCTGGACCAACTATTTCAATGTTAGTTGGAATTTCTTCTCGACTTATAAAAGGTGTGCTCAGTTCTTCTAGTTCATCATTGATCCAGAAATAGACTGGGTATTTAGGATAATCCGATAAACTAAATTCTGGATTATCAATTATTACATTAGTAATTTCTTTTTCAGATGTAATAAGTCCCACACCGATTACTCTGACATTAATCGCAACAACTTCCTGATCCGTAAACTTACTAGCATACTCTCGTTCATGTACTTCATGGAATCTATTAATAACTTCTGCAACCCAGGCTTTGTTAATTTCCCCCTCTGGCGCATCTACACGTAGTTCATACCCCTGGCCAGCATAACGGCAATCACAAACACGTTTTAGAATGATTTGTTCATCTGATAATCCATCTGCTTTTAATGCAGCTCTAGATTCTGCTTCTAGTTGTTCGAAGGTAGCTGCTAAACTCGGAATATCCGGATCTGATAAACTTCCCCAAACTGTAAATACTTTTTCATAAGTTATGTCTGTTGAAAGTAATCCCATTGCTGCTGTGATACCCGGATATGGTGGAACTATGACATAAGGAATATTTAATTCCTCGGCAATGTCACACGCAAATAACGGACCTGCTCCCCCAGCTGCAACAAGTGTAAACTCGCGAGGGTCATACCCTTTACGAACACTATTCATCTCAATTGCATTTACCATGTTATGTGTCATAATTTTTAATGCACCTGCTGCTGCTTCCAAAGTGCTCATGCTTAATTTAGAAGCGATGTGTTCATTGAAAGCCTTTTCAGAGAGCTTCGCATTGATTTTTAGGTTACCTGCTAACTGGCTTTTTGGATGGATTCTTCCTAATAACACATTTGCATCAGTAGATGTAGGTAAAGTTCCACCTTTTTCGTAACAAGCTGGACCAGGGTCTGCGCCCGCACTTTTTGGGCCAACTCGGAATATACCTCCTTCATCTACATATGCAATCGATCCTCCACCAGCACCTATTGTATCAATATCTACCATAGGAACCATTGCGTTATATTGACCAATTCTTGTATCTAGTAAATGTCGCATCCTCATCTCTCCATTAGGTGCGACCCCGATATCTGCTGAAGTTCCCCCAATATCTAACGTGATAACATTATCAAATCCAGCATTTTTAGCTGCTTGAATACCCCCAATTAAACCACCTACAGGTCCAGATAATAGAAGGTTAATAGGTTTATCCGCAGCAACGGAAGATGTTGCTATTCCCCCATTTGATTGCATTAAATGGAGTCCCGCTTCCATTCCTACATCATTGAGATTTGATTCTAATTTCTTTAAATACGTACTTGTTTTAGGTCCTATATAAGCATTTAATGCAACAGTACTAAATCTTTCATATTCTCTATATTGAGGTAAAATTTCGTTACTGATTGACAAATATGCTTCTGGAAACTCTTCTTGAATGATTTCTTTTACACGATTCTCATGTTCTGGATTTTTAAATGAAAACAAGAAACAAACAGCGATTGCCTCTACTTTTAATTCTTTAAGCTTTTTAACCTGTTCTCTTGTTTTTTCCACATCAAGTGGGATTAACGTTTCACCTTGTGCAGATATTCTTTCTGGTACAACTAATCGATTCCTTCTCTTTACCAGTGGATAGCTTTGCCATGGAAGGTCTTGATACAAAGAAAAATTATATGGTCGTTTATGCCGAGCGATGTGCAGAATATCTCTAAAGCCTTCTGTTGTAATCATTCCGACATTTGCTCCGCTGTGCTCAAGTACAGTATTAGTTGAAACAGTCGTACCATGTAGAAAATGGTTGATATCTTTTGGCTCAATACTTGCAATCTCACATATTTCTAGTATGCCAGTAATTACAGCTTCTGAAGGATCCTTTGGAGTTGAGGGCACTTTATGCACCCAAGATCTTCCTTCAGAATCATCTACTAAGATTAAATCAGTAAATGTTCCACCTACATCTACACCTAAACGAATCATAATCTTCCTCCTAGCACTAATGAGTTTTATTATAATATTATAAGAATATTCAGATATTAATCGTTAAATTAAGTCTTTTGCTAATGTTCCATAAAGTTCAGGTTTTCTATCAGCTAAAAATGGGTATGCACTTCTTGATTCTGGAAGTAGCTTTTTATCAATAATAGCTTCGAGCACGCAATCTTCATTCCCGTGTGCTTCTGCTAGTATTTCACCTGTTGGTGAAACGATTTTGCTTAGTCCCATTCTTATCCATCTACCATAATGTTCTCCAATATAGTGATCTCCACCTCCATTACATGCAATGACGAAACATTGGTTTTCCAAGGCCCTTACAAGAGGTAAAACATTCCAAAACTTTTCTTTGGATCCACTTGAACCAATTCCTCCTTTATTCCCGCCTTTCCATATTGAGGAAGGAAATGCTATTATTTCTGCTCCCTTAGCTGCTAAGAGCCTAACATATTCAGGAAACATACTATCATAACAAATAGCAATTCCGATCTTGCCTATTGGGGTATCAAATACCTCTGGCTCATTTCCTCCAGAAAAATAGAGTTTTTCTAAACCAGGAAGGTGCATTTTTCTTATTCTCCCTATTATCCCTGATGGGCCAATTAATAAAGCAGAATTATAAATGGTACCAATAATTTCAGAGCGTTCTGCTAAGGATACAATTACATACACTCCTTGTTCTTTGGCAGATGTTATTATTCTGTTTATGGCCGTGTCATCAAGTGAAAGAGTACCATTTTCCCAATATATTTGCTTTCCAAGTGGGCCGTGTTCATAAAAATTTGTGATACTCATTTCTGGGAACACAATTAATTCATTTCCGGTAGATGCTAATTCTTCAATTTTTCTTATTATATAATCAATGTTTTCTTGCATTTGTACCATGGGCAATGGTGAGAATTGAACTAATGCCACTTTTACGAGATGCTTCATTTCTTTTTCTCCTTTCATATAGACTATTCTTCTGAGAATATTACATAACATTAACTGTCTATAAAACTAAAACTCTATATTCTATATTGATAAGTTTTTTGTTGCTCAATTTATTCATATTCTGTCTGTCATAACAATATTCTTATATTAATTACATTATGAATATCGGAGGTTAATTATGTTGCACAATACGAATAATTTCCCAGAAACAGATTTACTACCCCAAGAATATCTGAATGCATTTCAGATTCCCTACATCCTTTTTGGTGAGAATAAACAAATAAAATATATGTATTTAACTGATTCATTAACCGATGATTTTAATTTAGAAGATGATATTTTTAAAGAATTTATTGATGATGTATATAATAATCAAAAAACGATGGTTAAAGAATTAGAAATAGGTATAAATAAAACATTAATCTTAATTAGAGGTACACCAATATTATCTAGAGGTATTCTATTGGGAATACTTATTATCTTTGAAATACCAGATTTAAATATTTTTGAAGAGTATCGAAATATGGCAATGGATTTAAAGGTAATATTCGAATCGTCATATGATGTGATTTTTGTAGCTGATAAAGACGGAAGAGCTCTGAGAGTTAGTGCGGCTTGTGAAAAGTTTTGGGGGATCAAAAAGGAAGATTTTATAGGTTCGAATGTATTTAAACTTGAAGAAGAAGGTGTTTTTTCACCTTCAGTGACTAGGATGGTTCTAGAGCAAGGTAAAAAAATTTCCACGATACAAAAAACAAATACAGGAAGAACATTATTGGTGATGGGTACCCCAATAAGAGATGAATATGGAAATATCATTCGTATAGTAAATGCTTCTAGAGATATTACGGAAGTGGATAAATTACATCAAGAACTAAGTGAAACTAAAGAGATATTAGGAAGATATCAAAGAGAAATAAAAGAGCTAAAACAAAAAAACACAAGTATTAATTCTAATGCTCCCTATCAATTGGAAATATTTGGTGAATTAGATCTCTTTGAAGCATTAAAGTCGATTGAAAAACAAATACTTGAATACACTTTAAATAAATATAAGACAACTGTTGAAGTCGCAAATGCCCTGAATGTAAGCCAATCGACAATAAGTAAAAAATTAAATAAGCTTGGAATACAACTTAAGTAAACATAAAAAAGGTGGTAACTGTGATTCACAGTACCACCTTTCAAATAGTCATGTTCAATATGCAAAACATTTATGAATTCTAATAATAATGAGATTGTTTATAAAAATACAAAATAAATAACAGCGGCTAGTACAATTCGGTAGATGGCAAATGGTAATAGCTTAATTTTATCGATGAGACGTAGGAAGAAGCGAATTGAAATTAGAGCAAATACGAATGCACTAATAAATCCTGCAATAAATACTGGAAGTGCGTCCATTGAAAAATACTCTATGTTTTTTAGAAGCGATATTCCACTTGCTCCTGCCATGATTGGAACAGCCATGATGAATGTAAAATCTGCAGCTGCTCTATGGCTAAGTCCTACTAATACACCACCGGAGATGGTCGCACCTGAACGTGAGAATCCTGGCCAAAGTGATAAACATTGAATAAGACCAACTGTTAATGCTTGTTTATACGTAATTTGATCTACAGTTTGCGTATTTGGATGTTTAGCACTATATCGGTCAGCGACAATCATTAGGATTGCACCTATCACTAGTCCAATTAATACAGTTTCAGTTGTGAATAAATATTCATCAATTGTATCTTCAAATAATACTCCAAGGACACCTGCAGGAATTAACCCTACAATAATATGTGTTAAACGTAAGTGTTTTGCTCCAACTGGAACAATTTTGTTTTTTCGATTAAGTCCAAGTAAGTCAATAAATCGGTCTTTAAACACGACAACAACAGCTAGTATGGAGCCGAGTTGAATCACAACTTTGAACGTGTTCGCTGGATATTTTCCAAGAAATTCCTCTGTTTTTAGCCACATATCATCGACAATAATCATGTGACCTGTCGAGGAAACTGGGGCAAATTCTGTTAAGCCTTCAACCAGTCCTAAAATAATCGCTTTTATGATTTCAATAATTTCCATCAGACGTAAAGTACTCCTTTTTTAAATGTCTAGATTCAGGCGCCTATTAGACGTGCGCCCGAAACATTTTTAATTATCTCGTTTTTGATTTTTTCTTGGTGAAAAATATAACAAGAAATCCAATTCCCGCTAATGCAATCAATGCATAAGTGATATTCGAGTAAATGTCCATGTAATGAACAATAACGTCCCAAGATTCACCAAATGCAGCTCCTAGCATCACAAGAATCACATTCCAAATTAATGTTCCAAGCGTTGTAAAGAGAATGAACATCCAAAAGTTCATATTGGACATCCCTGCTGGAATGGAAATTAAGCTCCTGATTAATGGAACCATCCGGCAGAAAAATACAGTCCAATATCCATATTTATCGAACCAAGCATCTGCTTTATAGATATCCTCTTTTGTTACTCGTAAAATGCGACCATAGCGGTCAACAATTTTCTCTAATCGCTCAACATCAAGTAAGCGTCCAATTCCATATAGAATAATCGCACCTACAACTGATCCCAGTGTTGCAGCAACAATAACCCCTGCCACGGTTAATTTCGTGATTGTGGTCATAAATCCGCCTGCGGTTAAAATCACCTCAGAAGGAATGGGTGGGAAGATATTTTCTAGTGCAATTAATAGAAAAATTCCAACATACCCAAATTGATCCATAAAATCTGTTATCCAATTATCCATTTTTACCTCCAAATAAGATGCTACAAAGTCAATTCTATAGCATACCTATTGTAATCTATGTTTGTCCTTCTTTAAAGTATTCCTTTAAATTTTTTCCTATCAATGAATTTCCAAAACAACCGGACAGTGGTCACTTCCCATGATGTGTGAGTGAATATGGGAATCTTCTAGACGGTCTTTAAATTGTTCAGATACAATAAAATAGTCGATTCTCCACCCAATATTTTTTTCACGCACATTTCTCATGTAGCTCCACCATGTATATTGATCGGTTATGTCTGGATAAAAATATCTGAAGGAATCAATGAATCCAGAATTGAGTAAATTGGTCATTTTTCCACGCTCTTCATCGGTAAATCCAGAATTTCCTCGATTTGATTTTGCATTCTTTAGGTCAATTTCCATATGAGCAACATTCAAATCACCACACATAATGATTGGCTTGCTCTCATTTAATTGAGTAAGATAAGCAAGCATACGGTCTTCCCATTCAAGCCGGAAGTTCAGTCTTGCTAGATCCCTTTGTGAATTCGGTGTATAGACATTAATTAAATAAAAATCTTCGAATTCTAATGTAAGAATTCTCCCCTCTGATTCTTCGTTTTCATCTCCAACACCATATGAAACCGAAAGGGGCTTTACTTTTGAAAAAACAGCAGTTCCTGAATAGCCCTTCTTAAGCGCATAGTTCCAATATTGATGGTAGCCTTCAAGGTCTAGTTCAATTTGACCTTCCTGAAGTTTTGTTTCCTGCACGCAAAAAATATCAGCATCCATTTCATTGAAATAATCCAAAAAGCCTTTTTTAACACATGCTCGTAATCCATTTACATTCCAAGATACAAGTTTCATAATCTATAAAGCTTCCTCTCTTTGTTACTCCTCATATATCATTTTTCTCGTCATTCCTCCATCTACGACGAGATTAATCCCCGTAACAAAATTATTTTTCGAATCGGTTAGATATAGACATGCATTTGCAATGTCAGTTGGAGTACCGACCCGCTTAGAAAAGTGTTGGTCATGGTCTTCTTTACGAAGTTCTTCATAATTACCTGTTTCTATCCAACCTGGAGAAATGGCATTTACTGTTATCTGATACTCTGAAAATGAAGCAGCAAGTGCGTGAGTAATTGCAACGATTCCACCCTTTGTTGCTGCATATCCTTCTGAATGGGCTTCAGACATCAAGGCCCTTGTTGACGCAATATTAACGATTGAGCCGCCAAATTGCTTCATATATCTTGCAGCTTCTCTCGAGCATAAAAAAACACTTCGTAAATTCGTATGAATCACGTCATCCCATTCTTCAACGGTGACATCGAATGGTGATTTAAACAAACCTTTTCCTGCATTGTTTATTAAAATATCAATTTTACCATAGGTTTGATAGGTTTGGTTTATCAAATTTTTGATATCCTGCTCAATTCTTACATCTGTTTTAATAAACATGGCTTCCTTACCTTGTTCCTGAAGTTCAAGGGTTTGTTTTGTTCCTGCCTCTACATCAATATCTGCTAAGATAACTTTATCTCCATTATTTGCGTAACTATTCGCTATACCTCTGCCAATTCCATTTGCTGCACCAGTAACAATGACAACACGATTCATTTATTTCACCAGCCCATTTTTCATAGTTTCAAAAACTTTCCTTTTTCATTATAAACGACGAAGCCGTTCTGGCAAAATAAAACAGAGATTCAGGTGTTACAAGAATGATAAGATATATACTGGGGAGTGAGGTTATTGAGGAAAAGAATAATTGTATTTCTATTCGCATTATGTAGCCTTCCAATTCTACTAAGCTTAGACCCTATCACGTATAACGCTTCATATTATGCTAAATACGAATCACCAAATGGAGTTCTATTTCTAAGCTATTCAGAAAACTGGAATGAGCAACAATTAGAGGAACTTTATCAGGAACTAATAAAAAACAAACACGGTGAGGAAATGAACCTGTTACAAGAAGTTCGCGTCATGGATGGTCCATCACCTTCAAATAATAGTATTACAGGAATCTATCATCCGTTTATTAGCAGCATTACGCTTTATAAAGGAAATGAACATACAAACGCTCGAGAATACCGAGATACGTTATCACATGAGTATGGTCATCATTTTGCATACTATTATTTTCCATCGCATCATTTTCCTTTTTCAAGGTGGTCAAAGCTAAGAGGGTTAGATGATATACCTGTTAAATGGTCTTCATTTTTTAATTACTCCATCTCAGCACATGAGTGGTACCCGCAGGAAATTTTTGCTGACGATTATGTTCTATTATATGGGGCAATCAATGAAGTAGATCGAGATGATGTCTATTCGAATGAAGCGTTTTATATGCGAACCGAGCATGAAAATCAGCAACTTACGAATGTCTTAGGAAATCAAGAATTGCAACAATTTATTGAACGAGAAACTGGAATAATGATCGATGATAACCGGAAATTGAAAACCCCTAAGTTGTCTTTAGTTACGGATGACAGTTTGACCTTTGATATCGAAAAAAAGGAGAATGTGGCTTATCGGTTAAATCTTGCAGACTATGAATATTATGAAATTACGGATGACAAAAGTGGATCTGTTACTTTTCCAAATATCGATTTGCAAGAAAACGAAGTTATTTCTATAGATGTTCTTGATTTGGAAACGTCAATAGGTTTTCGTACGGATGATATCCGACTTCATTTGGAAGATTAGATAGAAAATTATCCGCATTTCATTATATAATATAAATAGAGAGTTTTTTGAAAGGCGGTAATGACGATTCCAACACCAAGTATGGAAGATTATTTAGAAAAAATTTATTTATCGATTCAGCAAAAAGGCTACGCTCGAAGCGTGGATATTGCTTCTTCATTAAATGTCCTCCCTTCCTCCGTTACAAAGATGATGCAAAAGTTGGATGAGGAAGGTTTTGGGATTTATGAAAGATATAGAGGTTTTGTGTTAACCGAAAAAGGAAGCACGATTGCAAAAAAGTTAGTAGAAAAACATGAGATGCTTGAAGACTTTTTAAAAATGATTGGCGTTCAGGATAAGAATATTTATGAAGAAGTTGAAAAGCTCGAACATTATATAAGTAAGGAAACCTCCTTATGCTTATCAACCTTAATTGACTTTTTTGAAGAAAATCCTTCCGCTAAAAAAGAATACCTACAATTTCGAAAAGATAAGATGTAAAAAGCTCAGGATTACCTGAGCTTTCTTATTTCAATTTAATATTGACCTTATCATCTAGATAGGTAGTTCCCCAATAACCGTGAATTTGTAACCACCCAGGAACACTCTCTTCAGTAGAACTCTCTCCATAGACTTCAAGTAATACTTTCGTTTGATAATAACGAGGATGGTCTCCCACATACATATACGCATTTTGGACATACTCATCACGGTTATATATTTTCCCATTCAGGTCAACAAATACACCATCGCTATCCGTCATCCCCATAGACATAGCAGAATTGTTATTTTGTCCTAGTACTTCAAAATGAAGCGATTCAAATTTTCGTCCTTCATTCATTTCAGCTGTAATTTCGATTTTTGTAGGCTCACCTAATTCAACTTTATCAATTGAAATGTCACTACCTTGATATTCAAAGGTTTGTGGAAATGGTTTGTTGATATCTATTTCTACTTTATAGGCATCATTCTTCGTGTAGTATAATGAGCTTAATAAAAGACTGACTTCTTTTGGCTTCTCAAAATAAAGAGAATCAAAAGGTGATTGATAAGTGTTGTATTGCCTATCCCCACCTTGTATAGGAACACTCCATCCAAATGGTTTTGCCTTCTTTTTCTTTGTTTGGATTCCTTCAAAAAACAGTTCATTAATATATTGATCACCACTATATGGTTCAAAACGATATTGAAGAAGCGTGATGGTTGGAGCTATAATCAATTTCTCTATCTCAACTGGAAACCCATCTACTTTGAATTTTTTGTGGACGACATGTTCGAACGATTCTTTCTTCTTAACTGGTATTTCAAAATTCCATTCACCAGGGAAAAACGAACCTTCTCCATAGACATCTATCCATTCAAAGTTTTCAGCATTCTTTTCCATCTTTTGCAGTTTTGAAAGATTCAGTTTTATGGTTTTTGTTTCGGATGAAACGGGTAATAAACTTAGAATTCCCTTAAAGACATCCCCTTCACTTTCAAGGGCTTGAACCGGTATATGGTTGATGGGAATGGCCTGTTGATCAAAGGTGTTCATTTCCTCTTCTACAAATACACCATTCCAAAAATTAATTCCATATTGTTCACTATTTTCAAGATTTTCAACTTCATAATAGATTAATGTTTGAAAATCATCTGCGATAGCACTTTTTATCGTAACTTTTATTCCATTGCTTTCTTGAACAAGATTAAGTGGTTCACCAATACCACTTTTTAAGTATGCTAATAATTGCTCATCCTCTTGATCACGCAGGTCAAGCCAAGAGTAATACATATAAGCAAATCCGTTCGTTACATACCCGATTAAGAGTAATAAGACGAGTGAAGATGCAATTCCAATACTTATTTTGGTTCGTTTCTGTTTCTTCCTCTTCTTAAATCCTTCGATTTCAATTAACCTTGTCTTCACATCATCAAAAAAATGTGAAGGAACTTCAATCGCATCAGCCTCTTCAATTAGTGAATAAATGGTAGCTTGGAATACTGTTAGACCGCTTTGACAGATTTCACAACTGTGTAAATGAATCTCAAAATCTATTTTAGAAGGACGATCTAATGTTCGGCTCAAATAATCAATGTATTTTTCTTGATAATGACCTTCTTCTCCCCCACTCAAAATCCGAATACCTTTATGTAAATGGACTTTTACTGTTTCGACAGGGATTTCTAGAATATCGGCTACCTGTTCAAGGTTATGGCCAAGAATATATGTTAAAGCGAGAACATCTTTGCTAATTTCATTAAGTTTATCTAGTACACTCTCAACAGTTACTTGCATATTTTTTAGCTTACATTCTTTTATAAAAAGGGAAACAACCCAATTTTCAAAGGAAGCCTGCTTTTTTTTCTTGTTTTTTTCCGCCTGTAGCTTTACCATCACATTGTAAAAAGTCTCTTGAATGTCTTCCGTATTTCCTATATAGATAGAGGCAAGCTTGTACAAGCTTAATTTTCTTTGTTCAAACCAATCGATGATTGAATCCATATTCTTTTGTTTCAACTTCTTTAATAAAATCGGGTCTGTTTCCGTTATGATCACAATGTATGTCGCTCCCTTACCTTTCCTTCTCTCTTTATTTCAACATGAATCGAGCGAATCCCTTCTTTCTAAAAGGCCGTTTTCGCAAACTTTGTTGTTTTTTATAACGTTGACTTCCGCTTCAGGTGGACGCTTTCCGCGGGCGTGGCTTGAGCCTCCTTAACGAGATGTGGAGGCGGCTTGCACAGAAACGAGAAAATTTGGCCACTCCGACAAAGAGGCGTAATTTGCCTCTGAAGGAGGAGTTGAAATTTCTCGAGTTTCTAGCCGCTGCAACTGAACAAGTCGCTGCTGCTCCTGCGGGGTCTCAAATCTCACGCTTTTCCCGCTGGACATTGAATTTGCTTCTTTGAAATAACCCACGCACGAAGAAAATGTGAATACATTTTCGAGGAGTCGCCACCTTACGCTCCAATCAACTAAGTTTACAATTTTATATCAAAAAGCAACAATCTTATAGAAAAGAGCCTTCTACAATAAAAAAGACTAAATCAGTTTTGATTTAGCCATGACCATCCATTTTATTTCTTTTTCAGATCTTTCGTTTCTTCGTCATATTCCTCTGCAAACTCAGTTTGATAGCTTGGTCTAAAATGAGTTCTTGTCACATGTTTCTCTTCATTAAGAACCTTATTTTGCATATATGCATGGAAGAGTACTTCACTTATAGCAATAACACCAGCCGCAACAAGAGAGGCTGTGATTAACCCTGATGTATTATCCATGAACATGTAGCTCAATATCCAAATTGCAAAGAAAGATAAGCCAAAATCAGCAATAGTAGCAACGGTATTACCCGCTCTCGGCAGTGTAAATAAATCTCCAACGACGTATGCGAGCCCCGTTACAAGTATACTCATGAGTAGAATTTCTCCAAAGGAAGCACCTCTAAATATTCCAAAAAGGGACAAGAGTACAATAGATATTACGATAAACTTGATTCCTAAAGCCTTAAAGTGCCTCATGAATGAACATCACCCTTAATTCTTATTTAGGTTTATCATTTGATGATGCCCTATAGAATATAAAAGGTAATTTTTGGATTTAGATAACCTGATTCTCTAATTGACTATGATAGAGGTTATGATAATACCCTTTTTGCTCTAAAAGGGAGAGATGATCCCCTTTTTCGATGATTTCTCCGTCTCTCAAAACAATAATTTGGTCTGCTCTTTCAATCGTATTTAAGCGGTGGGCAATGAAGAAGCTTGTCTTCCCCTTCATTAATCGTTGTAGTGCTTCTTGGATTTTCATTTCTGTGACAGTATCAATGCTACTTGTTGCTTCATCTAGGATAAGAATGGACGGGCTTGCAAGAATGGCTCTTGCGATTGATAGTAGCTGCTTCTGTCCCTGACTAATGCCACTACCATCTTGGTTTAAAATCGTATGATACTGTTTCGGAAGTTTCATGATAAACGAGTGTGCATTTGCCAATTTTGCAGCTTCTATTACATCTTCGTTCGTTGCATCTAGTTTCCCATAACGAATATTTTCCAATATAGAGGCTTGGAACAGATAAACATCCTGAAGCACAAAGCCCATATTTTGACGAAGGCTTTCCCTTGTCATGGACGAGGTATTAACTCCATCAATTTTTATCGAGCCTTCGTCCGGTTCGTAAAATCTGGAAAGTAAATTAATAATCGTTGTTTTCCCAGCACCCGTTGGGCCAACAAAGGCAACTGATTCTCCTACTTTTACTTCAAATGATACATCTTTAATTGTATTGCCACCCTTGTCATAGGCAAAAGAAACATGGTTGAATTCGACCTTACCATGAATTTTATGCATGTTTTTCGCATTGGTTTCGTCCTTAGCCTCTACTTCTTCATCTAAAATATCAAATACACGTTCAGCGCCTGCAATAGCGGATAGTAATGTATTGAATTGATTGGCTAAGTCATTCAGTGGGCGAGTGAATTGTCTTGAATACTCTGCAAAAATGACAATCGTTCCGATGGTGATATGTCCATTTAAAGCAAGTATCCCACCAATCCCTGCAATGATTGCAAAGCTTAGATTATTTAATACGTTCATAAGTTTCGGGATAAAACCAGAATAAGCTTGTGCATAATAGCCTGCTTTCTTTAGTTTTTCACCCTTTTCTAAAAATTCATTGATCACTTTTTCCTCTTGTGAAAAAGTTTTTACAATTCTTTGACCAGAAATCGTTTCTTCGATATAACCGTTCAGTTCTCCCAAATAACGTTGCTGTTCCTTAAATAGCTTCCCTGTTCGTTTTGTAATCCACTTAATCCCGATGAACATGATAGGGATGATAATCATCGTAATCAGAGTTAACAGAGGGCTTAGCCAGACCATTATCGCTATAGTACCAACCAATGTAAGTAAACTTGAAAAAATTTGAATGACTGACGTATTCAAAGTTGAGCTTACATTTTCAATGTCATTTGTAATTCGGCTCATCAGTTCCCCATGTTGGCGTTTATCAAAAAAGTGAATGGGTAACCGATGTAACTGCTCGAAAAGCTCAGTTCTCATAGAAAAGACTGTATTTTGAGCAATCCCTACCATCCAATAGTTTTGATACCACAGAGAAATGGAATGAAGAATATACACAATTCCTAAACTAAGAAGTACAATGAGGATTCCATTATTGTCTTTTGTTACGATATATTCGTCAATTCCTTTACCTAACAAGTACGGACCAAGGAGACCAAGCCCTGAACTCACGACTACCATAGCTAAGACAGCGATTAATAATTTATTATTGACCGCCAAATAGGACCAAATTCTTTTGACAGTACCCATTCTGTCCTTAGCCTGTTGTGGCTTACTCCCATCATTTTGTTTAGGGCGATTAATTCGCGTTGACATGGGCTTGTCCCCCCTTTCCGAACTGTGTTTCAAAGACTTTTTGATAAAAAGCTGAGGTTTGTAAAAGCTCTTCATGGTTTCCGGAGGCAAGTAATCTTCCATCTTCCAGCAGTAAAATCGTATCAGTTTCCATGGCTGTGTAAATCTTGGAAGTAATGATCAATGTTGTACAGGTGTATGCTTTCAATGCCGTTAATAATTGGGCTTCTGTTCTTAAATCTAATGCACTTGTACTATCGTCCAATAGCAGAATTTTAGGGTTGCGAACAAGTGCTCTCGCAATTGATATACGCTGTTTTTGTCCTCCAGATAAGTTAACTCCTTTTTGACCAATGATGGTATCGTATTGTAATGGAAGCTTTTCAATCGTTTCATGAATTTGGGCCACCTTTGCTGCTTCTATGATTTCTTCCATCGTCGCATCCTGTTTACCCCAGCGTATATTCTCTTTGATCGTTCCCGTGAACAACAATGCCTCTTGAGGAACATAGCCAATTTGTTTTCTCAATTCATCAAGTTTTCGATTCTTCACATCTATCCCGTCAATCTCAACACTTCCATGAATCACATCATATAATCGTGGAATTAATTGAAATAAGGATGTCTTACCTGAACCGGTTGCACCAAGGATTGAGACTGTTTCACCTGGCTTAATTAAGAAAGAAATATCATGTAAAACCTTCACGCTTGTTCCAGGATACTTGAAATCAACATGAGAAAATTGAATGCTACCTTCCGGATTTTTCATACTTTTAACATTCTTTGTTGACTCTATTAAGTCAACTTCAGTATCTAATACATCAATGACACGTTCAGATGAAGCTTTTGCTCTTGAAAAATGCATGATAATCCATGAAAATACACCAAGTGCACCGGTAATCCTTGTCGTATAATTGATGACTGCAACAACTTCCCCAACTTGAACATTCCCTTTACTCACATCTATACTTCCAAACCATAGAATCGCAATGATGCTGCCATTCATCAAGAGCAAAAGTACCGGCATTGTCAATTCAATAAGGCGAAGCGATGTTATCGTTTTTTTCTTTAAGTCTTCATTGGCATGTATGAAACGGAATGTTTCATGTTTCCATCGCACAAACGCTTTGATAAGTCGCATCCCCGATAGGTTTTCCCTCATCACTTCATTGACTGTATCTAGTTTTTGTTGAACAGATTGAAATAGCCTTCTTGCTTTTGTCATTACAAAAATAAGAAATAATATTAAAAAAGGGATTGTTAATATTAGCATCATCGATAGCTTGGCATTTACGAGGAATGCCATAACCATTCCAAAAATGATGAGCATCGGTGCCCGAATGGCGATTCGAAGACTCATAAATACGGTATTTTGTAACTGGGTGACATCATTGGTCATTCTCGTAATTAATGTTGCTGTATCAAATTTTTGAAGATTTGCAAATGAGAAGGATTGAATTTTCCCAAACAATTCTTTTCGAATGTCAAAAGCAAAACTTTGACTGGCATGTGATGCAAAAAAGGAATTTGTAATACCGGATAAAAACGCAAGAAGCGAGATACCGACCATAATTCCTCCCCACTTCATTACAACAGAAAGATCATTTTGTAGTATACCATCATCAATCACTTTTGCGATTAAAAGCGGTTGCAAGAGTTCCACCGTGAGTTCAACAAAAGTCAAAACAAGAGCAACCGAAATGGCTAGTCGATAGGGTTTTAAATACGAAAAAATTCTAAACATAAGGGCCTCCAAAATGTATACCAACAAATTATTTCAAATTCCGAATTATTTTAATCATACAATAAAATCATATATTATTATAGAAAAAAACACCAAAAGCATCCGCTTTTGATGTTTCAATGATTTTCTAGTTTGTGAGAATATAATTTATTGCTGACCAAAAAGCTAATAATCGTTGCAAGAGTAACTGAAACTAACATATAGAGTATCAAATGATGCATTCCTTTTCCCACATCAACCTGACTTGTAATAAGCATTCCCATAATACTTGCCCCAAAGGTGGTTCCAATGTTTCTTGCAAAGAATTGAAGACTTGTTGACATTCCCTTTTGATGAGCTTCTGCTAATTCTTGTGATCCAATTGTCCCGATTGTAACGACTATTCCGAATGCGAAACCTTGAATCGTTAAAATCATGAAAATATACCAGAAACTTGTGTCTTTATTCATGAAAAATGCAAGAACTGCGGATAATATGAGCAGGCCGTTTCCTAGAAAGATTGTTTTTCGATATCCATATTTTAAGATTAGGTTTCCTGCCGGAACAGATGCAAGCATCCAGGCAACACTCATTCCGAATAGTACGAGTCCACTAACTGTTATTGAAATCCCTTGAACTTCCTGCATAAACAATGGAACATAGTTAGAAAACGCAAAAATACTTAAAAAGATTAAAAAACCATTAATATTCAACCAAGAAATGTTCTTATTCTTTAATATTTCAATTGGGATGAAGCGTTTATCTGATTTTTTCTCGGCGTATATAAATGCAATTAAAAAGAGGATCCCAATTATATTGTAGATTACAAGATTTTCAGTTGTAATGGTGTTCATTAAAAATGCCAGCATACTTCCAGTAAAAAGAAATGCGCTAAGATAATTAAGCGGATTTTTATCCTTAGTAATGTTTTCTTTGTAAGGAATTAAACATAAAAGGACAATGATTCCAATTGGAATATTAATAAAAAATATCCAACGCCATGAAAGTGTCTCTACAAAATAGCCCCCGACAAGCGGTGCGATGACAGCAGCAACTCCCCACATAGCTGAGAAGAACCCTTGAATTTTTCCGCGTTTTTCAATCGAATAAAGGTCACCGGCAATGATCATGGTTAGTGGTGATACTCCACCAGCACCTAAGCCCTGGATTCCACGGTACACGATTAGTTCTACCATCGAATCTGCTAATCCACAAAGTAATGAACCGATTGTAAATAGAATGATAGAAATACTAAAAATTTTTTTCCTTCCATAAATATCGGCAAGTTTCCCGAATATTGGTAAGGAAACAGTAGAAAATAAAACATAGATGGCAAACATCCACCCATAAAACTTATATCCACCTAGTGTTTCTGCAATTGTAGGGGCAGTTGTTTGGAGGATTGTCGTATCCATAGCACTGATAAGCATCGCAAGTACAATACTTACTAACACAAATGGTCTAGATTTCATAATGTCTTCCCCTTTTTTACTTTGAATTACTCCATTATACTACAAAAATTGGAAAAAATAAGTTATATGTTTTTTCAAAAATATTCTTTACAAACAAGATTTTATAAATAAAATGAGGTTATTTAATGATTCGCATTCTTGCAATTAGTCATCAAAATGAACGTTTAACTGATATCTCGATTACAGAAATAAAGGATATAGATTGTAAATGGTATTGGATTGATTTTAACAGACCAACAGAATCGGAAATTGAAGAATTGTCTAAAACACTTCAATTTCACCCACTGGCTATAGAAGACTGCATCCATGTGTTGCAACGACCTAAATTAGATTTTTACGAAAAAAATACCTTCTTTGTTTCTCACAGTCTTCATCGATTAACACTAGAAAAAGAAGAAATCAATATGTTTCTAGGCGAAGAATATATAGTGACCTTTCATTTATCAGAATTAGGTGAAATAAATGATGTGTGGAATCGATTAATGGTTACTGAAATGATTGAGAATTGGGACCCCTCCCTCGTGTTGTATCATATCATTGATAAGCTGGTTGATAATTATTTTCCTATTGTGTATCAACTTGAAGATACCTTAAATCATATTGAGGATAATTCAAATGAAAAATCGATGGAAGAGCTACTAGATGAACTTTTTGATACGCGTCATAATTTACTTACCTTACGTCATACGGTGATACCAATGAGGGATTTGGTATATCGAATCATCAACTCACATCGACTTGACTTATTGCAGCATCGAATTGAGTATTTTCATGATATCCATGATCACCTGTTACGTCTAACTGAAAAAATTGATGCGAGCCGAGAGCTTACTGCGGATATACGAGATAGCTATTTGTCATTGAATTCCCATCAAACCAATAAAGTGATGCGCATTTTAACGGTTATAACGACAATTTTCATGCCGTTAACCTTTATAGCTGGTATTTATGGTATGAATTTTAGTCATATGCCTGAACTTACATATAGATATGGGTATTTTGTAATTCAAGCAATTATGATAATAATTGGAATAGGTATGTTCGTGTGGTTTAAGAAAAAAGGTTGGTTTCGGTGAGGTTACGGTATAGATGTTTTTCGAATAAGGGAGAATTCATTTGAGCCGACCAACATATATTTGGTCGGCTCTCCTTTCATTATTTCTTTTTACCCTTATTAGACTTCTCTTTTTCGTAAGATAGTCCAAATCCGTATTCGTATTTGACACCCGCTTTAGTTTTATAAGTAAAATGTTTATATTCTTCAGGTGCAAAGCTTGGAACGTCACCTACTTCTCGTTCTACGGCTTTTGCGCTAGCTGGAATTGCAAACGGAAGTTTACCAACTGGGTTGAATTTTCCTGTGATGACATCAAATACTGCTTCTTGTTGAGTACCAAATGTACCAATAAATGCAGCTGCTTTTGGTTCAAGCTTATTAATTAGCCATTGGTTCGTAAAGTTTACAGCAGTAATCGTTGGAACTGCTTTTTGAATCTCAACAATTCGGTCTATATCAGATATTCCTGTTTCTGGACCAACCGTAATTCGTGGGTTATTATCCCAGTTCGATTGAGTTGGTTTCACATATACATATGCATGAGTTGCTTCCTCAACACGATCCACTATTTCAATGTTAGGGAATTTTTCGTTAAGTGTATGCTTTAAATCTGCAGTAAAGCCTTCAGATTGTTTTTTAGATTCCTCAATCACATATTGTTCAGGATTATCATTACCTCTAGGAGCTGCAACCCCAACAAATCCTTCAACATAAAGCTTAACAGTTTCTAATTTTTCTTCAGTAAACGGTAATAATTTTTCACCCTTTACTTTATCATTACGCATTAGAACAACTGATTTTTGATGTGCTTCATAAGCTAACGCTCTGTGTTCATCATCATTTGCCAAAACAATCGCTTCTTCAGGATTTACATATGGATCTTCAAACAGTCCTAATGTCATCATTTCAGAAAGAGTATAAGTTAATGATTCATTTACTTTGTCAATGTCTAGCAGGCCATTGTTAACTGCCTCGATTAAGTATTCTGGTGTTGCACTCCCTGAAATAATATTGGTACCAGCATTTACAGCTTTTGCAACTTTTTCTGCTGCTGTTTTATCATTGTATCCCCATGCACTACCTGCAACTGCTCCAGAGTCAGAGTTAACATAACCTTTGAAACCAAGGCCTTCACGGAGGTAACGGATTATCCCTTCATTTAAGGTCATACCCACTTCTTCAAATTGCTGATCCTCTTGATTTACATAAGGTGGTAACCCCTGGTCAGCACTATCATTACTTGGATATGCATAATAAGGCATTACGGATGAAACTCCTGCTTCAATCGCTCTTTGGAACGGAGGAATGTGATACTTTTCCATACTTCCCTCTGTCGGATAAATGTTAAAGCTACCGTTTTCAAAGTGAGGATCTTGTCCATCATCACGAGCTCCGCCACCAGGGAAATGTTTTACTGTGATCGCAACACTGTCTTTCCCAAGTTCTTCACCTTGGAATCCTCTAATAATTTCATAGTTCATATCTCCAACTACTTTTGGATCTTCCCCGAATGTTTCTTCAATTCTTGCCCATAGTGGATCAGTTGCAACATCCGCCATATATCCATACACTTTACGAATACCTGCTGCTCTCCATTCTTGACGGGCAATATCGGCGAACTCACCAACAGCTTCTACATCTCTCGCTGCAGCTAAACCTAATGTCCCTGGCCAGAATGTGTGTTGATCTTGGACATTGGTGATATTTGTATAATCGGTAGATGCAGAGTTTCTAGGATTTGAAGTGATAACAACTGGGATCCCTAACTCTAAATTTTCTGCTAATTTTTGCATTTGGTTATTATAGTTTGCGATATCCCCTAAGTTTTGAGACAAACGATAAATAACATGGCGCAATTTTTTATCAGTAACAATTTTACTATTTTCCGGAGTTACAAAATTTCCATCTGCTGGATCTGCTTCTGGAGTATGTGTAGCGATGTACATCAACCCAGCCTTTTGCTCAAGACTCATTTGACTAATTAAATCAGCAACACGTTCTGATACCGGCTTTCTCCAGTCCTCGTAGACATCTAAGCTTTGGTCTCCATTTGCATCTCTATAATACTTGTCGTTAATTTTTAGGATTCTATCTTGAGTTGCTACCTCAATTTCTGGTTGACCTTCAGCTTTTTCAATTTTATAGGTTGTGATTGCACCTCTTCCGTCATACGGAGTAGCCTCTCCCTCATTGCCGGTGTACCCTTGCTCATCTGCAAAACCAATTGTAGGAGCTACAATTGAGAGTGCAAGTGTACTTGCTAATAGTTTCTTTCTTAATTTTGAAGATTTTCTGATTTGCCTTGATACTGATGCCATTTTACTTCCTCCCCTAATAAATAAAAGTTTTCACATAAAAATAGTGAGTTTTATAGAAAAATACTCCCCTTCCAAATAATTTAAATAGTTTTTTGGGGGGTATTTATTCTCAATTTCATTTCCTGCTTGATCGAATTGTTTATAGAAGGAATAATTTTGGAACGCATATCCAGTTAACGCTTTCAGAATGCGCTTCCATTTTTTAATGAAAAAATAATTAATTCGGCTACTAAACAAATTAATTACTAATATATTACCATTCAAATAATTGCAGCGTCATGAGTCTTAGTTACTTATTTAGACCGGGACTTTCGGTGGTAATTATTTTTAGTATGTATATTAAAATGTAGTATCTTTGACTAAATAATCAGATGTATTTAAATTTTTCATAAAAACTTTATGAAAATACTATTTAATCCCCCCTCTTTTCAGATATAATAATACTTAGAGTAACGAAATACTTTTTAGGAGGTAAATTTATGACAAAGGTTAAAGAAAAACTATTAACTCGTGCTGAGGTCCCTGTTGAACAAACCTGGAGACTTGAAGATTTGTTTCAATCGGTTGAAGAATGGGAACAAGAATTAGCTTCGATTGAGTCTGATGTATCAACTGTCACAAAATATAAAGGGCAATTAGGAAACGGTGCAAAAACATTCCTAGATTGTTTACTTGCAAAAGAAGAACTTCAAAAGCGAATGGTTTTACTAGGTACATATGCGAGTTTACGATTTAATGAGGACGCCACCAACCCTGAGAATCAAGGAAATGCAGCAAGGGTTTCGTCTCTTTTTTCAGCAATTGGTGCAGCGCTATCATTTATTGAGTCTGAAACACTTGCATTACCGGATGGAACAATTGAACAATACATAATAGAAGAAAAAGAATTAGAAGTATTTCAGAATAACTTAAGCTTCATCTTGGAAAAAAAGCCACATACTCTTTCACCTGAAACGGAAGAAGCGCTAGCCGCTCTAGGCGAGGTTCACGACGCACCATATATGATTTATCAACGTAGCAAAGCATCTGATATGACTTTTCCTTCTTTTAAGGACGAGGATGGTAATGAACTGCCACTTTCCTTTGCTTTATTTGAAGATCGCTATGAGCTTTCTGAAAACCCAACGGTCAGACGCAATGCATTTAATGCTTTTTCAGAAACATTGAAGAAATATCAAAATACGTTTGCTGCTGCCTATGCAACAGAAGTAAAAAAACAAGTGGCATTATCAAAATTACGTAACTATGAATCTGTTACTCATATGCTCTTGCATCCACAACAGGTTACACTTGACATGTACCATAATCAATTAGATGTTATTCAAACTGAACTTGCACCTCATATGAGAAAGTTTGCGAAATTGAAGCAGCGCGTTCTCGGCTTAGACAACCTGCACTTTAGTGATTTAAAAGCACCAATGGATCCTGATTTTAATCCAAAAACAACCTATGAAGAAGCATCAAAAACAATTCTTGAAGCTCTACAGGTGATGGGCCCAGAATACAGTGCAATCATGGAAAAAGGTCTTATTGAACGTTGGGTTGACCTTCCTGCTAACGTTGGGAAATCTACGGGTGCATTCTGTTCTAGTCCATATGGTGCACATCCTTATATTTTAATCACTTGGACTGATACAATGCGTGGTGCGTTTATATTAGCTCATGAACTTGGGCATGCGGGTCATTTTTACCATGCAAATAGCCATCAACGTGTTGGAAACACTCGTCCATCCACTTACTTTATCGAGGCGCCATCAACTATGAATGAGTTACTATTAGCGGAACATCTATTATCGAAAACAGATGATAAGAGAATGAAGCGTTGGGTAATCCTTCAATTGTTAGGAACTTACTATCATAACTTTGTGACTCATTTACTTGAGGGTGAATATCAACGTCGAGTTTATGCATTAGCCGAAGCTGGTAAACCAATTACAGCACCTGCCTTAAGTGCAATTAAAGGTGAAGTATTAAAATCTTTCTGGGGAGATACGGTGGAAATTGACGACGCAGCAAGCTTAACATGGATGCGTCAGCCACATTATTATATGGGACTATATCCATATACGTACTCTGCTGGATTAACAGCTTCTACTGCTGTAGCACAATTAATCAAAGAAGAAGGACAACCAGTAGTTGATCGTTGGATTGAAGTATTAAAAGCTGGTGGTACGATGAAGCCACTTGAACTCATGAAATATGCTGGTGTCGATATGTCTAAACCAGATGCAATCCGCAAAGCAGTTGCTTATGTTGGTGAGTTAATTGATGAATTAGAAGATCTATACGAATAATGTGAAATGCCCAGAGCTTATCTGGGCATTTTCTTACATCTTTAATCCATATACTATCCATATCAGCAAGTAATGTATTCAAACCTAAATTTCAAACGAACATTCTAATTCCCACAAACGCTCTCCGATTTCTTCGATTAGCGCCCTTGCTCTTTTTTCAATGTTGGTAGGAAGATTATCTTTGTTAAAGAACGCTAAATTTATACTTTCTCCATCGTTCATTTCTAAATTACCACTGACATTAAAAGCATGAAATAAGTTAATTACACTGTAAGTTTCATCCCCATTCGGATAACGAAAATAATATCGGGGACCAGAAAAGACACCAATTAATCTGAATTTATTTGCTATAAGTCCAGTTTCTTCTTTTAATTCACGGGTTGCAACTTCTTCAACTGCTTCCCCAAGTTCCATAGATCCGCCCGGTAATCCCCAATCCAATGTGTCCGAACGATGTTGAAAAAGAAGCTCTCTTTTATCATTAATCACAAGAATTGTAGCTCCTACTGTTATGATAGGTTGAGTACCGATTAATTTTCTTAATCTAGTAACATAGCCCATATATGTACCCCTCACTATTAGATATGTAATCTGAAAAAAACGACAAGGTGCCATTATATGAATCGTTATTGTTAACCCGTACAAGCCATTATGACATTTCCATCGAGGTCTTTGAAATTAAACCAAGCAAAGTTCTCCCCCACTCTTTCAATTTCCCTTACGATTTCGATATCACATGATTTAATAAAATCATAAGCAACATCAATGTCTTCGACTAGAAAATTAAAGATTGGATTTGGAGATGGTTCATGATTGAAAGTAGGGTCAAATGCATGGTCGTCTAAGGTTAAACTCGTTGTTCCATTAATTGGAATGTTATAAACCGGTGATTGGACACGATTAATATCTGGTTCAAATCTTAAAATCTTACTGTACCATTCAACTGATTTTTTTAAATCTGTAACATGGATGAACACTCCTCCCATTATGTTTTTTATCGGTGGTTGGTTCAATTTCTTCATATTTTGCACACTCCTTTTATAGTTTTCGAGCTTTTACGATCATCGTCGTAGGAAATTTTCGTGCTTTGTATAGCGAATAATAACGGTCAGAAACCTCCTCTTCACTTGAACGAAATATTGATGAAACATCACTTTCGATTACTTGCTCAATTGTAAATCCTGCTTTAATTAATTCGTTTAAATATGTACTCATTTTTCTTGTAGGTATTACCATCGGCGCATCTTCACCTTTAAAGTTATTGTATTTAACAAACCCTTCATTCTGGTATGATCCTTCTAGATAAATACGACCCTCTTCACTTTTTAGATGAGGATATAATGGATGATCCCAACTGAATATAAAATAACCACCAAATAACAAATAGTCATAGATTAATTTAAATGTTTCTGATAAATCTGTCGACCAACCGATTGCATAAATTGAATAAACTAAATCAAAATATTCCTTTGGTATGCCAACATCCTTCTCCATTGGAGCACAAAATAAGTGAGGATCCAAACCCGACAATGTATGGTTGGCCGTTGTAATTTGGGCATCTGACAAATCTACTCCCCATAATTCAGTAGCTCCTTTATCTGCCATGTATTTTAATGAATGTCCGCTTCCGCAGCCGATATCAAGTACTCTCCTAAGCGTTACATTATCAAACAGTCCCAGTTCATTCTCTGTTTGTGAAAACGGACCATAGCTAGGAAGAGCATCCTTTCCGTTAAAATGATGTGCTACGATATCCCAGCTTTTCTTATTGTTTATCAGAATATCACTTGTCATATTCTATACCTCCTCTAAAACATACATTCTATAAAAAATGATAATACCCTTTTCCTTAATCCCCAAAAACTTACAAAAAATTGAAGGGGATTTTCCAAGATTAAAGAATTTATTAAATATCATTACTTTAATTAGCGGAGGAAAAACATGCTTGAAGTGAAGAAAATAGAAGCAGAAATGACGTACGAATTGAGACACAGCATCTTACGCCCACATCAGCCAATGGAAGCTAGCATGTACGAATCAGATCATGAAAATGGAAGTTTCCATGTTGGAGCATTTTATTACGGGAGATTAATTAGCACCGCATCATTTTGTGCCATGTTAAACCCAGACTTTTCAAGTGAAAAGCAATATCGTCTAAGGGCTATGGCTACAGTTGGGGAATTTCGAAAGCGAGGAGCAGGAAGAGAAGTAGTGAATTATGCAGAAAGTATTCTACAAATAAAAGATATTGAACTTTTATGGTGCATGGGTAGAACGAATGTTCAGGGGTATTATGAAAGATTGGGTTTCAAGCAACATGGGGAAGTTTTTGATTATCCACCGATTGGACCTCATATTGTAATGGTGAAAAAGTTATTATAATTAAAAGAGGAGAGTTTAGGAACAATCGTTAATTCCTCTGCTCTCCTCCATTTTTCTTTAAAAACAGGTAAATGATTGAATTTGTCTTAAACTAATTCCAAAATACACCCAATTGAACCCAGTCCATCTAAATCCAGAGACAGATCTTCTGCCAACAAAAGTCGGGTAGAACCAGAATTGTCCAGGCCCACGTAGCCATACATAGGTATATCTAAACATACATCTCCTTATGCTACCAGGATCAACAGCAAATGTTTGAGCTTGTTGAGTTGGAACAAACGATGGTGGCGGTGCTGTTGGTGCTCCTCCCTGACCTTGGCCAGGAAATCCAAAAGGTGGTCCTCCTCCTTGACCTTGGCCAGGAAATCCGAAAGGTGGTCCTCCTCCTGGACCTTGACTAGGTGGTCCAAATGGAGGTCCCATAGAACCTCCTCCAAAAGATGGGAATAATGAGCCTAGTTGTCTTTCGTAATCATAATAATCTTCTAAATCAGTGTGGTATGGTAGTGATGTCGGCAATTGCCCGTTTGGGTCGTAATAATACATCTGTTAATCACTCCTTATTCATAGCCTACTAGCATCCTATTCCATAGGCTTATGCCTTTCAACTTGTACCTCAAAAATGTGCTTTTTACCTAGATGAGAGAAAAACACAAAAAACCTATCCCTGATACTCGTTAGTATCTAGAGACAGGCATTTCCTGTTAATGGTTTCTATGTACAAAATAATTTAATGTTTGTTGTAAGAATCTAGTTTTTAGTTGAAGATCTTGCAAAATTTCCATCGCCTTACAGTAATGCTCCCACATTTTTCTTTTAGCCCCCTCTAAACCAAGGACCGTGACAAAAGTTGATTGATTATTAAGAGCGTCAATACCAACCCTTTTTCCAAGTATTTCGGATGTTCCTTCAACATCTAGCAAATCATCCTTAATTTGAAAGGCTATGCCAGCATGATTGGCAAACTTTTTTAAAGCTTGAATTTTTTCGTTGTTCACATTTGCGAGGATAGAAGGCATAATGAGAGCAGCCTCAAAACCTTTCCCTGTTTTTAAATGGCACATCAGATTTAATTCTTCTAATGTTAATTGTTTTCCCTTGGAATTTAAATCCATAACTTGACCTTTGCACATATCTTCCGTACTTTGTGTCGAGTATTGAATCAATTTTAGTACTCTTTCTGGATCAAAACCAAGTGATGCTTGCTCGAAAGTGGCCCTTTGAGTCAGAAAGAGCCCCGTTAATTCCGCAATGGCGGTATTATATTCTTGATGCACAGTTTTTTGACCACGTCGAAAGGCTGCATTATCCTGTGATGGAAGATCATCATAGATTAAAGATGCCGTATGCATATACTCTAATGACTTCAGCAATGGCATAATCGTGCTTTCTTTTAACCCATATTCTTTTACACCCATCATCCAAGTTGCGATAGGTCTCAGCCTTTTTCCGCCTCCGTTCAGACTATAATTTGCAGCATTTATTACTGGTGAAACAAGGGTGTTATGTGGTTGGATGTCTATAAGGTTATCTATCTTTGTGCGCACTTCTTCAACTAGTTCAGTAAAGTCTTCTTTTTCTTGCTGTTCTTTTTTTAAGTTCGTAACCATGTGATCTCGTAGTAGTTTATCAAAAAAATCGACATCTTCTGCTTTTCGAACCATTTTCTGAACGATATGATTAAAGGCTGGATTACCCGAAGCGAATGTCTCCATCATTTCTTCATACACTTTGTTTCCTACCCGCTTTTTAAATCGTTTCAATCCATTAATAGCTCGATTCAAAATAATGTCACAGGCTTTCGGATTAGATTTGTATATGTTATGGATTAGATAAGAAATGACAGCCCAGTATAATTCATACGGGTTTATTAAGTCGGTTCGCTTCTTGTGATAGGTTAAATAATACGTATAAGGGGTTACAGCACTGTCCTTCATGTCAGAAAACATATCAGAAAAATCATCTGCAAGTTGATTATAAATCCCGTAACAGAAAATCCGTTTGTCATGACCTTCATCTTCGGGAGCATTTATTAATGAACGAACAATCAAACGTGATGAAGATGATTTAATAATAATGGGTACATATAAATCTTCATTTGTATATGTTGCATTTGAAAGTACCTTATCACGATCGATTTCTTGTGATTTAAAAAAAACATAGGATTGTTCAAAAAAAGAGTGCAACTTCTCTGCGGGTTGCTGACTCTTAATATACTGGAAGGCTTCTGAAAGTTCAGCCTCAACAAATTCAAGTAATTTCTTATTTTTCCCTGTCCAATTCCCTGACTCAGGTACAGATTCAGTAAGTAGTGTGGTACGAATCATCTCGGAATATTGCCGCTGTTCTTTGTCAGACAATATATTTGCATCCAAAAGGTCATCAATAAATGGATAGGTAAGACCATAGGAAAAGCCTAGTCGAAGGGCTTTATCTAGTTTTTGGGTGCGTACATCTTGTGCGAGGTCCTCCCCCATTTCCTCCATCTCATTAATAATGACGCCAGCGATGATTTTGAGTAATTTTCTCTGAGCATGGGTTCCATCCATTCCCTCTGGAATATTTAAAGACACCGTCTTTAATTTATCCAACAACCAAATAATCGACGATTCAATACCTTCCTTTTGTCCCCATTTATATAATCCTGCCGTACTAAAGAAATCAAATCCTTCATTTTCTTCTTTTGATACTGTTTTAAGTAAATGATCTTTCAGACTAGTAACTACGTTATCAATCCTTGATTGAGTATCAGACGCTAAAAGATCTTTTCCCATATCTCTCATAAATATATATGAAATACTTCTGTCTAAGTAATGATCTAATTTTCCAGTGTAATTTAGCCATTTTATATAACTATGATAATCCTTTGTATCAGATGGTCTGTTCGCCCCTTTCAGAAAAGGAAATGGCGACCGATGAATATGCTGATGCTTCCAAGTTTTGAAGTCTTTTGTTAGTGTTGGAATATAACTTTTGTCATTGACATCTTGATCTAGTTCTTGAAAATATTGAGCCGCTTTATGCTCAGCCAGTTGATAACATTTTTCGGCATTGTTTTTTAATCCAACATTCATTTTTTTAGATACCTCAACTTTAGTTCATTACCTTATCTTAATGATAGTAAGGTTTATTCAAAAAATATTTCATTTATTCTATCATTTTATTTTTACACCATCATTAATGGATTATCTATCAACCTCGAAACCTCACTATCTTTGAAATAATGCTGTTAAAAAACCAGGTACACCAAAAACTTGTTCTGGCTGTTCAAATACCTTCATTTCTCTTATTTCGATAGCTTTAAACTCTTTAAAAACAGACTTTAACTTTTGAGGGGTGTAGCCTAAGCCACCCTTTAGACTGCGTAATCTATAAACCTCCCAATCGGAGATATTAGAACCACCAAATTCTCCGCCCTCCTCAAAGCAAGTAATTGCAAAGTAACCATTAGGTTTTAATGCCTTTTTCACTAAATTTATGTATGATATCCTTCGATGAGGAGCAATATGGTGAAAGCAACCTGAGTCATATACAATATCGTAAGCCCCATTTTCAATCTCTAAATCAAAAATATTCTTATGAATGAAGTTTACTTGTAACTTACTCTCAGTAGCACGTTCTTCGGCCCACTTGAGAGATTCTTCAGATAAATCGACAGCATCAACTGTACATCCTTTTGCAGCAAAGTAAATTGCGTTTCGACCCGGCCCACATCCTAAATCCAAAACTTTGCCACCAGATAAGAAATTTCTATCGAAGTATGAAACTAAGTTTTCATCAGGAGAGTTTACAAAGAAGGGTATGCTTTTTTCTCTGTCAGTATAAAAAGTATCCCAAAAATGAGTGGGCTCTCGTAGTAAAGAATCTAACATTTTCATTACGTCTTCAATATCATAAATTGTCTCTGACACAAGGCATTCCCCTTTCCGGTTTTAATAAATTTCTTTGGCGTCTGACGGTAAATGTCTCACATGCTTCAAATACTCGCTCATACCCTGGTCATCCTCAATGGGATATGTAAACGAGAGCTGTTCTGCCACTTCAATTGCTAGTGTTCTAAATAAATGACAAGTGATAAATATAGAATCCCAAAAGTGCTCATAGTTATGATCTGAATATGTTTTTTCGTACTGCTGCCAATAGGGTACTGGAAGATATCTTTTGAAATACTTCCCCATTTTTCCAACCGAAACCTGAAAATCAGTGTTACACCCAATCCACCATTCGACCATTTCATCCAAGCGATGCCTAATCACTATTTCAAACATCTGCTTAGCAAATGGTAACTCGTCACGCCAAATTCCTTTCGCAACATTTTGCAAACACCACCAAAAATCATTGCAACTGCTAAAAAACATAGCTTCGGTGGGTTGATTGACCTGATGATCAATATCTGTTGGAGCAGGAATGGTTGGTAAGATATTGTCTTTATCCACTAAAGGAACGGTTAGTTTATCACTACCATAACCTTCAAGCATTCTTTCTATTGTTTCAATGTGAAGATCAATTCGATTTCCGTCTTTGAAAAGCATCAAATAACCGTAAGAGTGAGCAAAATCTAAATTAGCTCCGCATAATTTGTCATTTTTATCAGGCTCCTGTAACATGAGTAATTCTCCAAAATTATTCATCCAGTGATCATCCTCTATAAAAGAATGAGTATTAGTAACTACATATACAATGTCGTAATCTTGAAAAATATCTTTTGGAACATTTGGATTCGTTCTTGAACCGTTCATGTAGGCAGCCCGAATACGTTCGTCTTCCTTTGCGATATTCAGGATAAGTTCCATCATCTCTTGTTCGTTTCTCATAAAAAAACTCCTTGCAATATACTTTCAGTAATACATATTTCTATTCTTGCAATAAAATCACCTGCATTTCCCCAACAAAAATTAGATACATAGTTAAATATTATTACTCAAAAAGAACCATGTCTTTCTAACTATAACCTAGGACTATTTCTCGATTTTATAAATAATGAGAACTAGGTCACATGGATAGTTAGGACGAACGAATCTTATTTATTTCCGAATATTCTGTTATATTTTCTCTATCATACATAAAGGAGTGATGTTTTTGTTAAAAGTATTATCAAAAGCAGGTATTACTCTTGCTTTAGCTGGGAGTGTTGTGCTTACAGGTTTTCAACTTGATGAGTCCTCTTCGGTTGAAACTAGCAAGTATGACTTAAGTCTTGCGAAATATGTTGCTGCGACTCCAGAACTAGCAGACAAGGCGAAAGAGTTAGGATTTGATGTGTCAAAAGTGGACCCAGCTGAAAAAATCGCGAATAACGGCAAGAAGTTTCAACAACCTGGTGATAATCATGTAGCTTACAAAGAAGCCACAGGGGATATTCCAGTTTTGGTAATTCTCGCAAAGTATAAAGATGGAGATGAACCGATTGGTGATCTTGATGGCCAGGTTCCTGCCAAATATTATGAGGATCTTATTTTTGGAACCGAATACAATCCGTATGAACTTGATGTTTTTAAAGAATACGACGGTCCCAACGTACCTAAGGATCGTACCATGCAAAACGCCTATCAAGAATCAAGTTATGGAAAAACGCACTTAATGAGACATGAAAATACTGAGTTTGCTTGGGTGGAACTACCTAAAGGAGCATCTTATTACCTCGATCAAGAAGGAACATATGCTGAAAATGGAAGGTATGTTCTTGGTAACGTAAATGGCGATGCACATACGGGTGAGTTTGTTCGTGACCTTTTGAAGGCAGCTGATGATCAAATTGATTTCTCTAAATACGCTGAAAATGGAGAAGTTCCGAACATTTTTATCGTTCACGAAGGAACTGGAGCGGAATGGAGTCGTGATCCTGCTCAATTCTGGTCCCATAAATGGAATCTATTAAGTGCTCTTTATTATGGTAAATACTATGAAACGGGTATACCAGCTGATGTCTATGAAGGCATGAGCCAAGATGAATGGATTGCGAAGACGGAAGATGAAGCAATGACCTATGATGGCGTAATTGTTAACAATTACAATATCCAACCAGCGATTGGTGGAAATGTAGCCGGATTTAACGCGGCAACTGGCGAATATGATGAAGCATCTGTGACAGGACCATACCCTGCACAGGTTGGTGTATACGCACATGAATTTGGTCACGCGTTGGGATTACCAGATTTCTATGATACAGCATATAACTCTGAAGGTGTTGGTAACTACTCAATGATGGCGGGTGGATCTTGGATGCGTTACCCTGATGCACTCCAATACAACGGTAACTCTCCTACTCATTTTGACCCATTCTCTAAAATTTTCTTAGGTTGGGTGAATCCAATCGAAGTGAAACCAGATGATGGAGTTCAGAAAATTACCTTACCTTCCATTGATCAAGCGGATGACGACAATGGAATCGTAAAAATGGCGGTTCCAGGTTCTAACGGAACAGAATATTTCATATTTGAAAATGTTCAACAAAGTGGCTTTAACCAAGGGTTAATCCGCCAAGGTGGAGATGCACATGGGTTAGTAGCATGGCATGTGGATGAAAATATCATCAATTTATACCAAACTGCTGGTTTCCGTCCAAATAACGTCGCGAATTGGATGAATAAAAGATTCCAACACAACCAGTCTCAGACTGCAAGCGATGGTACAGTTGTAACACATTATGGACTCTCAGTGTTACAAGCAGATGGAAAATATGATCTTGAAAAATATGTAAACCGCGGAGATGCTGGTGACTTCTTTAAGTCGGGCGATAAAATCACCCCTGTTTCTGGCAATGTTCACACTGGTTCATACTACTTCTGGAAAGGCTATGGATCAACACCTGCCGATTCCGGAATCCATGTGACGGATATTGTTGAAAACGAAGATGGTTCGATTACAGCAAAATTCTATTACAGCACAAATGAAGGTAAGAAAAAATAAACATAGGGAAACCTGAGTCTACTTTAGACTCAGGTTTCTAATTGGTGGAACCAAACAAACCTATTTATCAAGCTTTAGCTTTGCTAAGGCATCTGCTAATGCGGTATTTATTGGTTCTTCTTTTTGTTGTTTTTTCATATAATTGGAGACTTCTCGTTTAGATAGTTTACCGGATTGGTTCTTTTTACGTCGCTCGTTGAATGTCGAGAGTTTTTCCCGGTGTCCGCATTTACAAACAAATAATTGTCCTTCCCCTTCTCCACGTAACTCCAATTTTTTGTGGCAGTTCGGGCATCTTGCATTTGTTAATTTTGCAATATTTTTACGATGACCACATTCACGGTCCTGACAAACGAGCATTCTTCCCTTTTTACCATTAACCTCAAGCATTAATTTCCCACAATCAGGACATTTTGTGCCTGTGATATTGTCGTGCTTAAACCTTGAATCACTCATTTTTATGTCTTTGACGACTTCCTTTGTGTACTGCTTGATATCTGATATAAACGTATTCTTTTTTAATCTGCCTTTTGCGATTTGTTCAAGCTTCTGTTCCCACTCCGCTGAGAGTACAGGAGATTTTAAATCATCAGGTACTAGCTCTAAGAGTTGTTTTCCCTTATTGGTGATGTGGATATCTTGCCCTCTTTTTTCGATTAAAAATGTATTAAAAAGTTTATCAATGATATCCGCGCGTGTCGCTACCGTACCTAATCCGCCTGTTTTACCAATGGTTTCAATTAACTCCTTGCTTTCTCCAGCCATATATTTTGCTGGATTCTCCATTGCGGAAAGTAAGGTTCCTTCATTGAATGGCTTTGGTGGCTGCGTTTCTTTTTCGATTTCCTTAACAGATAGAACCTTTAGGCTCATTCCTGGATGTATGGTTGCCGGTATTTGACCTGCATCATCATTCTCATCAATCGAAGTAATTACTTCTTTCCAACCTAGTGAAGCAACAGTAATCCCTTTTGCCACGAACAGTTCTTTGCCTATGCGTGCCTGAACGGTTTTTTGTTCATAGGTATACGGTGGAAGAAAAACGGCTAAGAAGCGTTTTACGATTAAATCATATAATTTTTCTTCCTTTGCGGATAGAGCCTGTATGCTTGGGCGTTCCTCCGTTGGAATTATTGCATGGTGGTCGGTTACCTTGCTGTTATCAACAAACGACTTGTTTGTTTTAATTCCGCTTTTTAGTATCTTGGCACCGAGTTTCGCGTATGGTTGTACCATACAAGCCTCAATTCGATCTTTCAGAGTATCTATAATATCTGTTGATAAAAATTTTGAATCGGTTCTTGGGTACGTAACAAGTTTGTGTTGTTCGTAAAGCTTTTGAAGAACATTTAAAGTCTCCTTAGCTGAAAATCCGAAACGTTTATTTGCATCACGTTGAAGCTCTGTTAAATCATAGAGCTGTGGTGCATAGCTTTTCTTTTGTGCAGTTTGCACGTCTGTAATTTTAGCTTCTTGTCCCTGAAGGGAATGTAGAATGGAAGTTGAAACTTCTTTTTTAAAAATACGTTGTTCCTTTGTTTTTTCATGTTGCCACTTCAAGGTTAAGCTGTCCGTTAATGCATTTATTTCAAAGTATGGTATTGGTTTAAAGTTGCGAATTTCTTCTCCACGCTTTGCAATAATGGCTAACGTTGGAGTTTGCACTCGTCCACAAGAGAGCTGTGCATTGAACTTTGTTGTCAATGCTCTTGTTGCATTGATTCCGACTAACCAGTCAGCTTCGGCACGGGCAACGGCTGAGGAATAAAGATTCTCATATTCCTTCCCGCTCTTTAAGTTTGCGAAACCTTGCTTAATTGCTTTATCAGTCACTGATGAAATCCATAAACGTTTGATGGGCTTACGTGTATTTGATTTTTCAATAATCCATCTAGCAACAAGTTCACCTTCACGACCGGCATCTGTTGCGATAATAATCTCATTGACATCTTTACGATGCATTTGTGTTTTTACGGCACTATATTGTTTACCTGTTTGCTTAATTACAACGAGGCTTAGAGGATTCGGTATAATCGGTAGATCCTCTAATTTCCATGATTTATATTGGTCTCCGTATTTTTCAGGGTCTGCTAATGTAACAAGATGGCCCAGTGCCCATGTCACAATATATTGATCTCCTTCGAAAAAGCCATTCCCTTTCTTATGGCAATTAAGGACACGTGCAATGTCTCTTCCTACAGAAGGTTTTTCTGCAAGAACAAGTGATTTCATATAAATTCCTCCAATTCACTCTTCCTATTATACACGATTCCTATTTTTGGACATAATGAAAAGTGCAAGGAGCCTTCTTATCGATGACAAGCATAAGACAAGCGCTGACAGAAGGTGCATTTTGCCTTCAGAAGGCTTATGATCTCGAGCCGATGGCGCCTGGAACAAGACATGAAAAAACTCGGTTCTTTTCCCGAGTTTAGCTAGCATTACTATATGGTAAGACGATTTTAAATTCCGTTAAATTTGAATCTGATGAACATGATATGGATCCACCGTGTTTTTCAATGATTTTTTTACAAACAAAAAGTCCAATCCCTGTACCAAATTCCTTTGTTGTATAAAAGGGTTCAAATATCGTATCCAAGGATTCCTTAGGTATGGCTGGGCCATTGTTAGAAATAGACACAATAATTTGATTATCAAGGTTATAGCCTTTTATGATAATATTGCGATCGGTTTCTCTTTGTTTTAATGCGTCAATGGAGTTCATTAGAATATTCAACAATACTTGTCTAATTTCATCCTCATTAACAGTAATATAAATGTTTGATCCAATATTTGTATGTACCTTTACATCACCATCTAAAATACTAGCATAAATAAACTCCGTAATTTCAGTAAATAAATCGAGTAATGAAACCTCATTTTCACTTTTCTCAATTAATTCCTTCTTAGATACGTGAAGAAATTGCGAAATTTTGTAATTCAACTGATTTAGTTCATGACTGATGATATCTAAATATTTTATGTTAGGGTTATCATTTCCAATTAATTTAACAAAACCGATAACTGCCGTAAGCGGATTACGGAATTCATGAACAAATGTAGATGCCATTTGTCCCAAAATGGTTAGCCGCTCTTGATGGCTTTGGTCTATGTATTGAATTTTTTCCTGGAGCTGATTCTCTTTTATTTCCGTGTATTTGGAAACAGCATAATAGGAGAACAGATCAAAAATCCGATTCACTTCTTCAAATATAGGGTCTAATTGATCATGATCTAGTTTAGAACGGTATATGTATTTTAAAATTTCTGTTCTACCTAAATTTACATTATAAATGAATTCCCCGATATTAATATTCGCTTCTACTCGTTCTTTGGCTAGTTTATATGCAAACGATTTTAGTGCTTCTTCATCAATTGGGTTAATCATTGAGTTTTTTATCAGTTCAAACATTGTTAACCCATTTAAAACTAATTTTTCTTTATGAATGTCAGTTTCAGACATTACGGCTTTATCTTTCCAAGATGTTAAAAAAAGCGATAGATTGCTTTCAAGATAATAAATCAGTTCTCCTACTACAGGATTCATTCCGTTCAAGTCCTTTCCTTCACTTCAATCAGTTCTTAAGTTCGTAGTTATATATTCTATAATATTCTACATATTTCGCAAAACTCCTTTTTAGAATTTTAAAAAAACTTAAATAGTAGACAAGTTTTCGAGTGGGTCAAGCATACATTATAGGGAGACAAACATTAGGAGGGTTGATTATGAAATTTGTTGTGATTAAAAGAAGTTGGATTGTTGCCGCTTTTGTTGCTGCAGTGGTAATGATAGGAGGTTGGGTTTGGCTGCAGCCTGAGATTATTCCAACGATAGCCCCACAAACAACTGCCAAAGATGATGTTGTAATACATATTACAACTGGAGAATTAAAATCAAAAACAGATGAAGGCAAAGAAATTGAATCCTATTTCTGGAATCCTGGTACGGTCTATATTCCTCAAGGTAAGGAAGTTACCTTTAATATTTATGGGGTAAATGGCAAAGAGCACTCATTCTATATCGAAGGTACAGACATCAAAGGTACAGTGAAAAAAGGAGAAGAAATCACGATTAATGCAAACTTTGAGAAAGAAGGCATGTATCGTATCATTTGCTTGAATCACTCCGATATTAATAATAACGGTCCGATGATTGGTTATATTGTCGTAGATTAATAGAAAAGTGCAAGGCGCCCCAATTCCGCTAAGAGCATCCCTGTGCCAACGCTGGAATCCTAGCCTTCCCGGCATGGGCGACAAGCACTAGACAAACGTTGACAGAATGCACTTTTCGCCTTCAGAATCGAATGGCTTGTGACCTTGGGCCGATGGCGCCTAAAGCTAGACAAGTAGTAAAAACAGGAGAGAAACCTCTCCTGTTTTTATTGTTTGCGTACAGTGATTGCATTTGTAGTTTTTGTAACAATACAATCCTCAATGTCTGCTTGTCCAAGAAGACCTAGTGTAATTGCAGCATCAATTTTCTTACGGTCAGGTTGTTTTATAATTTGGATGCAATCGACAAGATTAAGTTCTTCTAATTTCTTAACCAGTTTTTCATCATGATAGCTTTCAGAGGTACGTATTTGTCGTTGAATCTTGTAATCTCCAACGATTGACTCCCCTTTTTCTTGCTTTCCTACCGTCTCATCAAAATACACATTAATAACCTTCTTCATTTCTTTTAATTCCTTCTCAATTACCTTAGCCTGTTCACTTAATGTAAAATACTTTGATATGAGTTCTTCTGGAATTTGTGTAAATCGCTTTGAATCCTGCACATCCTTCACCCCTCATTACTTGATAATTCATCATATGATTGGGGATGGGATAACATTCTAGTACAGAAAAAATCCAGCTAAAGTAGCTGGATCTTTTTTTATCGATTTCTATGACATAGTGGCTATCAGCCATAAAGTCTTGTTATTGGCCGTAAAATTATTTTATCGGCTATAAATCTAAATTATTGGCCATAAAACTTTTTTATTAGCCGTATTTTTGAAAAAAGGCTGTTTTCCTAAGCTTTGTTGTTTTTATATTGTTGACTTTCGCTTCAGGTGGACGCTTTCCGCGGGCGTGGCTTGAGCCTTCTCAACGAAATGTGGAGGCGGCTTGCACAGAAACGAGAAAATTTGGCCACTCCGACAAAGAGGCGTAATTTGCCTCTGAAGGAGAGTTGAAATTTCTCGAGTTTCTAGCCGCTGAAACTGAACAAGTCGCTGCCGCTCCTGCGGGGTCTCAAGTCTCACCTTTTCCCGCTGGACTTGAATTTGCTTCTTTGAAATAACCCACGCACGAAGAAAATGTGAATATATTTTCGAGGAGTCGCCACCTTATGCTCCGATCAACTTGGTATCAATTATTGAAAAAGACAAAATAATCTTGTTAAATACTTTTGTATAATAGCTTTTTCAGTAATGGGAACAGGACATCTGGTAATTGCTCGATGTTTGGTACTAAAATACTGTACTTACCGTATATGTTTTGGATCGTTGTTTGTTGACCTTCATCAATTTCTCCATTTGATAAGAAGACGTTGATGACTTCGATTCCATGTTTTCGTGCTTTTAATACGGCTTCGTGTGTATCAATAATACCATTTTGCTCATAATCAAATGCTGCGGGCTCTCCGTCAGAAAAGACAAGTAAGAATTTTTGTTTCTCGGTACGTTGTAATAATTTCTTCGTTTGCAAACGAATCGAAAAACCGTCACGATTGTCTTCTTCTGGCTCAAGCTGCATGATTTCCGCTCCGTAGCTACGCTTTAGGCTCGAATCGAAATCAATCACTGTTTGCAGATAGTTCGGTTGTTTTGTACTATCGGCATCATTGGTGTCCTCCCAAAAACCTGTCACATCATGAGGAACTTGGACAGATTTTAACGCTTCGTGAAAGAGTGCAATCCCTAGCTTTGTTTGGTCCATTTTATCGTACATCGATGCTGAACAATCCACTAACAATGAGAATACCGCATCAATTTGATGGGATGGCTGTTCTTTTTTATAAAATAATCTAGGATTGTCGTCTGTAAAGATACGAATTAGCTTCTTATTTAGTCTTCCAAAATGCAAATCCCCTCTAGGGAGATTCTTTTTATGTTCCAATGTTTTAAGGATCATCTGCTTAAGCTTTTTCTGATAAGGCGCAATGACCGATTTGTTTTTTTCATATTGGATCACTTCTTCGTCCGTTGGTTTTCGTGTGTTCTTGAAGACAGGGTATGCAAAGCGATTTTCCTTTCCAAATTCAGTTTCTGAGGAACCTTCTTTTTCAGAATGTACCAATTCCATTGCTTCCATCTTGGAATAGTCTTTATTTTTACTTTGTTTAGACGAGCCTTGGGCAATCCCTAACGCTTGGTCACCCTCTTCTCCTTCTCTTGCCCCTTCACCCATCAGATTCGTTCGTGAACCTTGTTCTAAATCAAATTGTAAAAAGCTTTTTGTTGGTGTACTTGTTTCACGATGCCAGGTTTCGAACTTCTCCTCATGGATATCTTCATCCCCTTTTTTGACATCATCAAGCACATCATTATTTTTTAACTTATCTTTCCGTTTCAAATCATCAATTGTTAAGCCATCTTCAAGTACTTCATAATCAAGTTCTGGTAAATGAAAATACGTATTTAACATATCTTCATCAAGCACATCCTCAAGTACTTCAATGATTTCCATGCAAATTTTGATGATATCCTTTGTATTTTTTGCATCAAAGACTTTCTCAATTTGCCCTCGTAAAAACGGAATCACGAGATCTATTTTTTGTTGAATCGTCGGAATTTCTTCAAGAGGTGACTCAGCCGTTAATAGTACAAAAATGCTGGTAAACAAAGCGTCAGTCGGTACACTTTTAACAATATTGACATGGAGCTGATCCTCATAATACTTGCGATAAATACGTCGTCTTTCGGTAAAGGATTTTCGTGTTCCTGGCCGTTCTTTTTTACATAGTTCTTCCAAACGACTATCTTCAAACAGCATAAACAATTGCTTCGCGAAACTTGGAAGATCGCTTTTTCTACAGAATGATAAATAACGATCAATTTCTTTAAAATCCGTATATTTCATGCTACCAATAGTCCGTAAAAAGACATCACTTAATAGTCCATATCGTTTGTCGCTAGTTGCGCGATTATCCCAAAAATGACTAATGATAATCTTCTGCTGGATCGGGTCAAGATAAGATTTATAGCCTAACTCTATTTCGAGTTCAGGATTTTTTGAGATTGTTTTGGCAAGGTCCGATAATTCCATGAATAGAAAGGAGTCGACCTTTTTATCATTAAATTGAATAAATCTCATTGTAAAAACCTCACTCGAACAGAGTTTCTGCTATATTTTTAACGGCTGCTTTCTCACGTTCATCTTCTAATTTTTCAATGATACCACGTTCAATCGCGCGTAATGGTGGCATATACATGGCTAAATCACAAGTATCAATCAATGCCCGAATGGATGCTGCTTCTTCAGAAAGCATACCACCTCGAACCTGTGTAATTAAATCAGCAGACAAGGATACAAATTTATTGATTACATTTTCATCCTTCAATGCTGTTTGAGTTTGAAGAACTTCTTTAAGGGTTTCTCCTTGAATATATGGTACCTCAATTACGACAAAGCGGTTTTTCAATGCCTCATTTAAAGGTACGGTTCCCACATAGCCCTCGTTAATTGCGGCAATGACCCCGAAGCCATTCTCTGCACGTACTACTTCAGCAGTAAACGGATTAGTGATCATTTTACGATAATCAAGGACACCGTTTAATATTGGCAATGTTTCTGGTTTTGCCATATTGATTTCATCGATATAGAGTAAATAGCCTTTCTTCATTGCATTGATTACAGGTCCAGAAACAAATTCAATTTTCACTTTTCCATCATGCTCTTGAATGGTTTTGTAGCCAAGTAAGGCTTCTGCATCTAGGTCGACTGAGCAGTTTATACTGTACATAGGCTGTTGGAATAACTGAGAAATGGTTTCAGCAAGCTTTGTTTTTCCTGAACCAGTTGGGCCTTTTAGAAGCACATTTTTACCGATGCTTAGTGCAATAATCGCATCTCGAATAATATTGATATCTGAAGGTGTGTAACCACCTTTTCCGATTAATAGTTCATCATCAGAACCTTTATTCTTTCTATTTGAAATCTCAGTTTGTAATTCTATCGGTAACTTCAATTCTTCTAGCTGAATCGTCATGAAGTATCAAATCCTCTCATACATATGTTTATAATGTGAGTTCAAAAAGGAGGATGAAAAGGACCACGTCGACAAGGACGCCACTTCCTGTGCATAGAAATTGCAAGGCGGTGCGAACTCCAGAGTACCAGAACGTATATAGATAATACGTGAGGAACTAAAAAACAAGCCAACTCAGAAATTCGTCGTGTCATTTTTCACCGGACTTTTTGAACAACCTTTTATATCCCCACGTATTTTACCGAAGTTTGTACGTGAGAGCAATGAATACACCTTGAAATTCAAGTATTTGTGACATTTTTTATTAAGATATGGTATTATAATATTAAATACTCGTAAAATACAAATAGACCGCAGATGTTGCGAGCATCTACGGCCTAGCAATAGAATGGTCCCACTAAGAGGATCAGCCTAAGATAAAATAGACCTCACCCGATTTTTAGCGGAAAAAGGGAGGTCTATTTTTTATTGTTGTCAAAAGATAAAATCGCAACAACAAGCGACGCGAACGAAAGCATTAACACAAGGCTCTCATATATCGTCATATAGGCATCACCCCCTTTCATTTGGGAGCTTAGCCGACCACCCTTATTGGACAAACTATTGCTTATTCATTATAACACATTTTACCATACGAACACACGTTTCATTTAAAATTGGTTCTTTAGACTTACAAGAGCGCCATCGAGGTTTGCTTTAATCGCATCCTCTTTCTTATTAAGATGATCACCAATATAGGCAATTAGCTCATTATCGAAGGCTAAGCCACTTGCAAATTGACGTTTTATAAAGCGCTCGGCTTCTTCAAACGTTGAAAACTTTGCATCGAGTGTTTTTTTATCGTGGTGAATCACCCAGCGAGCGTCCTTTTTAAATATAAAGGACTTTTCCCCTTTTCGATTTACAAACAGAGTGCCATTATCATTCACTTTGAGATTGAGTTGGTTTTCAGGTGCATCATGGCGAATTGCATATAATGGGAATGTATTTTTGACGAAAAGCTCAAATGCTGTATCGCCAAGTGAGCATCCTGATGCTTTTGGATGCCCTCCGCCGCCGAATCGCTTCGCAAATTCAGAAACATCGACCTCATCATATATGGTACGAAGTCCAATTTTTTTAGTGCCAACATTTAGTATAGCAATTAAATCAAGATGAGGATTTAGCTTTCCAAGTGCATTTCCAAGTTCAGAAATGTATTGTTCTGCATGAACAACTCCCACACAATAATCTTCAATGAAGGTTTGCACCATTTGTCTATTTTTTGAGTTAATATATCTTTCAATTTTCTTATCTTCGGTATCTAAAAGAAATTCTTCCGCTTCTGTTAACTGGAAAGTATCTCGATTGTTCTGAAGTCGTTCTAGCATCTTCGTTTCAAACTCTTCAATTCCAATAATAAAAAATAAATCATTTAAGCGTTTCGCTTCTATGCGATTTTCAGTTTCCCATTCCCATGTATCATATAATCTTACAAGTTCAATAAACTCCTCTAAGCCATTATGTTTTTGGATGAGGTTCTTTTCAAGAAGAAATTCATAGTAGAGCGAAGTTGCACAAGTTTTCTTACCTGTCTCATATTCAGCCTGTACAAATCCCCAGTCATATTTATTAAAATGCATGGCTGTCTTATGATGGTCAACCATTTGTATGTAGTGACCCGCCTTATGACGTTTTTCCAATGCTTTTTCGTTTTTATCGTTCACTGCAAGATCGGTTATGTATACTTTTGCTTGACGGTGTTCTGGGTTTTCAATATATTTTTCCACACGCTCGTTTAAGTTTCGGTAAGAGCAATAGGAGACATCAACCTCTTCACCAAATGCCAGTTTGGCAACAAGTCCACATCCTACTCCGTCTAAATCACTATCTGAAAATAACTTTATCAAGTCGGATTCCCCCTTTTACTCCTAGTTTCGATTAGATTTGCTATTTTCATACACATGTACTACTTTACACTAAAAATGAAAAAAGGACGAGTATTGGTTGTCAATCGAATAATTTTCACCTACCATTTTGTCATTTTTGTGATATAATCCTTTAATCATCAAGGAAGGCAAAAGGAAATCATCTATGCATCAAACATTTAATTTAAAAGAAAAAACTAAATTATTTTTCCATATCCTCTTTCCAATTTTGGCCACACAGATTGGTCTTAATCTCATAAATTTTGTGGATACGATGATGTCTGGTCGCGCTGGAGCAAACGACCTTGCAGGGGTTGCGATTGGTTCAAGTCTTTGGGTACCGGTATACACAGGCTTGTCGGGGATATTAGTAGCGATGACACCCATTATCGCTCAGTATGTTGGAGCAAGACAAAAGAATAAGGTTCCATATTCCGTTATGCAAGGTATCTACATCTCTGTTGTCGTCGCTATAGTCGTTGCTATAATTGGTGGATTTGTGCTTGACCCAATTTTAGGTTTTATGAACCTTGAATCCGAAGTACGAGAAATAGCTAAGGAATATCTGATTGGACTTTCATTTGGAATTGTTCCTCTTTTTGTTTATTCTGTATTGAGATCATTTATTGACGCACTGGGTCATACACGGGTGACGATGATTATTACTCTTTCTTCGTTACCAATTAATGTATTGTTTAATTATCTGTTGATTTTTGGGAAGTTTGGTTTTCCTGAGTTAGGTGGTGCGGGTGCAGGTTATGCCACAGCGATTACCTATTGGCTGATTGTGTTTTTAGCTGTTTGGATTATTTTAAGTCGACCTCCATTTACTGAATATCGTGTTTTACGGAAACTTTACTCAGTATCCTTTTCAAGCTGGGGAGAAATCTTAAAACTTGGGTTGCCGATTGGGTTTGCAATCTTTTTTGAAACAAGTATTTTCTCAGCAGTTACATTGCTAATGAGTGAATTTAATACGACTACAATTGCAGCTCACCAAGTCGCAATTAACTTTGCGAGTTTGCTCTACATGATTCCTTTAAGTATTTCGATGGGACTTACAATCGTTGTTGGCTTTGAGGTCGGAGCGAAACGATTTAAGGATGCAAAACAATATAGTATACTTGGCATTTGTATCGCTGTTATTATGGCGCTTGTTTGTTCAATGATTATACTTTTGTTTCAAGAGCCAATTGCAAAAATGTACTCTACAAATGCCGCAGTTATCGGGTTAACGACTCAATTTTTACTATATGCGCTGTTTTTTCAGCTTTCAGATGCCATTGCGGCACCAATTCAAGGTGCACTGCGTGGATATAAGGACGTAAACACGACTTTTGTGATGACACTTATCTCTTATTGGGTGATTGGTTTGCCTGTAGGATATGTCTTGGCAAAATTTACAACGCTTGGTGCGTTCGGTTATTGGATCGGCTTGATAGTAGGTTTAGCTGCCGGTGCTGTAACATTATCTGGTCGTTTAGTCATTGTCCAGAAAAGAGCAGCACATGTGAAGTTTAGTGAAGAATGAAGGAAACCAGCCTTTTGAGGGCTGGTTTTTGTGTGTGAAATTTCCTCTAAATTTAACTTTATGGACATTATTTTGATTTTATGGTCAATCTTTTATTTTTATGGCCGTTAATGTAAATTTATAGCCGATATTTTTCGTTTATGGCTGTTAGTCAATTACTCCATCATCTCATTCAAAAACTTGATCTCTTTCTCATGGGAAAAGTGATTCTCGTGAGGGGTTTCGAGTACAAACGGAATATCACCAAACACGGAACTTGTTAATAATTCTTTGATTTGTTCTACTTTTATCTCCCCAAAAGGGATATTGGCATGTCGGTCCTTCATAGACCTAGTTGGGTATGCTGAATTGTTTAAATGAACCGCTTTTAAATGTTCAAAAAAACCGAGTTCAGTCCCTTTTGCTCCAACCTCATCCCAATTGTCTCCATCCCAAACACCGCTTGCGAATACATGGCAAGTATCTAAACAAAAACCAATTTTATCAGGAAACTCTGTTAGCTGCCTTACTTGGACTAGCTCTTCAAGCATTGTGCCAGTTGGCCCACTTTTACCGGCATTATTTTCTAATAAAAGCATTGCTTCCCCCTCCCACTTCGACAGAACCTCATTGAGGGTTCCAATCATCCGCTGATAGCCTTCTAGTGGGTCTGAAGCGTTTTTCAATACACCAAAATGAACAACTACACCAATCGATCCGCATTCATTTGCAATCTCTAAATCATTTAATAATGAGTACTTAACAAGGTCAATTTGTCCTTCATCCGCAACTAAATTGGTTGGATACGGTGTATGGGCAATGGTTTGGATATCATGCTCTTTACAAAATTTCGCACATTCTTGTGCATCATGAATATTATATTCTTTAACTGACAGGCTTCGTGGATTTTTTGGAAAGTATTGAAAGGCTTGTGCTCCAATTTTTTTTGCATGTTGGGCAGCCCCTAAATACCCTTCCCTAATACTAATATGACTCCCAAATCTCATGATTTCGTCTCCTATCCTACATATATAGTTAGTTTTTCTATCAGAGTAGGAACTATTCAATTAATGGACATACTAGTTTTGAGGTGAGAAAAATGGAAGACTTTACATCAAAAGACGAGACTGTACAAAATAAATCAATCGAAGAATTAGAAGAGGAAATGGGGTTATACATTGTTTCACCTGAAAAAATTATTTCTATTTTTGAAGAAGAAGAGCAATGAAAAAAGAGCGAAAACCAACTCGCTCTTTTTGTTCAATATCTATTTATTTAATGAAAATACGACCACAGACTCGTTGCTCTCCAGACAATGGCAAACGAACATAAACTGATAAATGTTCCACTAAGTATTTTGGCTACTCTTTTATGTGTTCCTTTAAAAATGGAATGTGCGAAGCTAAATGCAAAAATCAAAAATAATATGATTGAAATCTCCATATACATATTCATCTCCATAAAAATACCCCTTTCAAATCTAGACATGCTGAGATATTTTGACGAGTCTCTCTTATTATCATCAGATTATAAGGGAAACTAAGGAGTTGTACAACAGAAATTAGTACTAATTGTAAATATTTTCTTGTTTTGTTTACAATTTCTTCACATTTTCCATTTCCTCAAGATAGACATGCTGCAACTGAAGCTTTTCTTCAATTGATAGACTGGAGTCGAAAATTCGTCTGCTTGCCATAAAAAATTTTTCATAGGGAGTTTTGCGAAGTCTTGGATGGGTCAATTCATCTAGTATATCCCTTCGAATTGTGGAACGCAGAATGTCTTCACTGCTCATGTCCTTTTGCCATAGCCGACGATTCATCCAAAGCGACTGATATGCTTTTAAGAGTTGATCAAAATTAACAGGATCCATTTTCAATATAGCTCCTTTTATACCCGAGAGCCCATCAAAAGTTGGGCTCTAAGTACTTAATCGTCAAACTTATATGTCCAATATACTTCTGTTCGTAGCCACTCAATAATTTCATTATCACTGTCATCAATCTTTTGGAGCAGATTTCCCATCAAGCCTTCTGTTTGGGAACGATGTGCTTTCAATGTCGCAATCTTCTTGTCTAATACTTCACTTACATCGAATTCAACATCATGTTCACCAATTTTTTCAACACGGTCATGAGTGATTGCTTTGCAGTAAACAGTTGGTCTATTTTCTTTCGGAATACGCTTAACTGCACGAATGGTTGCTTCTCCTGTTGCATCATGGTCAGGATGGACACCATGTCCAGGATAGAATGTAATAACAAGAGATGGATTTACTTCCTTGATGATTTCCTCAATTGTGTCTGCGATTCTTTCTGAATCTAAAAATTCTAATGTTTTATCACGATATCCTAGCATGCGGAGATCGCTTATTCCACATGCTTTACAAGCTTCTCTTAGTTCTTTTTTTCGAATCTCAGGCAGGGTTTCTCTCGTTGCAAAAAACGGATTTCCTAAATTTCTGCCCATTTCCCCAAGGGTTAGGCAGGCATATGTAACAGGAACCCCTTTTTGTGTATTTAAACTAATTAAACCTGATACTCCAAATGCTTCATCATCTGGATGTGGCAATACAATTAAAATATGTCGCTCCATTTTACTACTCCTTTTATTAAAATATGCCGTTGAAGTTCCAAAACTCTAGAATGGGGTTGTGCTAATTTGCAGCGCAACTGCGAGTTTGCCTTCCTCATCATGACCTGCTAGTAATAAACGGTCCTTCTCGTCAAGCTCCCAATCTGTTAACCCTTCTGCATAAATCCAGCCAATATCCATCTTAAGGCCAACACGGTACGGATCATTTCCAACGATTTTTCCTTCTGTATACGTAACAAGGGCATTTCGAATAAATGCACCCGCTGATGTTTTTTTAGCGCCAGAATGCACAGCATATGCGCCATTTGTAGTTTCAAGGTGAATATAAACGTTTTGATTGGCAAAACGGTTAATTATATCCTGAATGTCTTCTTTTTTTATCGGTTTCAAATGTGAATCCTCCAAACTCTAAATAAATATGTATTCATATATAAATATTAACGATTTTATCAATAAAATTCCAATAATGCGAACTGCAAAATCAAATTAATAGCAATCCCTTGAAAAGATGGTATGATTTTCTACGTATTGGACATATTACGTATATGAAGAAGGTGGTGAACAAAATTGGCAAGAGAAAACCTTGAACTAGTAAATAATATGGAATTTGGTATTACTTCAAAATTCATTCCGAATTTATGTGAAGCAAAAACGTTAAAAGTTGTTGAGATAAATCATACTTCAGTTCGAATTGAACTGGAATCAAAGCAAAAAGGGGTCTTCCCACTTTCCCATTTTCAATACTTAATTCGTCATGGGGCATTAGTTCTATCAAAGGATGAAGATGAAGAAACTGCTTGATTCAAATATGTCTTGGCTCATTTGTGCCTAGATTTTTTAGCTCACGAGGTGGGTCATAAAGACGTTGCCACAGGAAGTGGCGTACTTAGTCTTCGATCTTATGCTCGAAAACTTTCCATTGAAATCTATGGCATCCTCCATTCATTCTACTGTTCGATATGTCTGGATAATTGCTGAATAAAGTTAAAACAACCATCTGAATGGATGGTTGTTTTTATTTGGTGTTATTCACCTAAGTTTTCTTCTTTTAACACAGACCCAATTCCTTCTAAGGCTGCATCTGCATCATTACCTTCAGCTTGAATCACGATTTGTGAACCTTTTGGTACACCAAGAGACATTACACCCATAATTGATTTAAGGTTTACAGATTTACCGTTGAAAGTAAGTGTAATTTCTGATTGAAATTGACTTGCTTTATGTACGAGCTTTGTAGCTGGTCTCGCATGTAAGCCAGCATCACTTGTAATTGTGAATGTTTTTTCTGCCATAAAAAATCCCTCTTTCTATTATTGACTCATATATAGAATAGCCATTAACCTGTGTGATAATCAAGTGTATTTTTTTAGAATTGGCAATTTGCACAGAAAAATGTTTTCCTGGATGACACTTCTTTCTTCTTTATGACGGAACCACAACGAACGCACACTTCACCTTCTCGGTCATATACTTTACATTTTTCATCATAACCGCCGGTTAAATGATCCCCCTTAAAAAGTGGCTGTTCCATGTATCCACCAAATCGAATGGCATCTTGAAATACAGAATGAATCGATTGATACAATTTTTGAACTTGTGCATCATCCAATGTATCAAACGTCCTGGTTGGTAGAAGTTCTGCTGCAAAGCAAATTTCATCAGAGTAACAATTACCGATCCCTGCAATAAAATCCTGATCGACAAGAGTTGTTTTAAGCATTCCCCTTTTGTTTTCAACTAAATCTTCAAAAGATTGAAGTGTAAAACCAGGTTGCAGAGGTTCTGGCCCTAAATCTGTTAATTCGGATTCAACTTGGTCAGGCGTTAGTAGATGTAAGTATCCTAATCTTAATCCAATAAAACAAAGTTGATGGGATGTAAATCGAAGAATCACTTGTTTTGTTCTTGAAATTGAATCGTTATTTGTTTCAATATACATCAAACCGCCAAGCATAAGATGAAGAAGTAATTTATTTCCGCTTTCAAGTTCAAAAATGAGATGCTTCCCTCTACGGCGGATTTGAGTAATTTTATTTCCGACAAGTTCTTTAGTAAAATCACAAACCGAAGTATTGATGGATTTTTCACGATTTACTTCCACATCTTGAATGACATGACCTGCTACTTTTAGTTGAAGGAGGTTTTTGTATGTTTCCATTTCTGGCAACTCAGGCATTTTCACACCTCCGATGATTATTTACATTTAGCATAAACAATAAATGAATATTTCATGTATCTATAAAAGCCACGAAGGTGTGATTCCCTCGTGGCTTTGATTAGTGAAGTTTTGAAATTTCATTTTGGAGCTGTTTCGTGCGCTTTGCATTTCCTTCTGCGAAGTTCGCAAGTCTTTCTTTCAGTTCAGGATCATTATGAACTCTTTCTGAGGTAATCAAGTAGCGTCGCATCAGTTCAGACTCTGCAGTATAGGCTGTTTCTAGAACTTCCTTTAAAGCATCCTCGGTTAACGCATCTTCACGATCATGATCCCGATCAAAATCCTTTTCATGATTCATCAAAATCACCTCTATAAAAGTATCTGCTTTTTTTAAAGGAATATGATGATAAAGGTAAGGAAAAATTTTATTCGAATACCCCCATTATCGGTTGTCCATTTTTAACCTGAGTTTGTACACCTGTTTCGTCTTTTGCAACACTACCAGATACAATAACATAATCAATCCCTTTGGATAAGGATGCTGGTTTTTCGGCTGTTGAAGTGTCGATGATCTTATGGTAGTCAAAAACCGTAATATCTGCGGTAGCTCCAACATGAAGCCTTCCTCTTGTACTCATAGCTGGTGCAACTTCTTCAAGTTGTCTTGCGGAATGAATGGTAATTTTCTTCATCCCTTCCATCAGTGGTAAGATATCAAGGTCACGAATGTAACGCCCGATAAACCTCGAAAAGGTTCCCGCTCCTCGTGGATGATTAAACTCACTGTCCATCGTTGCATCGCTACCAATCATACTATGGTCTACTTGTAATGCTTGAATGAGCTCGTCCTCATCCATCGCATAAACAATAACTTGTCCACCTTTCTTACGGTAAATAGGAAATGTTTCCTCCGTTAGTCTCTCAGTTGTACCCGCTACTTGAATGTCGGAATAGGATATGCCAAACCTTGATTGCCAATCTCCACTGAGACGCTCAAATGAAATATCTGTTGCCCAAGAATCGTATGGGTACACATCATATGTAACTTGGTAGCCATCAGCACGAGCTTCTTCAATTAGGGCTATTGCTTCATCCATCGCACCTGTCCCACCTGTACTGTGAAGATGCATAAAATGAACCGGGGCATCTAACTCCCTTGCATAACCAAGAACTTCTTTTACTGAATCAATACTTGTATGTTCGCCTGTTAGACTAGAATGCCTACCATGGAAATGTGTAACAATGCCATATTCCTTTGCAACTTTCATGAGGGCCCTGATTTCATCAGGAGTTGTTCCTGGATAATACTCAGGGCTAAAAGCAAGTGCGAGCGCACCTTTTTTAATTTCCTCATTTGCCCGTTTTACCATATAGTCAATTTGTTCCTGAGTTGGTGTGCCATGGTTGCCAAGTCCGGCTTCATAACGTAAACGTACCGCAAACAAGGCACCCCCATAGTTTACTGATGTTGGATGATTTTCATATTGATTAAAAAAACCGTTAAAATCAACCGTACACCCATGCATGGAAAGATTTGTTGTTACCCCATCACCAATCTTGAACTTTGCTGCCATTGGATTTGGATTGAACGAAAGCATATCTATAAAGCCGGGACTTACGATTTTTTGATACGCATCAATTTCGGTCTCTCCACGTATAGGTGATTTAGTAACCGCAGCCACTTTGTCGTCCTTAATTCCAACATGATAGCCAATTTTCATGGTTTCCTTGTCTGGATCTATCACAATTCCATTTTTAATCACGATATCATAAGTTACGTTCTCAGGTTCTTTAGTCGATGTCATTTGTTTATATTTGAACTCTTTAATGTCCAGTTTGTCCTTTTTTGATTTAAAACCGATGAGCTGTTCCCCGTCAAATAGAAACTTATCTCCACTTATTTTATCAAGTTGGGTTGTCTTATTGGTCGCTAAATCATGAACAAAAGCAGAAATCTTCCCTTGGTCTTTAATTGTGTAGACAATATGCTCCAGCTCGGGATCTGCATCGACCCAGTCAACAGTCGCCTTTTTTGATGGAAGGTCAACGACGAATAGGTCCATATGGGAATCAAATTCAGGTGTGTTAAAAATGATTTCGGCTTTTTGCTTTTCGGGATTTGTCTTGGCATAGAGCATCCCTTCTTCATAGCCGTTTTTAAACTTAATATTACTGATTTTAGCAGAACCCTCAAACGGAATTTCGGAAACGGTTTCTTTCGTGCCAATATTAATCATCTCGATAAAATTGCTGCCGTCATCTTTCTTTCCGTATAAATACAACAAGTGTGCGTCCGGATTCACTTCTACCCCTCTATAACTTTTATCAGGACTGTTAGGAACTTGGTAATCCACCCACGGTGTCACGTTCTCAATTACAGCTTGTTGTCGGTCCCCGATGTAAAGTTTTTTTTGACCGTTTTCCTCTAACAAGGCGAGAACTTGATTCCCATAAAAGGTAATCCCATCTATCTTAAAGCCATTCACAACCAGTTGGCTTTTTACCTCCTCATCAGTGTCGGTAAAAGACTCAGATGGAGAAATGATTTTTGAGCCGAAAAAGGCAACAAACAAGACAGCTGCTAACGTCACACCATATCTAATAAATCGATTTTTCATAATTATCACCCTAATAAAAGAGGAAAAAATCTCGAATCCCGAAATCTTTTCCCCTTAATCAAATGCGCCTTGGCGTATTTGTGCCCGATTTTTAGGCCCACATGAAGTGGGTCATAAAGACGTTGCCACAGGATGTGGCGTTTGTTAGTCTTTAATCTTACTTACTGATCGAAAAATTCTCTCTGAAAAATCGTGGCATCCGCCGTAGGCATAAACTATATTCAGCGGTGTTTTGCTCCGCTGGATATAGTTTATTTACTCTTTCAATGCTGCTTCTAGAGCAACCTCGATCATATCATTAAAAGTTGTTTGACGTTCTTCAGCTGTTGTTTCTTCTCCCGTTAAAATATGATCACTTACTGTTAAAACTGATAATGCATTGCGACCAAATTTCGCTGCTAATGTGTAGAGTGCCGTTGTTTCCATTTCAATCGCAAGAATCCCATACTGTGCCCATTTTTCTAATTCAGCATTTTCATTATAGAAAACGTCACTAGTGAAGACATTTCCAACTTTAAGATTAAGACCTTTTTCAGTCCCTGCCTCATATGCTTTTTTCAATAAATCAAATGATGCTGTTGGGGCATAATCGACACTACCAAAATTGATGCGGTTCATTTGTGAGTTCGTTGAGGAAGTCATCGCTAAAATGACATCTCGTACTTTCACATCCTTTTGAATCGCACCGCAAGTTCCAACTCGAATTAAGTTTTGGACTCCATATTCATTCATTAATTCATGTATGTATATTGAAATTGATGGAACCCCCATACCTGTTCCTTGGACAGACACGCGCTTTCCTTTATATGTACCGGTAAAACCGAGCATTCCACGAACTTCATTGTAGCATTGAACATTTTCAAGAAAGTTTTCAGCAATATACTTTGCACGCAATGGGTCTCCTGGAAGCAATATTGTTTCAGCGATATCCCCTTGCTTTGCTCCAATATGTGTACTCATTCATGATCCTCCTATGTAGGTAAAATTACACTTTTACTATGTTACCACAATTCCATTCTACTTAAAAAGTTTGATTAACGCAAAAATATGGGGAAAGATAAGATTGTATCATCATCAAAAAGGGGGTATTCGTACATGGCAAACGAAAAAATGAGCAAAAAATTAAGACAAGCTGTTGACTATGCAAATGCAACTGACACCACAAAAGGTGTTGGAAATCCGCCAAATACATCGAAAAAAGCAAAAGATGGCTTTATGCAGCCTAAATAATTAAAAGAGAGTTCAAAAGGAGGATGAAAAGGACCAAGAAGTTCGAGGCGGCGAAGCTTCGAGCACCGGAACGTATGTAATTGATACGCGAGGAGCGGAAAAGCAAGCCAACGAAGAAATTCGATGTGTCATTTCACCGGACTTTTTGAACATCCTATTGGAGGGAATAAAATGGGTAAGAAAAATCGTAATCGTATTAATGCTCCTAAGAAAAACAACCATACTCCACCTGAAGCAATTGAAGCGGAACAAATCGCTCACGGTAAAGAATTTTCAGCTGCTGGTGGCCGTAAAAACGGACCAGGGCATAATGAATAAATTGAAAAAGGGCGTCCGATTGCATGGCGCCCTTTTTCAATTAGCTATGGCGGCTAATAATTTGGTTAATTTTTGATTTGAGATTTGGAAGATCATTCGTCGTTACAGTGAAGTTTACAAAGGATTCATCCATATCCAATGCCTCAGCAAGGAAGCTACTTAACCCACGTGCACGTCGATCCACCTGCATCATCACTTCCACCCGATCTTCAGATTGAGGGAAGAACATTACTTCTACTTCATCTAATCTTCCACGATATTGTCCACTCGTAGGGACAAACTCAAATTCCTGTACAAATGGTAATCGTCTTCTTAGTCGGTATGGTGCCGCTTCGCAATCTACCTTACGTAAGCTAAAGCCTAAATCATATACCGCATTCAACACACCTGCTGCAAGTGGTGATGGAGAAACTGAAATATAATCTTTATCTGATGGGTCAATTGCATTTTTAATATCTAAGCCTGTGTGAATCCACACTTTTGATTTCCCGAACGTTACAGGTGTATCAAGTGGGAGGACGAATGAAAATGGAATTTCACGTCTTTCGTTACTTCCAATTGTAAAACGCTCAACAATTTTCACTTTTTCAATCGTTGCTTGTTGGTTAAACTTTTTGTCATTCGATTCTTTAATGTAGGTTGTCATTAAGGAAAGATAAATCTCGTCGATTTGTTGTTCCGTATTTCCTCCAACAATTTCAACAACGCCAGAAACCTTGTCACCAGCCCTAAGTTGGTCAGTTGTTAACTTAGTATCAACTCTTGCACTTCCTATCCCAATACTTGAAAAAAGTTTATTAAATAAAGACATGGTCATTCCTCCTAATGCTTGATATAAAACTATACGACTGGGCATGAAAAAAGTTTCTACAGAAATGATATTTTTTCATTAAAAAACGACGGGTTTCCCCGCCGTCATATGTACCTAGTCTTCTTCTTCGTCAATTACACATTTAAAGAGTAAGTATTCAAAAGTAATATCTGCTAGTTCCTCTAGCTCTTCCTCGCTTGGGGCAAATCCCCTTTGGACAAGCTCGTTATAGAAAAACTCTGCAATTTCCTCCGTATCAATAACAACCTCAATCTCCTTCAGCATGATCGCCCCCTTTACTTAAGATGTATGATGTAAAAACGTCACCTATGTCATTTCATATGTATATTATTTTTTAGTCATGAAATCAAAAGTTCATACATAGGATGGAATATAAGAATTGGACAAGCCTAATGGAGGGGTTCTCATGACAAAGCAAGCCGTTATTGTAAAATTTCCAGTACAAGCAGAAGTTAATCGCACCAATAAATTACTAGCAATTATTGACGGAGACGGGTTTGACAAAGTGTTAGGAAAAGTAACAAAAGGATTATTTTCGGTTATTTTGTTTTTAGGGATCCCTTATTTCTTTTATGTGTTAGTACAAGCGTTACTCATGGGTTAATCGTTACCTTTCCCAGACTCAAATTTTTGTAGATTTTTCATTGCTAAATCCATAACATCTTTATATTTCTGATCCTGGAACATGTCGTACAGGATCTTGTAGTCGTTGTACACATCTAATAAACCATCAATGATTTCTTTTTTCTCTTTCTTAATACGCATATGATCTTTCTCGGATTTACGATAGATATCCATATTTTCATACATCCCCGCATTATTGTTTTTCTTTTTCACAAAATACTTCAACGAATATTTTTGAAGGAATGTTTCAGCTTGATCAAAGTCTGCAAGTAGTGTCAGCTCATCCTCTCCTGCTTCGAGCCACTCACCGTCTGTCACTCTCGCTAGTTCGTAAATCACATCCTCCCACGCACCCTCTTTGTATCTCCAAATTTCAGTGTGAATCCCGACAATTTTAAACACATCATTGTCATATCCTTGCACAAAGACAAGGTCACCAAAATAATATTTGTATTCAATATCGATTTTTTCAATTTCCATCGGCCTTGCTTTATATTGGGAAAGCAAGGTTAGGGCCGATTCTGAGTAAAATGCCTCGCCTTTATTAACTTTATATAGAAAGTTTCCATCTAGCTTACGGATATCGGTCACAGATCCAACTGTTCCATATAACTTAACAACGACGATATCCCCGATTTTGTATTTTGGCTTTTTGCTTTTATCATCCATATCCTCATCCCTCTGCTTTGGTGTCGATTTAAAGGGTGTGACATAGTATATGCAAGTCTTTTGCAAAACGGCAATATAATAGGGCTTGTGAATCAAGAAATATTAAGGGTGGGCGAGCCTAAAATTTGTGGAGGTGAGGTGTTCGTTATAGAGGTTTATTTTAAGGTGGAATGTTTAGTGGCAGTATTTTTAAAATAGTGGGAGTAAAACATGGATAGCGGCAGTATTTTTGAAATAGTGGCAGTAAATCCAAGTTAGTGGCAGTAATTTAACCTAGTGACAGAAAATCTTGGATAGTGACAGTATTTTTTCATTCTTAATATCTAGTTGCTCAGAAAACGTAAAAAACCACCGAGATTCTGTATCTCAGTGGTTTATATCAATCTTCGTTTTCATAAAGATCCCAGGCCTTATCGAAAGTAGACATACTTTTTAAATATTGGCCGTTTAACTCCAAATAAGAGCTTAATTCATTGTAATCCTTCGAATAGATTGGAAAGCTATGATCCAAATAGATGTCATTTGCAAATTGACTAATCTCATCTTTCGCTTTTGCCGTACGAAATTTTACAATATAGTGATAAAATGACTTTCCCATAACAACCACATCCTACATAAGCGTTCGTTTTGTCATTTTATCATGATATCGAATCAAGTCAACTGAAAATGACTTAAAAACGGAAGTAGTTATGCTTTAAAAATCGCGGAATCTCCATTAGTTCTTTATAGCTAATTGTCTTCAAAAGTTTTTTTGTATCGATTAACATGAGTTGGTCTTCAATTTCATTTATTATGTTTTCTTCTTGATACTCCATTCCGCATTCATCACACTTTACACTAGGTGTATCGGTAATTTCAATTGCTCTTGTTCCATCTGGAAGTTCCCAAAATACACTGTTTGTTGCTTCTTTCGCCTTTTCCGAATCACACCACATACAATTCAACAATATAACCTCCAATCACATTTAACTAGATTTTTCATCTTCCTTACTAGAGCCCTTCATTTTTTGTAAAGTAGATTGGTATTTTTTCTCCTTCAATTCGTCCCGTTTATCACGTTTATCTTTTAATGTGCTATGACTTGGGTCTTCATTGTATTTCTTTCTTCTTGAAATTCGGTTAATGCCTTCAGGGACAAGGTTAAAGCCATCACCTAGTAGCCCCGCTATTCCTGCAGTTGATTTTTTATCTTCGAGCGAGCCTACATGCTCTGTAAAATAAGCGTCTGCACGGCCAGGTACATAGTTTTCTGGCTCTGGATAGGTAGTAATGACTCCTTCAAAATTACGTAACACCACTTTTTCGGGACTTTGTGAAAGCAGATAATTCGGCTGTACTGCAATTTTTCCGCCTCCACCAGGTGCATCGACGACGAAGGTTGGTACGGCATAGCCTGAAGTGTGGCCACGTAAGCCCTCGATAATTTCTAGCCCTTTTGAAACAGGTGCTCTAAAGTGGCCAATACCTTCCGATAAATCACATTGATAAATATAATAAGGACGAACTCTGATTTTGACTAAATCATGCATCAACTTTTTCATGATTTCGACGCTGTCGTTAATGCCTGCTAAAATAACAGATTGGTTTCCGACTGGCACACCACTGTTAACCAGCATTTCACACGCTTTTTTTGCTTCCTCTGTAATCTCAATAGACGTATTAAAATGTGTATTTAACCATACAGGATGGTATTTCTTTAAAATATTACACAGGTTTTCTGTAATTCGCTGCGGGAATACAACAGGTGCCCTTGTTCCGATACGAATGATTTCCACATGCGGAATCGCGCGTAAATTTTTCAAAATGTACTCAAGAATATTGTCATTGATAAGAAGGCCGTCACCACCTGAAATAAGGACGTCACGTACTTCAGGAGTGTTGGCGATGTAGCCTATCGCAGCATCAAGCTGTTTTTTCGGCACACCCATACCGATTTGGCCGGAAAATCGTCTCCTCGTACAATAGCGGCAATACATTGAGCATTGGTTCGTTACTAAGAAGAGGACACGGTCAGGGTAACGATGTGTTAAACCAGGTACTGGTGAATCTTCGTCTTCTTCAAGAGGATCTTCTAAATCATATTTTGTTTTGTAAATCTCTTTCCCAATTGGCACTGATTGCATCCGAATTGGGCAACGTGGATCATCAGGATTCATTAACGATGCGTAATATGGTGTTATATTTAAAGGAATCGTCTTTGTGGAGATTAAGACACCTTCTTCTTCTTCTGGAGTCAGATTAATGACCTTACGTAAATCATCGATTGTGCGAATTGTATTCGTCAATTGCCAAATCCAATCGTTCCACTGCTCATCCGTTACATCCTTCCATAATTCAATGTCCTTCCAATGACGCTTAGGTTTATATAAGTTCATCTGCATAAAAAATCTCCTCCCTACTCTTATTAACATGCAAGTAGCATGCCAACTGTTAAGTAGAAAAGAGATCTAAATGAAAATATGGGTCTAATTATTTTTTTTTTGCAATTTGTATTGCAGGGTTTGACGAGGAATCTCTAGAAGTTTTGCCGCTCTATTGATGTTCCCGCCTGACTTTTTCATGGCTGCATCGATCAAAGAGTTTTCGGTTTCTTGTATGACTTCACGAAGCGGTCTTAATGTGACTGTAGACTTTGGTTTGGTATCGACAAGATGAACCGGTAATAAATCCGTTGTAAGTGCTGTTCCTTCAGCCATAATCATTGCATGTTCAATGATATGTTTTAATTCCCTTACATTCCCTGGCCAAAGGTAATTAGCAAATAATTGAAGGACCTCATTATCAACCTTTGAGACACTTTTTTGAAAGCTATGGTTATATAGTCCAACAAAGTGGTCGACTAAATATGGTATGTCCTCAAGTCTGTTCTTTAAAGGAGGAATCTCTAAAGAGAAAACATTCAAACGATAATACAAATCTGGTCTTAGTTCATGATCCCTCACGCAATCTGTTGGATATTTGTTTAGTGCAACAATCACGCGAACATCGACTTGAAGTGTCTTCGGGCTGCCAATTCTCCGAACCATCCCATCCTCAAGGACACGGAGCAATCGGGATTGGAGCTCAAGTGGCATCGAATTGATTTCGTCTAAAAAAAGCGTCCCTCCATGTGCAATTTCAAATAACCCAGCACGGTCCACTGCTCCCGTATAGCTCCCTTTAACCGTTCCAAATAAAATACTTTCTAATAAACTTTCGGGTAACGCTGCACAGTTTTGCGCGATAAAAGGAGCTTGCCTTCGTGGTGAGGTATTATGAATCGCTTGCACAAGAAGCTCCTTACCAGTTCCGGTTTCACCATACACTAAAACAGTCGATGATGAGTTCGCAACCTTCATTGCTTGTTTTTTTACATTGTTGAAGCGCTCATTTTTCGTCAGGATGTCATGAAAAGTGTATTTTGCTCCATATAATTCCTGAGGCTTTTTTGAAGGACTGCGAACCTTTGATTGCAGGTCCATCAATTTATTGGATAAATCTTTAATCTTCGAATAATCTTTTCCAATTTCAACAGCACCAATGAATTTACCATTTATATGGATGGGTAAAGTCGTATTTACCGTATCAATCAGCTTTCCCCATTTGTTTTTATAAGTTTGGGGAAGATGATAAATCGGCTGTTTTGTGCGAATGACCTTTAATAGAGTACTAGAATCCTCATTTAAAGAAGGAAAGACCTCGAGAAGATGCTTACCAAGTACCTCATCCCGGCTAAGCCCATCATGCTCGGCTGCTACCTGATTATAGAAGATGGTGATTCCTTCCTCATTAACAACATGTATGGCTTCATCAATACTATCTAAAATGGCAATGACAAGTTCTTCCCCGATTTGCACTCATCTCCACCTCCCTCATCACATGATGAAAATCCGGCGCTTACTGCCGAAAAATTGGCAGGTTCAGTCAATTGATAAATCCTTGACCCACACATTCATGTCTTCAATCTTATCAAAAATATAGCAGTTGTTTGTGAGTCTGCCAGTATAAGAGTATCCTAACTGGTAAAAGCTTTTATTCATTCCATATGAAAGTGCCCTTGCAATTGAATAGGCACAATATATTCCATTGTTAATAAGCTCCATTTCCAGTTGTATTAAAAGCTTCTTCATTAAGCCGTGTTTCCTATACGCATCCAAGGTTGCACAATCGGTTAGCTCCGCATTATGAAAGCTATAATTAACTTCGGCTGAGGCGCTACTAATAATCACGCCATTGTCGAGAGCGACATAAAAAACCGTGGAATCCTTCATTGCTTTCTGAATATAGTCTGGGTTGTTTAATGGAGTTGGATAAATCTTGAACACAGTATCATACAATTTAGCAAGTTGCCCTGCATCTTCGGGTGTTGCTTTGCGGATTAGAAATTGAGTGTTTGTTTGATTATTTTTTCGCGGATTCCTTAAGATGTCGGTTATTATTTGTTCTTCTTCCATCCATTTATCACTATTTCTTCTTTCATTTGTAAAATACTTCGTAACAAAATAGGCATCACTGCCATTAAAATATTTTTGAACCATTGCCTCAATCATAAAGCCACATTTCATAAATTCAAATAAGTCCTCACGTTTAGCCATACAAATAACTTTTTCAAAAGAATGGAATACTACAAGCTCGTTAACCTCATCTAATAAGGTCATAAGATTACCTCGATAATCTAATACACGAAGTCTCCGGTTGAAATAGTCTACTACAATGTCTGCTTGATATGAAGCTGCATGTAATCGTTTTTGTTCATTGTATTTTTGACCTGACAACATCAAACCTCCTCATAGCATAGCCTTTTCATCTATCATATCATTTTTCAGAAACTTCACACCATGCTAAAATCGTTTGAGCAATGATTTCTGCCGTTTCAAACATCCGTTCAAGCTCAATATACTCATTTGGGTAATGAGCAACTTCAGTTGTTCCAGGACCAAATACAATGGTCGGGATATTGCCGACTGCTGTTAAAAGTCCGCCATCTGTTCCCCAAGGAGATGCCTCAATGATTGGTTCTTTCCCCAAGACATCTTTATACGTATTGATTAAAAGATTCATTAGTTCATGGTCAGGATCAATTGTACCAGGCACCCAACGTGCACCAAACCACTCAAGTCCAACTGGATGGTTTTGGAACCATGGATCTATTTCAGGTAATTTTTCAAGCCATTGTTGCATTTCAGCTTTTGCGTTCTCGATTGTTTCCTCAGGGGCGACACCCATTCGACCTTCAATGGTAACAACGTCTGGAACAGAAGACGGCCAAGTTCCTCCGTTTATTTTTCCAATATTAATAGGCACTGGGATTGGCGTATTTCTATAAAGTGGATCATTAATCTCCGCATTGCGAATCATTTCAAGCTTCAAAAGATGGTTAATTACCGTCATAGCCTTTTCGATTGCACTAACACCTTCATACCTCGTTCCACCATGTGCAATTCGGCCGTAAATATCAATTTTAAACCACATTGAACCTTGTTGTTTCGGGAAAATCTTCATATTCGTCGGCTCTGGGATTATGGCTCCATCTGCTTTATAGCCCTTGATAATCGTTGCAAGTGTTCCGGCACCACCACTTTCCTCTTCGATGACACTTTGGAAAATGACATCGCCTTTTAGTTGAATACCAGATTCCTTGATGGCTTGGATTGCTAATAGCATTGCGACATTTCCACCTTTCATATCAGTGGAACCTCGCCCATATAATTTTCCATCTTTCACTTCAGCGGAATACGGATCCATCTCCCATTGGGTGATATCACCTTCTGGAACAACATCAATGTGACCATTTAAGAGAAGTGATTTTCCCCCACCTGTCCCTTTTAGAACACCGACTACATTCGGACTATCGAGAAAGTTTGTTCTTGGGGAAACAAAATATGGATGTTTTAAAAGTTCCGAACCATTCGGTTCCCAGATGTCAATTTCCATCCCAAGTTGACGGCATTTTTCTATAATAATTGCTTGCGAAGACCTTTCATTGCCTTGGAGACTCGGTTCTTGAACAAGCTTTTTTAATAGACGGATGCCTTTTCCCCTATTTTCTTGGATCCACTTCTTCACTTTATCGTTAGTATCACTCAAACACTTCCCCTCCCTTTAGGTTAGTTGTGAAATGGTTTCATCCCACTTCAATTCGGCACTCGTATTTTTTATCACATCTTCAATTGTAAAAGGAGTCATCACTTCTAATAGATGGAGGCCATCCTCTTTTACCTCAATCACGGCCATATCGGTAATGATAAGATTAACACAGCTTTTAGAGGTTAAAGGCAAATTGCACTCTTTAACAATCTTTGAGTTTCCATGTTTATCGACATGGTTCATTAAAACAATCACTTTTTTTGCTTTTTGTGCTAACTCCATTGCACCACCCATCCCAGGTACACGTTTGCCTGGAACAATCCAGTTCGCTAGGTCTCCTTTTTCACTAACCTGAAGTGATCCAAGAATGGTTATATCAATATAACCCCGCCGAATCATACCAAAGGCAATTGAACTATCAAAATAGGACGAACCTGTAACGGTGGTTACGGGGTAGCCCGCGGCGTTACAAATATTCTCATCTTCTGACCCTTTTTCTGGGCTTGGACCGATCCCTAAAATGCCATTTTCAGCATGAATCATGACATTAATCCCTTCAGGGAGGTGATTTGGAACGAGGGAAGGAATACCAATTCCTAGGTTCACAATCATACCATCTTTGACTTCCTGTGCAGCCCGTTTTGCAATCCGATTGCGAACATCTACTCCCAAACCCATTTCCAATTCACCCCTCTGCTCTTAATAATCATGTCTACATAGATTCCGGGTGTTACGATTTCTTCTGGATCTAATTCTCCTAATGGAACAATTTCCTCAACCTCGGCAATTGTGAATTTCCCAGCCATGGCAACAAGCGGATTCATGTTTCTGGCACTCTTATCATAGACAAGATTTCCAAATGGATCGGCCTTTTTAGCGAAAAGAATGGAAACGTCCGCTGTTAAAGGCTTTTCTAATAGATAATTTGTGCCGTCGACTGGAATGATTTGTTTTCCATTTGATACGATTTCATTGTCAATTCCAACATCGACTAAAATACCACCAAGACCAACACCACCTGCACGGATTCGTTCAGCAAGTGTGCCTTGGGGTGAAAATTCGATTTCCATTTTTCCATCCGTCATCAATTGACCTGCAACTGGATTCGAACCAATATGGGAGACAATACATTTTTTCGCGTGTCCTCGACTGACAAGTTTCCCAATTCCGATGTTGGGAAAGCCGGTGTCATTTCCAATCAACGTCAAATCTTTCACATTTTTTTCTAGCAATCCGTCTATTAACGCTGGGGGACTTCCTATTCCACCAAATCCCCCAAACATTACCGTTGTTCCATCATTGATATGTGTGAGTGCATCTTCTAGAGTTGAAATCTTATTGTATCGATTTTCAATCAATTATGGTCACCTCCAGATTATGTTGAAATGATTCCTTTTTTCTGTAGTTTTGCCTCAACATCTTCAAATGTTTGATCAAGGAGCTCGATTAACTCATCAATTTGTTGAGTTGTAATTGTTAAAGGCGGTGCTACAAGAATAGCGTCACCACCGACCCCTTCAATGCCAGCTGCAGCCGGATATAGTAACAATCCATTGTTTTGACCTTGACTGACAACCAGTGAAGTTAAGTCGATTTCTTTTTTAAAAGGGAACTTTGTGATCATGTCGGATACGAATTCGATTCCACACATCAGCCCTTTTCCACGAACATCGCCGATAATCGGGTGCTTTTTTTGCAATTCTTCTAGTTTGGTATTAAGATATTTTCCGTTTTTCGCAGATTTTTCAACTAGATTATGAGTTTCAAGATAGCTGACGACTGCTAACGCAACAGCTGTAGATTGCGGGTTCGCACTATAGGTGTGTCCACTCATAATTAGCTTTGAGCCTTTTTGAATTGGTTCCATTACCTTTTCACTAACGAGGGTTGCGGCAATGGGTGTGTACCCCGCACTCATACCTTTTCCTAGTGCAATGATGTCAGCATGTGTGTCCCAATGTTCAAGGGCAAACATCTTTCCGGTCCGGCCAATTCCTGTCATGACCTCATCAGCAATAAACAAGATATTGTGTTTTTTACAGATTTCTTTAATCACCTGATAATAACCAGGAGGCGGGACAATGGCACCACCCGCAGCTCCGATAATTGGCTCGGCAATAAATGCGGCAATATGATCGGCCCCAATTCTGTTAATCGCTTGTTCTAGCTCGGTTGCACACATATGATTACAAGCTGGATAAGTGGCGTTGAAAGGACATCGGAAACAATACGGTGGTTGAATGGTCGGAAAGTCTTCTAATAATGGTACAAAGCGAGCTCTCCTTCCGGTGTGTCCAGACATTGAGAGTGCACCAATCGTAATCCCGTGGTAGCTCATCCAACGTGACAATATTTTGTTTTTCCCTTTAATCCCTTTTTCTTGCCAATGCTGAATGGCAATCTTCATGGCCGTTTCCGTCGCCTCAGAGCCACTGTTCACAAAAAAAGACCAGTATTCACCGCCTTTTGCTAGGTCACTTAATTTTTTAGCCAATTTTTCTGCAGGTTCACTTGTGAACTGTGACCTGTAGACAAATGATATTTTGTTAGCCTGTTTTTCAATTTCTTCAATGATTTCTTTCACGCCATGGCCGATGCTAGCCGTGATGGCACCTGATGAGCCATCGATATATCTTTTTCCATTTGTGTCGTATAAGTAGATTCCATCCCCATGGCTAATCATCGGATATTCCTTATCCAATAAAGGTTTAATCAAGCGGGTTGCGTCCATCGCGAACCCCTCCTCACGAAAAATGGTATTACAGTCCTATTATGGTAATGGGTATGCTGCGTGTTTTGTGTTTGAGTGTTGTAAAAATTGGGCTGTGGATGGTGGACTAGGAATTTTATGTTTTTATGGTTGATGAAGGACTTTAACACGTGATATCTTGGCCATAGGGTCCTTCTTAGTGCTGATGAAGGACTTTAGCATGTGAGCTCTTGGCTATAGGGTGCTTCATAGTGCTGATGAAGAACTTTAGCATTGTGAGATCTTGGCCGTAGGGTCCTTCATAGTGTTGATGAAGAACTTTAGCATGTGAGATCTTGGCCGTAGGGTCCTTCATAGTGCTGATGAAGGACTTTAGCATGTGAGATCTTGGCCGTAGGGTCCTTCATAGTGCTGATGAAGGACTTTAGCATGTGAGATCTTGGCCGTATAGTCCTTCATAACCGAGATGAAGAGGAAAACCACCTGAAAACTCCCCGTGAATCCTCTTCATAGCCACGATGAAGAGGAAAACCAAACGAAATCTCCCCGCGAATCCCCATCATACCCCCGATGAAGAGGAAACCCAAACGAAATCTCCCCGCGAATCCCCTTCATACCCCCGATGAAGAGGAAAACCAAACGAAATCTCCCCGCGAATCCTCTTCATACCCCCGATGAAGAGGAAAACCAAATGAAATCCCCCCACGAACCCCCTTCATACCCATGATGAAGAGGAAAACCAAACGAAATCTCCCCGCGAATCCCCTTCATACCCCCAATGAAGAGGAAAACCAAACGAAATCCCCTTGCGAATCCCCTTCATTGCCACGATGAAGGGGAAAACCAAACGAAATGTCCACAGAATCCCCTTCATCAACTTTCTCTTATACAAACGCTATTTTTGTAAGCGGATACAATAGATAAAAGCCTATTATTACATCATATGTATGTAAGGATTGATAATTTCGTTAATTGCAGGTTTTTTCCTCTAAAAGGCTTTTGTGTATCCAAATGGCTGCTTGCATGCCGTCTCCCATGGCAATCGTTGTTTGTTCAGAGTGCACGGCTATATCTCCAGCTGCCCATACATGCTCGACGTTTGTCTTTTTTGTCCTGGGATCAACGATGATATGCTTATTTTCTGTTCGTTCAATGCCAAGCTGGGTAGCTAGTTCGGAACGGACTTCGTTTCCTGGAAACCCCAAAAATCCTCGGTCCCCATGTATGACTTCTCCACTTTTCAAGCGAACACCGACAAAATTTGAGGATTCCTCTTCAAGCAATACTTCCTCCGTATCATCCTGGATATGTGTGATTCCGTTTTGCTTTAACTTTGACAACAATCCGCTATCAAGTTTTTTCCAATCATGATTAATAAATGTGATGTCTTTTGTAAAATAGGTTAGAGTGAGTGCCATGTTTGCACCAGATTTTCCAGAACCGATCACAATTACATGCTTGTCTACTACTTCATATCCATCACAATCAGGACATACATATATTGATAAACCAAGGCATTTGTAGATGTTTTTGATGGGAGGAATATTGTCCTTTACACCTGTTGCCAGTAACAACCTTTTAGCAAAATAGGTATCTCCACCGCGGCAATATAACTTAAATATCCCATCCGCTTTTTCAACCTTTGTAACTTCATTTTGTATAAAAGAAACACCAAGTTTTTCAGCCTGCATTTTTCCAAGTTTTCTTAAAGTTTGTCCACTCACACCGTCTGGCCAGCCTAAAATATTATGGTAAGACCTGCAAATGGTGGAACGTCCGTCATTTGAATCAATCACTGTTATTTTATGTTTATATCGTCCAAGTTGGATTGCTGCCTGTAGACCAGCAATACCTCCACCGATAATTGTAACATCATATTGTACAGACATACTTTCACCTCGTATAAGACATATACCTTTTATCTTTTGTTTATAATAGAGGATTCTATTCAAAAAAAGTAAGTTTACATAATGTAATTATGGTTAAACAAAAATAACTTTACATAATATTTTTATGATAAACCACCATCCTTACCTCTTTTTAACCCAATAACAAAAAAAAGCTCCTTTCACTAGTTGTGAAAGGAACCTTCTCTTTAGCTCTGTATATTTTTTATCGTACGTAAGAAGCTCCGACAATTATTAACAAGATAAATAGTACAACGATTAATACAAAGCTGTTGTTATATCCAAATCCACCATATCCATATCCATGTCCGCAGTGATCATGATATCCGTAATGCATAGTGTCATCTCCCTTTCTTTTTCTTACACTGTTAAGATATGAGCCTATGGGTTGTACTGTATGTGCGAGTGCCTATTTTTTGGGACTTTTTATTATTTCTTTTTTTATTATTTAAAAATAGTATAGTAGACAAAGAGTTTAATTGAATTTTTATACAGGATGTTTTATAATTACCCAATAGAAACCTATAATCAGAAAGCAGGGTCATTATGAAAGCAGAAATACTTAAAGCTATCGAAGAAAACAAAGATCGTTTTTATGAAATTAGTGCATATATTGGTGCCAATCCAGAGCTTGGTCATGAAGAATTCAAAGCTTGTAAAATTTTAACGGATGAACTAAAGAAACATGATTTTAATGTAGAAATAGGAACAGCTGGCCTCCCTACTGCGTTTGAAGCTACATTTGATAGTGGTAAACCTGGTGCGACGATCGGAATTATGTCTGAGTATGACGCTCTCCCTGATTTGGGACATGCATGCGGTCATAATCTAATCGGGACAATGGGAATTGCAGCTGGAATTGGATTATCAAAGGTCCTTTCTGAAACTGGGGGAAAAGTAGTTGTATATGGTACTCCAGCTGAAGAGACGAAGGGCGGAAAAGTAACGATGGCGGAGCAAGGTATTTTTGACCACCTTGACGTCGCGATGATGGTTCACCCACTTAGCCAATACGAAAAAAGTGGTGCTTCCCTTGCAATGGACGCAATCCAATTTGAATTTTTCGGAAAAGCGGCACATGCTGCCGCAAGCCCTCATGAAGGCATAAATGCGCTTGATGCTGTGATTCAAACGTTCAACAGCATTAATGCGTTAAGACAGCATATTACACCAGACGCACGCATCCATGGAGTCATTCCAGAAGGTGGAAAAGCTGCAAATATCGTTCCAGATTATGCTGTTGCACAATTTTATGTCCGTGCTTCCTCACGTGCCTATTTAAATGAACTGGTAGAAAAGGTGAAAAAATGTGCAGAAGGTGCTGCCCTTCAAACAGGAGCTACAATGGAATGGTCAAATTATGAGTTCTCTTACGATGACATGATTACAAATGAAGAACTCTCAAATGTCTTTAATGATACGTTAATTGAATTAGGCGTTAATCCTGAGGAGATCAACGAACGGTCAGAGGGCACTGGGTCATTGGATATGGGGAATGTCAGTCAAGTTGCCCCTTCTATTCATCCATATGTAAAAATTTGTGATGAGCCTTTTGCTTGTCACACACACGGTTTTCGAGAAGCAGCTTTAAGCAATCAAGGTAAAGAAACTATGATTCTTGGTGCGAAAACAATGGCAGTAACAGGATATAAAATTCTATCAAACCCAGAATTACTGGAATCAATAAAAACAGAATTTGAAAAAAATAAAAGATAAGAGAATGATAGACGGTTCCTTGTAATTTAGGTGCCGTCTTTTTTTGATTAAATCGTTTTGTTAATGTTCTAAAAAGATAATTTGTACAATATTCTATGGTAAGACCATGCATCTAGGTACAGCATGTGTTTTAAAATTAACCAGGATGGTGACGTGTATGAAATTACTTTCGTTTCGAGCTTCAGATGGTGTTCGTTTAGGTATTAAGACAGATAGCGGCATAATTGATGTGCGGGATACTGCTGAAAAAGCAGGTTTGATTGCCCCTGCTTCAATCAATGAAGTGATTTTAAATGGCCAGCCTGCAAAAGAACAACTTCAGCAGATTGTATCGGTAGCAAATGATTTCTTAGACGAAACTAGTATTACATATGCACCAGCTGTACAAACGCCAAATAAAATCATTTGTTCCGGTGCAAATTATCGTGCTCATGTTGAAGAAGCAAACTTTACAGTTCCGGATTACCCAATTTATTTCTCTAAATATCAAAATAGTCTTGCCGCACATAACGAGGATATTGTACCACCCCCTGCAACGAAGCAAGTAGACTACGAGGTTGAGTTGGTTGTGGTGATGGGTAAACAAGCAAAAAATATCTCACAAGGGGAAGCGCTTGATTATGTTTTTGGATATGCGACAGGAAATGATATCTCTGCACGGGATCTTCAAACAAGGACCAACCAATGGACATATGGTAAAGCGATTGACCAGTTTGCTCCAATTGGACCTTATCTTGTAACAGCTGAAGAAGTTTCAAATCCTCAAAATTTAGAATTGAAATGTTGGGTAAATGGAGAATTACGCCAAAACTCAAATACAGAGCTAATGATTTTCCCGATAGCTGAAATGATCAGTGATTTATCTCAAACAATGACCCTTGAACCAGGTGATGTGATTTTTACAGGAACACCAGAAGGCGTAATTTTAGGCATGAAGGAAAAAATTTGGTTAAAGCCTGGCGATATAATGGTCTGTGAGGTTGAAGGGCTAGGTAAATTAGTCAATAGGATTGCGGAGTAACCTTTTTCGCACATTCATTCGTGACTAGATTTGTGGGCTTCTGCTTGAATTTACCCCATTATGATTACCGGTCACGAATGATTTTTCATAACAATTGTAAGCGATTGCAACTGTGGGATATTTTAAAGGGGGCGACCAAATGGAAGGTACTATATTTTCACTGATTCCACCGATTGTTACGATTGCTATTATTCTAATTACAAAGAGATTATTTTTGGCATTAGGTATTGGAATCGCAATTGGTGCACTGCATTATAATCAATGGAATATCATTGATAGTTTTGTGAACGTTTACCACATTATGGCCGATGTACTAATAGGTGACGGCAAAGTCTTGTTGTTCGTTGTGTTAATAGGCATACTCTCCTCCCTTCTCTATCTATCAGGTGGCATTTATGCTTTCTCCGAATGGGGAGTAAAAGTTGCCAAAACGAGAGTTCAAGCTCAAATGGCGACAATGTTAATCGGGTTTTTTACATGGTTTGATGATGCATTTAGTTGTCTATTTCGTGGTAGCGTAATGAGATCCGTAACGGATAAATACCAAGTTTCGCACTCTAAACTTTCCTATTTAATCCACTCAACCTCTGCACCAATCGCTCTACTTATACCCATTTCAGGACTTGCGGCTTTTATCACTTCAATCATCGCAGGTGTTCTAACTGACACTGAGATTACCTCCTATCAGGCTTTAGAAGCGTTTTTGTTGGCAATACCTACCAATTATTATACAATTACTACCATCGTCCTCGTATTTATCGTTGCTTATTTTGGAATAAATGTCGGCCAAATGCGGCGCGATGAAGAACGCGCAGTTAAAGAAGATATTTTATTTGATACAAAACGTGGTAAGGTACCAGGTTCCGAAGATACGAAACTTCCAACAAGAAATGATGGAAAAATGGCTGATTTACTTTTCCCTGTTTTAACTTTAATTATTGTAACTGTGATTTCTGCTATTTTGATTGGACGCTCAAGTGCCGAAGGACCAATCACAGCTTTTGATGTGTTAATTAATACAGACATTATTCTTTCCTTGGTATATGGTGCGATTGCAGCCGACCTTGTTATTTTAACAAGATTGCTAATGAAAAAAACCTCTGGCGAACATTTAAAGATTTCTACGTTCGCTGGTATTAAAACAACATTGCCAAGCGTTATTATTCTTTTCCTTGCATTAGTTACAGCTAAAGTCATCTCTTCCTTAGGAGTTGGAAATTATCTTGCAACATTAATTGATGGAAATCTACAACTTGCTTGGTTACCTGTTATCTTCTTTGTTTTCGCAGCTTTTATTTCTTATTCAATTGGAAGTACGCTCGGTACAGCTGGTCTTATGATTCCAATCGGTGCCGAGATCGTAGCAACAATTGATGTTACTTTCCTAATTCCGGTCATTGGTGCCGTGTTAGCAGGAACTGTATTTGGAGAGCATACTTCTCCTTTATCTGATACAACGATTCTTGCATCGATTGGAAGCTCGGTCCACCCTATCGATCATATGGTGACACAGCTCCCATATGCAATGCTTTCCAGTGTTTCTTCTATCTTTGGATTCATCGTCCTAGGATTTACACAAAATATTGTGATCGGTTTGATAACAGCTATTCTAGTCATGGTTGTGGGTGCATATTTATTTAAAATGCGGCTCAACAAGACTCACACCTTAAATGGGGAGATTGCCAAATAAACAAAATACTTCTCCTCATCCCCCCTTCTTATTTTATAAGGGGGGTGTTTTCTAGTAATCTAGAGAAAATTTACCATTATTGCAATCGATATGAAAGGTGATAGAAAAATGATTGAACCAGTGAAACGTATGAATGTTACAGATAGTATTGTTAACCAAATTAAGGACCTTGTTCTCCAAGGTAAACTTAATGAAGGAGATAAACTTCCCCCAGAGCGAGAACTAATGAATTTATTTGGTGTGGGTAGGCCTTCACTAAGGGAAGCACTGAAGGTTTTGGAGGCGCAAGGTTTAATTGAAAAGACACAGAAAGGTACGATTATCACAGGTAACCATGATAAGTTTTTCTCTGACTCCCTCATGTTCCAACTCTATTTTTCCTCAGCCCAATGGCAAGATATTTTTGAAGCCCGTAGATTTTTAGAAAAAGAATTAACATACCTGGCAACAACGAGGGCAAATTCTAAAGACTTTGATGAAATCGAGCAAACCATTGTTGATTTGGAACTTTCCATTCGTGAAAACAATCAAACAGAATATGTTCGTTCGAACTTGCTATTCCATAAAAAGATTGCGAAAGCATCGAAAAACCTTGTTTTATTCAACCTGTATGAATCGATAAATAATTTAGTGAAGCACGCTCAGGAAAGTGGAGTGACTGTATATGGGGTAATGAACGAGTCTCTTAATTACCATAAAGCAATCTTTACAGCGATGAAGGAACGGAATGCAGAACGAGCTAGCGACCTCATGGTGCAACACATCAATAGTGTTGAAGGATACGTTCAAAGGAGCCAACAGTGAGTTGTGGACGGTTCTCTTTTTTTTAGAAGGGAACCGTTTTTATTTACTAGTTTTTGGAAGATAGACAGGTTGTAATTTACCTGTAAAGAAACTGTAATACTAATCTATTTATTTTTTTCATAGAAATGAGTCATAGAGAGTTACCCAGTACTTAAATTAACTAGGAGGACTATCACTATGAAAAAAATACTATTTGGACTAGCGATTTTTATAGCATCTCTATTTTTTGCAGATCAAGCGTTTGCGTATACTGTACAAAAAGGCGACACGATGTCAGAAATCGCACATAAACATGGTATGACTTTAGAAGAATTAGCAGTGATGAACCCGCAAGTAGAAGATTTAGACCTGATTGTCGTAGGTCAACATATAAATGCAGAAGTAGATGATAACTCACCTAAATTATTTGAAGGTATGCACATTGAAAAGAAACAGGAAGTTGCAGCAGCTAAGCAAGAAGTTAAACAGGAAACGGTAAAAGCAGAGAAAGTAGTTACTGAAGTTAAAAGTGTTTCTACAAATTACAATTTTTCTTCAGAAGAACTAGATTTGTTAGCAAGGATTGTACGAGCTGAGGCTCAAGCAGAACCTTTTGAAGGAAAGGTAGCTGTTGCAGCAGTTGTGTTAAATCGTGTAGAAAGTAAGAAATTCCCTGATACGATTCGAGATGTAATTTATCAGCGTGGCCAGTTCCAACCTGTACGAAATGGTCAAATTAATAAACCTGCAGATGAAGAGTCGATAAAAGCAGTGCGCGCAGCACTCACTGAAATGCGAAATATTGCGAAAGACGCATTGTTCTTCTATAACCCAGCAATTGCCACAAATCGTTGGTTAGATTCAAGAACAACTGCTGTTAAAATTGGTCGGCACGTATTTAAACATTAATTTGGTTTTATGAATTCGAAAATAAGTTAGGGAACTAGTGAAGTTCCTGTTCACTATAGAAAAAATGCCTGAACCCTTATGAGGTTCAGGCATTTTTGATTTTATCCATTATTACCTCATCTTCAAAAATTGCATACGTTGGTTAAATAATGTTGGATACGATAAAAATCCGAGCATAATGCTTGTTACAGCTGCTGTGGTTAGGAGTAAAAAGAGCACGAGTAATTGAAATTGAACTGCTTGAATGGGATTTGCGCCAGCGATGATTTGACCACTCATCATACCCGGTAGTTGAACAAGTCCGATTGTTTTTTGACTTTCAATGGTAGGAATCATACTTGCCTTGATCGACGTAATCAGTTGTGTATGGATTGCTTGTTTTGGTGTCCCGCCTAAGGATAGGATAAGTTCGGTTTGCTCCTGATGGCTGTCAACCTCCGACGTAAATCGATTTAAAAATAGAATGGCAAGAACCATTGAGTTACCAACAACCATTCCACTGATTGGAATGATATATTGGGCTGTTGCAGGTGTAATCTGGAATCCAAGTAAAATTGCTTGAGTTAACACCTCCATAAAAATTAAGGTAGCAGCGATTTTCCAGGTGATCCCTTTGATGGCCCTGCCTTTTTTCCTCGCATTTTGAGTAGCTGCAACAATCATGACAATGACCATTAGAAAAATATAAATGAGACTCTCTGTATCGAAGACAAATTTTAAAATATAGCCGACAGCAAATAATTGTATGATTGAACGGACAACTGCAATGGTCGTGTCTTTTTCCAATCCTAGATTAAATGTTTTTGATAAAAAAATTGGGATAAGTACAAAAATTAGGGCTATTGCTAAAGCAAGTGTACTCAATCCATCTCCCCCTTCACAAATTGTTTTACTTTTTCATGATTCGGAGATTTCAACAATGTACTCTCACCTGTTTCAATAACTTCCCCTTCCATCATAACCCATACATAATTGCCAATTTCAATGGCTTGTTGGAGGTTATGGGTAATCCAGATGATGGTTACATTGTACTTCTGGTTGATTTTTACGATGAGTTCCTCAACTTCATGTTTCGAAATTCGATCGAGTGCGGATGTTATTTCATCCAATAGCAAAATTTGCGGATGGTTGACAAGCGTACGTGCAATGGATACCTTTTGTCGTTGTCCACCTGACAAATCACGGACATCTCGATTTAGGTATTCCTCTTCTAACCCAACATCTTCTAATAAATCCTTGGCTGTTTTTTCTTCTAATTCCTTGTCTTGAAGTGTCATTGGTAAAGCAAGATTATGATAAACAGTTCCATTTACCATAGGAGCATTTTGCAGGCCAATTCCAACTGCACGACGTAATTCAACTGGTTCATATGTTTGGATGTCTTTTTCCTTTATGTATATCTCACCTGAATTTGGTGACAAAAGACCATTACAAAGCTTTAAGAGTGTTGATTTCCCCGCTCCGGAAGGTCCAACTAATGAAGTAATCGTCCCCTCATAAAAGGATCCCGTAATATTTTTTAAAATATGTTTTTCATCCGCATGAAAATTAACCCTGTTAAAATGAATCGCTCGGTTTAATGTTTGCATTTATTCACTTCCTTTAATGCGATATCAATAAGATAACATATGAGCCTGATGAATAGATAAATTTTAATTCATTTTTGTATATTATGTACCTTTTTTGTCAAAGGCAATTTAAAATATTAATATATGAAAGTAATTAGGAGTGTTTTTATTGCAGCATAAGGATAAAGTTATCATAATTGGCGGAGGAATTGCGGGAAAATTAGCAGCGCGCGTTCTTTCTGATTCTTTTCGAGAAGTGATTATTATAGAGCGTGATGCTGAAGCTACTTCACCCATCCCAAGAAAAGGAGCGCCGCAAGGGAATCATATTCATGCATTGTTACATGCCGGTGAACAAGGACTTGAGAAGCTTTTTCCTGGAATCACTGAAAAGTTTTATTCAACAGGAGCCGTGAAGATTAATTCAACAAAAGACCTTGCTTGGCATCACCACGGAGTTTGGAAGCAGCGCTATGATGGTGGTTACACAACCACACTTCAAACCAGACCGCACTTGGAATGGCATATAAACCAATCCATAAAAGAGTTTAGTAACATAACAATCAAATACAAGCAAACTGTTAAAGAATATGTATATGACGAGGGAACCCATCGAATGATTGGCGTTGTGTTAAAAGACGGCAGTGTGATAAATGCTGATTTGATTGTGGACGCGAGTGGTGCAAGTAGTTTCACATATCGATGGTTGAATGATCAAGGCATACAAACCCCGCTAGAAAAAGTGAAAATTGATTTAACCTACGTTAGTCAAATTGTGGAATTGCCTGAAAATGATAACCAGGATTGGACGATCAAGCTTCTTTACCCTAACCCACCTCACGAAAAACTAGCCGGTTCCATTTCAAAGGTTGAGGGGAATCGATATTTGGTTACATTCATAGGATACCATGGCTGTATTAATGACAAAGAGGCTATTAAAGGAAATAATTTATTACACCTAGCAAAAAGGTTACAGGAGAATGATATCTATCAGACATTACAAACTGCCAAGCCTCTTACCAGTATTTCTGTTTTTCGCGTTCCAGAAATCTCATGGAGAAAAGTTGAGAAAATCAACAACTTTCCAGCTGGTCTTATCATGATTGGCGATACAATATGTAGAATTGATCCCTTTTTTGGTCAAGGAATGAGCATTGCTGTGTTAGAAGCACTTGCTTTAGAAGAAACTTTACAAAATCAATCGTTGGAAAATGTAGCTCGTGATTTTCATAAAAAGGCATCTCAAATCATTGCTCCGATATGGAACATGGTGCTTACAGAGGATTTTCGCTACCAGGAAACAACCGGTAAAAAACCTGTTGGACTCCCCATTCTCCAATGGTATGCCCGGCAGGTATTTCTTTTATCAGCTAAAGACATCCAGATTTATGATTCTTTTATAAAAGTGATGAACTTAAAACATCCAATGACGATTTTGATGAAACCAAGCATTGTTTTAGCGGTTTTGAGGAATGGGTTAACGAAAAAAGGGAATCTGTAATTAATTACAGTCTCCCTTTTTTTACCGGTTAGTTTTTAAAAGGCGTTATGATTTGTGTAAGGTAATTCCTTCGTGTATCAGTTTGACTTGCTCATTTATTTTTTGTTTAACTCTATTAAATTCTTCGGTCTCTTCCAATGTAAGAGGAATTTCTTCAATCGCTTCTACGCCATTTTTTCCTATTCTGGCTGCTTGACCAATTGAAATTCCATCCTTCCCAATCACTGACGAAGGAATAATTTCTTTTGTATCTTCAACGATTGCTTTAATAATCTTTACTAGATTTATAGAAGAAAGCCACCCTGAAGTTCTTCCTGAATTCAGGGATTGATAGTCAGAAAACCAATTTCTTATTATTTGAATGACGAGTTGTTTTTGTTCTTCTGCCAGCTGAATTTGTTTTTGATTAATATAAATACGACTAAAAATTGGAATTTGATCTTCCCCATGTTCACCAAACACAAAGGCTTCTATGTTCTCAATTGGCTCCTGTAAAACTTTTGATAGTGCCCAACGGAAACGGAATGTATCATTTAAAGAGAAACCTATCATTCTTTTTTGGGGAATTGCAACTAAGTCCTGTAATAGCGTGTGAATAATATCTAAGGGATTAGTTGCTGAAATGATAATCGGATTCTTTGTGTATTGATTAATATGACTAGAAATTTGTTGGATAATTTTATAATTACCCTCCAAATAGTCCATCCGTGATTGCACTTGTTTTTCGGGTATTCCCACTGTATTGATGATAATGTCAGAAGCTTGTAGCAATGAAAAATCACCACTTGTAATCTCTACAGATGAAAATTCAGCTGCTGCCTGCTCCATATCCATTTTGTGACTTGCAGCAATGTTTTCTTTCAGGTCAATCAAGCTAATTTCATCGACAAGGTTTTGTTGAGCTAGTACAAATGCTGTTGTTGCTCCTAGAGTACCTGCGCCTCCTAAAATACTTACCTTCAATTCTTTCAACACCTTTCATATTGAAAAATAGTACTGGATAACGTCCCTTTACACCAATTCCATAAATAGTAGATTTGGATTTTCTAAATAGCTTATGAAATGCTTTAAAAAGTATGAAGCCATTGCCCCATCAATTAATCGATGGTCAAAACTCAGGCTAATCCCCATGATGTCACGAATAACAATTTCTTCGTCTTCTGTAACGATTGGCTTTTTCTGAATACGATGTATTCCAAGGATGGCTGCCTCAGGATAGTTAATGATTGGTGTACCGAAGAGTCCAACACCGGTTGAACCAATATTTGTGATTGTAAAGGTTCCACCCTTCAACTGTTCCATTGATAAAGCATTGTTTCGTGCTTTCTCAGCTAAATTTGTAATTTCACTTGCAAGTGCTAACATGCTCTTTTGGTCAGCTTGTTTAATGACTGGAACAATGAGTCCATTTGGTGTATCGGTCGCAACCCCAATATTAAAATACTTTTTTAATATGATTTCTTCTTTCTTATCATCGATTGAAGCATTTAGATAAGGGAATTCCTTTAGTCCTGAAATAGCTGCTTTTATGATAAACGGCAAGTATGTGAGATGAACCCCTGTTTCTTTCGCTTTTATGGACATTTCCTTGCGCAGTGTAACAAGCTTACTGACATCTACTTCTTCTAAAATTGTAGACTGGGCAGCGATTTGTGAAGATTGTGTCATTTTCTTTGAAATACTTCGTCGCAAACCTCTTAGTGGAACTCTTTCTACTACCTCTTCTCCTGTTTGGATTAGATTATTTTCAAAACTTGCTTCCCTTTCCTGCTTAAAAACTTTTTCCTTCGTTGGCTTTACTTGCTTTTTTTCTTCCTTATACTTATGAACATCTTCAGCGAGGACCCTGCCGTTTTTCCCGGATGGAACAACTTGTAATAGATCCACATTTAGTTCACGGGCAATTCTTCTAACGGTTGGGGTTGCGATTACTCGTCTTTTGCCCATTTTGGATGATAGCTTTTCATCTTTATTTTCAAATCGTCCTGTTTCCTGTTCATTAACCGATTCATTGATAGTTTCCAATGATGCCTGCTTATCTTGAATTTCAAAGCTAATAATAACCGATTCTACCTCGGCAACATCGCCTTCTTCGTAGAAAATTTCCCTTACTCTCCCACTTACAGGTGATGTAATTTCAATCAAGGCTTTATCTGTTTGAACCTCTGCAATTGGCTCATCCTCATTAATGGTCTTTCCCTTTGTAACAAACCATTTTACAATTTCTCCCTCCGCAATTCCTTCACCTACATCAGGTAATTTAAATTCATAAATCATTTCATCACCTCCAAAAGATTAGTAATGTAATACTTTATCAACAGCGCGTAAGAGTCTATTTTCGTTTGGCATCCATTCATGTTCTATCTGTGAAAAAGGATATGGAGTATCAAACCCTGTGACTCTTTCAACTGGACTCTCCAAATACAAGAATGCTTCTTCCATAATTCTTGAGGCGACTTCGGCCCCAAAACCACTTGTTTTAACCGCTTCATGCATGACAATGACTCTACCGGTTTTCCGCACTGAGTTAATAACTGTTTCTGTATCAAAAGGGACCAAAGTTCTCAAATCAATAACCTCAACAGATACCCCCTTCTCGCTTTGTAATTTTTCAGCCGTCTTTTTTGCGATATGTACTGGAGCTCCCCAACTAACAATTGTAAGATCCTCTCCTTCTTTTACAATTTTGGCTTTCCCAAGAGGAATCGTATATGCTTCATCAGGAACCTCTTCTTTTACAGAACGATATATTTTCATTGGTTCAAAAAAGACAACAGGGTCGGGGTCTTGGATTGCTGCTAATAACAATCCTTTTGCATCATATGGACTACTTGGAATAACCACTTTCAAACCAGGCGTATGTGTAAAGAAAGATTCATAGCTATCACAATGAAGTTCTAATGCATGAACTCCGCCTCCAAAGGGTCCTCTGATGACCATTGGAGCAGTAAACCTTCCACCGGTACGGAATCTTACTCTCGCTGCTTGCGAACAAAGTTGGTCCATTGCTGAATAAATAAACCCCATAAACTGTAGCTCGACAATTGGTTTCATTCCATTTGCAGCAAGGCCAATTGCTGAGCCGACAATACCAGATTCTGCGAGTGGTGTATCTACAACCCTATGCTCTCCGAACTTTTCTTGAAGCTGTTCGGTTGCTCTGAACACACCTCCATTTGTTCCTACATCAAGTCCCATTACCATAACGCTCGGATCTTGTTCTAGAGCTATCTCCATTGCTTCGTTTACAGACTGAACGATTGTTTTGACCGGCATTGTTGTAACCCCCTTATTTAGTAATAAATTGCTCACTACTTATTTCTTCTTTTTGTAAAATCAAGTCAGTGGTTGGAGTTTCATAAACATGATCAAAGATATCTGAAAGTTTCGTTTTTGCTGTGCTTTCAGCTTCTTTTACAGCTTCATTTATCTCATTCTTCATTCTTTCTGCTGTTTCAGCGTCCTCTTCCTCAGTCCAAAGTCCTTGTTTAAGGAGAAAGTTTTTAAATAAAAATACCGGATCTCTTTTTGATTTCCATTCTTGGGCAATTGTATCTTCACGGTATCTAGTTGGATCATCTGATGTTGTGTGTGGTCCAACTCGGTATGTAACCGCTTCAATTAACGTTGGCCCTTCTCCATTTCGCGCACGCATAATCGCTTCTTTCGTAACTTCATAGACTGCTAATACATCATTCCCATCTACTCGAACCCCTGGCATACCGTAAGCGAATGCTTTTTGGGATATGGTCTCAGTTGCCATTTGTTTTTCAATTGGAACACTGATGGCCCATTTATTATTTTGACAAAGGAATACAGCTGGTACTTTTAATACAGCAGCCATATTAAGACCTTCATGAAAGTCCCCTTTCGAGGTAGCACCGTCTCCAAATGTCGTTAAGGCTACTCGATCTTCTCCCTTTAATTTACTTGCCCAAGCAGCACCTACAGCCTGAGGAATTTGAGGAGGAATCATAATCGCTAATGGAAAAATATTTACGTCGTCTGGAACGAGACTTCCGTCTTTGTGGCCCATTGCATAAAGCAAGGCAGTTTTCATGTCCTTGCCAAAAGTAAAACAAGCTGCTAAGTCTCTTCCATAAGGAAACAACCAATCTCCCTTTTCAAGGGCAAAAGCACTACCTACTTGGGCAGCTTCTTGCCCACTATACGGAGGGTAAGTTCCTATTCTTCCTTGCCTTTGTAAACGAAATGCCCGTTCGTCATATAATCTGGCCATTAGCATTTTTTTATAAAGCCCACGTAATTCATATTCTGATAGATTCAGAGTCTTGTTTTGTAATAGCTGGCCATCATCACCAATTCTACGGACTAAATCACATGTTTTTGTTTCCATCATACTTCCTCCCTACAATGAATGAACTATTTATTGACACAAAAGGAATACATGTTATCATTTTAACTATAAATATATTATTTTCTTTAAATTCAGACTTTTCTCTCGTTATTTGTATGCTAAAGGAAGTGAGTCAAATTTGTTTCCAAAAGTTTTTGAACGGATTCCCCTGAAAGCTAAAATTATTTTGTTTTCCACTTCTGTCATTGCTATTGTCTTAATTGTTTCCGGCTATTTATCTTACATTATTCTGTCAAAATCGATTGAAGAGACAGTTGGTGAAAACGCTCTTGAAATTACCCATCTTATTTCTAAGATGCCCGCAGTACATGAAGCTTTAAAAGAATCAGATAAAAGGGTTGATCTCCAAGAAGTCTATGAAGACTATTTGAATGAATCAGATAAAGAACTTTTTTTTGTACTAGTGAATCAGGATGGTGTTCGATATACCCATCCAGACTCATCCTTAATTGGCTTTCATGTAACCGGTAATGATATAAAAAGAGCTCTTTCTGGTCAAGCCTATTATTCTTATGCAAACGGAATATCTGGGCCTACCTTACGAACTTGGGTCCCCGTTATCGACCCTGATACAAATCAACAACTAGGAATCCTAGCAATTGGATACTCTCAAAAGAACATCAGTGGTTTTGTACAAAGAAATATGGATTTACTTGTTTATTCGCTTTTAATTGCGTTTTCAATTGGAATTTTTGCAGCTATTATTTTTGCAAAACAAATCAAGAAAATCTTACATAATCATGAACCTGAGGAGATTGCTAAGCTTTTCATCCAAAGGGAGGCAATGCTAGAATCTTTAAGCGAAGGAATAATTGCTACCGACCAAGAAAATAATATTACACTTATAAATTCAGCGGCAAAGCAGATTCTAAACCTTCCTCAAGACATCGATAAAAGAAAACTTTCCGAAATTATGGATGAATTTTCACTATTAAAATCCCCTCTTAATCACCAAAATATGGAATTATTTGTGAATGATACGGTGATATTAGCAAACTACTACCCCATTTCTAAACAGAATAAAATTTGGGGACATATCATTACATTTCATGACATCTCAGAAGTTAGACGCTTAGCTGAAGATCTAACTGGTGTAAATGAATATGTTGATGGTTTGCGGGCAAAAACTCATGAATTTTCTAATAAACTTCAAACGATATCAGGATTAATAGAATTAAATCGCTATGATGAAGTTAAAGCTTATATTTCCAACACGAATTTTCAGCAACAAAAATTATTAGAATTTTTAACACGAAATATTCTAGAACCTAAAATTTCTGGACTTTTATTAGGTAAAATCCAACAAGCAATCGAGTTAAACGTGAAAGTTACCTTTACTCCTGGAAGTAAAATTGGAACATTACCTCCCAAAATTCCAGTTGATAGTGTAGCACTTATTATCGGTAACCTACTCCAAAACGCTATTGATGCGGTTAAACATACACCATCTGGAGAAGTACAGCTTACATTTTTGGACAAGGATAATCATCTCACTATTTTAGTTGAAGATAATGGAAGTGGTGTCAATGCAGAGAATGTTCAAACTATCTTCACCAAAGGCTATTCTTCAAAAGGAACTTTAGGTTATGGATTATTCCTTGTGAAACATCATGTAGAAAACTTATTAAATGGCTCAATCACTTTTTCACAAAATGATGGAGTTTGTTTTAGTGTGCAAATTCCAAAAAAAATGGATAATCAAATATTGAAAGGATGATTACAATGATATCAACCTTCATAGTCGAAGATGATCCAATGGTTGCTAAAATCAATGCTGATTATTTACAAAAAATGACCTCCTTTTCGCTCATAGGTCATGCGAAAAATGGTAAAGATGCTCTACAGCAAATTATGAATCTCCGACCACAACTCGTTTTATTAGACGTCTATATGCCTGAGTTGACTGGTATTGAATTATTAAGAGTATTGCGTAATAAGAACGTGATGGTCGATGTGATTCTCGTTACTGCTGCAGATGCTCCTCATTTAATCGAAGAAGCACTTCGTCATGGAGTTGTTGATTGTATCCTTAAGCCATATGGTTTTGAACGATTCCAAACATCACTTGCTTTTTATGAAAAAAGACAGACAATGTTTCACTCACTACCACGAATTCGTCAATCAGACATCGATCAACTCTACTCGACTACTTTAACAGAAGAAAAAATTGTTTTACCAAAAGGGATTGATCCTGTAACCCTTACCTTAATAAGAGATGAACTTAAGAAAGCAAAGAGATCCTTTTCGATTACAGAACTTAGTAAACACGTAAAAATTTCTACCCTTACCGTACGTAAGTATATTGAATTCATGATTCAAAATGATGAAATTGTGTTAGATTTAGAATACTCCGATAAGGGACGCCCTAAAAAACTTTATTCTATTAAAATATAAATTCTTATTGAACAGTATGAGGAATTTCCCTCTTCATTCCTCATGCTGGTATGTCTTCCGTTAATTCTTTTTTCTTCTTTTTAAAAACTTTTAATACGAATGGTGCAAAGATAAATAATGTAATACATAACAAAATGATTATTGAAATTGTACTACCAACAAAGATATCCAAACTCCCATTTGAAAGACTAAATGCTTGACGTGCAGACATTTCGAGTTTTGGTGTTAATACAAACGCCAATAATAATGGAGCTATAGGATAATTATTTTCTTGGAGGATGTATGCAATAACACCGCCAAACAACATAATCCAAACATCGAACATGTTGTTATTCACACTATATGAACCAATAATACAAATAACGGTTATAATCGGCACCATTAGTGAATTTGGAATTAGAATGACTTTCATTAAGATTGGAATAAAGGCTAATCCCACAATTAAACTAATAATATTTCCTATATACATGGATGAAATTAATCCCCAAACAAAATCAGGATTGCTTTTAAATAGTAGTGGCCCTGGGTCTAGTCCCCACATGATTAACCCACCTAATAATATAGCCGTTGTGGCAGAACCGGGAATTCCAAGTGAGAGTAAAGGCACAAACGCACCAACTGCAGCCCCATTATTACCTGATTCTGCAGCTGCAACTCCTTCCATAGCTCCTTTTCCCATTTCTTTCTTATTTTTACCAACTCTTTTTTCTAACACATAGGAAAGTAATCCACCTGTTGTAGCACCTGCACCTGGTAATACTCCTAGAAAAGTACCAAGTATACCTGAGCGAATACTAGGTATTGCAATCCGTTTTGTATCTTTTTTATCTAATAGACTTTCCTTAAATGATAGCTTCTTTGTCTCTTTGACATTGAGTTTTTGAGTAATCATAACGATTACTTGGCTAAAGCCAAACATTCCTATAATCATTGGAATAAGTTCGAGTCCACTTAGTAATTGATCTGAACCAAATGCAAATCTGGCTTGCCCTGACATAGCATCTACGCCAACTGTTGCGAACATAACTCCAAGAACAGTTGCAGCAACACCTTTCGAAGGGCTTTCCCCTAGAAGCCAACCGACTGAACAAAGTGCTAATAGAATTAATAACGCAACTTCTGCTGGTCCAAAAGCTAGCCCTAGATCAGCCAATGGGGGGCCAATAAACGTTAAAGCCAATATTCCAATCGTCCCTCCAATAAACGAAGCCATATTAGCTGAAAATAATGCTTTACCTGGTTTTCCTTTTTGAGTTAGCGGATACCCGTCAAACGCTGTTGTAATAGCTGCAGAATCACCGGGAATATTGATTAATATGGCACTATATGCACCTCCGTACATACAACCATAATATACAGCGGCCAACATGATTACTCCTGTAATTGGATCCATCCCAAAGGTTAATGGTAAAAGCAAGGCGACTCCTAATGCTGATCCCAATCCAGGTATGGCGCCTATAATGATACCAAGTATCGCCCCGATTAATGCAGCTAGCATGTTCTGTAACGAAATTGCTTCCGCAAACCCAGAAAGGAGTAATTGAACAGTTTCCATAAGCATATCTCCTTTCTATTAAAATCCTACAAAACCTTCAGGAAGTGGAACCTTAAGTGAGATTTTGAAAATGATATATATAACAGATGTTGTTGTAATTCCATAAATCGATGCTCGTAAAGTAGAATATTTTTCAACAATAATGAGCCAAGCAATAATAAAAATGGCAATTGATAGAATCATTCCTAATACATAGATTGATATGATCATGATTAAGCTCCCAATAAAGGGGTATAATTGTTTTTTCACGAATCCAAACGGTTTTTTATCATTTTTAATAAAAATATTCAGTGTGAATACAGCTAAAACGAGACCTGCAATGAGAGGAATGAAACCACTGCCTGGCGCATTATTCTCCCAAAACGTATAGTTAAACCAGCCTTGATGGATAAAAAAGAGTGCGACTATAAATAAAAGAATGGATATTACTCTAGTCATGTTATATTCCTCTTTTCAACTAAATTCAAAAGATTAGAGTAGTATGGTGAAACATTGGCAGAAGGTGGTATGGACCTTCCGCCATCCATATTAATCAATAAGCCCCATTTCTTTTGATGCTTCTAAATAAAGATTTAGAACTTCTTCGTAAAATGCTTTACTTTCTTCAGCATTCATATATTGACTGGTCAAATCGTATTTTTGAATATAATCTTTTTGCCAACTCTCTGATTCATGAACTTGTTTCAATACATCTTCCCAATAAGCGATTTCTTCATCAGTCATTCCCGGTGGTCCAACATATCCTCGGAATGATGAAATTTTGATATCTCCTAATCCTACTTCTTCAAAAGTTGGAACATCCTCTAATACACCACCAATACGTTCCTGTGAAGATGTAGCTAATGCTCTAACCTCGCCAGCTTCTATTTGGGATTTCACTTCATTTGGGTTGGCTAGAGTAACATCAATGTGTCCTCCAAGTAGTGCGGAAGTAGTTTCTCCACCACTTTCAAAAGGAATATACTTTAAATCGCTTTCCCCATACTTGTTAATCAAATGACTTAAGATGTGAATTTCTGTACCTTGACCTGTTCCTCCAATCGAAACCGTCTGTGGGTTCTCTCTGGCTGCTTTCAATAGATCATCTAATGTTTTATACTTACTATCCGCTTTAACAATGATTAAATAGCTGTCTAAAGTCAGTGTACCTAATGGTGTTAAATCTTCAATTGTGACATCATTCTTGTTTAAAAATGGGCTGATAATTTGGCTGGAGTTCCAAGTTAAAATTGTATTATTAGTGCCTTCCTTCTTATACGTATAGGAGTTAGCTACTGCAGTGCTTCCTCCAGGCTTATTGACAACCATCACATTTTCATCAATCAATTTATTCGCTTGGATAATCTCTGCAAGCATTCTCGCATTTATATCACTTCCACCACCAGCACTTGCTGGAACGATTAGTTCAACAGAGCCATCAAGTTTGACGGTTGAATCTGTTTCACTTTGACTCTGATTATCTTTCGAATTTTTATCTGTAGAAGCCTCTTTTGAAGAGTCTCCTCCGCTTGAGCATCCAAAAAGAACGAGCAGTAAACACAATAGAATAGCTATAAGATGATATTGTTTTTTCACCAATATTCCTCCAATTCATTTTCAATAAATTTAAAAGGTATCTTTTACATGTGTTCTTTCAGCTACTTCTTCATCGAGTTCAATTCCTATTCCTGGGCCTTCTGGTGCAAGTAGATATACACCATCTTCACCTCTTACCTCTCTAATATGCGGCCCTTTAATTAACACATCCTGAAAATAATCACGATTGTGAGAGAAATATTCTACCCATTTCACATTAGGCAGACCTGCAGCTAAATGAATATGAATTTGTTGAAGATTCCAAGGTGAAATTGGAATATTGTGAGCTGAAGCAAAATGATAGATACGTAACCAATCTGTGATTCCGCCAGTTGCCATGGCGTTTGGCTGTATAATATCGAGTGCTTTCTTTTCAATAAATTGGCGAAACTCCGTTAATCCACTGTTTTGCTCACCACCGGCAATATAGGTGTTTCCTGCATACTCTCGAATTCTCGCATATCCTGAAATATCCTCAGGTGCAACAGGCTCTTCAAGCCAATAAATATCGTATTTTTCCCATGCCTTAAGTTGTTGGATGGCTGTTTCGGTATCCCAAGAACCGTTAATGTCCACCATTAGTTTCACGTCTGGACCAATCGCTTCCCGTACGGCTTGAACCCTTTTATTCGCCTCTTTAATCGGAACAGCGACAGAACCTGCCCGGATTTTTAAGGCTGTATGTCCTTGTTCTACATATTCGACGGCTTTTTTCGCCAGTTCATCAGGTGGTAGCTGGTGCCCTACATTTGCATAGGTGAGTATTTTATTACGCTTTGAACCGAATAAGTCGGATAACGGAACATTTAGTTTTTTAGCCTTAATATCCCATAATGCGAAATCAATAGCAGCGATACAATCTCTTATCATCCCCCTCATACCTAGTCGCCATGGTCCATCAAACATCTTCAACCAAAGCTGTTCATTGTATAACGGGTTTTCACCTAGAATGATATTTTTAAAGTTTCTATTCAGTAACCTTGCTGCCACATCACTTGCAATTCCATGAGGGTAAACTGGAGAACTTATAAATCCAGTACCTGTAATTCCTTCATCTGTTTCTACCTTCACAACAACAACCTCATGACCACTAAATGCCATATCTGATTTTCCCATACGTTCATATCTGTCTACTGTCATACCCGTAATTTTCATTGGCCTAGTACAGAACTCGTTTTTAACGATTCTGTTCATTCCCCCCTTAATTTCATTTTAGTAAGCGCTTTCTTAAGCATCATTATAGTATCTATTTTTTTTGATATCGCCTTTAACTTTATTTAATTTACTTTAAAAAAGTTTAAAAAATAGATTTAATACATTGAAAATTGGATTTTATAACATAAAAAAGAGGCTGTAAAAATTACAACCTCATTCTAATCATTTAAATTTGTCACTCATATTAAAAAACTTATCCTAGTGCTACTCCTTCTTTTAATTCCTCATGATAGATCCAGGCATTTTGTCCAGGTGTTGTTGCACCTATCCATATAAAAAGTGGATCCGGTCCATGCGATCCATTAAACGTGACGACGAGGTGTTTGTAGCTTTTTAGATTAAATTCTTCATCTTCCCTGAAGAAGGATAACTGCGGATTGTACAACCGATTTCCTTCTGTATATTCGTTTCTATATTCACTATATTCGGGCAGATCTTCAGGACGTTTTACTTGGCTAAATGTGACGACAATTTTTCGAGTTTCAAAAAAGAGTGATACATATTCATAGGATAGGCCTGCTGTTCGGATTTCAGGTGTTACATTTAATTCTGGATGTTGTTTCGAGATGTGATAGATGGAGTCGAAAACATAAGAGGCGCGTTGTCTGGAGATGAAGTTTCTTTCGGTGACGAGATCAGGTTTTCCTTCTCTATCCTTATAAAAACGCTCTAATCCACGCTTTATCCCTTTGATTATTAATTGTCGTTCTGCGCTACTTAAATAGAATTCATGACTAGAATCTAGCAAGAATCGAACCTCCCTATTAATCATTTTCCTTATTATACCGTCAAGGGGGTGTCGAAAACTGTTAGATTGTGGATGAATCTATTAATCTACAATAATAAAAAAGAATAAGCTACTATAATTTTAAGCCTACTCTTTTTCATAATTAGTTTCATATTAGTGTACTACAACTATTCAAACATATCCTTCGTTGCTTCTATCCAGGTTTTAGCCATTAGCATATTCCCAAGCGAGTTCATATGAACACCGTCTATTGTAAGGGGGAAGTTCTTCTTATGGTTTAAGAATGAAATGAATGCCTGATGTGTTGGAACAATGACGGCATTATACTTTTCTGCTAATTGATGAATGTTTTTAATATAGGGTTTTAGCATACTGTTTCCTATTCCCAAAATATCTTCTGAAATAATGGTTGGTTCCATTAAGACAATAGAGGAATTGGTTTTTTCCTTAATCTCTATCAGTAGATTCTCTAAGACTTCTTCAAAACGGTTTGGTAACACTTGTTCCATCTCAGGAGAATCTACTTGTCTCCACACATCGTTGATACCAATGGAGATTGAAACAATGTCGGGATGATACGAAATAACATCTTGCTCCCACCGCTCAGCTAGGTCCGTTACCCGATTTCCGCTAATCCCCTTGTTTATGATTTCAAATTCTCTATGTGGGAAGCTAACCTTCAAATAATCATGAAGCAATCGCACATATCCCGTTCCAATGCTATCACTCTCGTTAATCCCCCACCATGTAATGCTGTCACCGATAAAAACAATTCGTTGTTTCATTCTTTTCCCCTCCATGTACGTAAGAGATCATCTAGCTTTTCACACACATGATCGATGTAAAATGATATCAGGCTTTTGGGATCTTTTATTTCTGTTGTTGAATCGACTTTAAAAGGTACAAGTTCTCTTTTCCATTTTGTTAAATCAGAGATAATCTCACTTATTGCTTCATGTTGAACTACTTTTTCAGGATCAATTACACGGGATGGAAACAGAGGTACATTCCATTTGGATACTTCAGAAAGTACAGATTCCAATTTTACAAGCAATTGTTTTGTACTTATTTGATGATCGTCAAAGATGGAGTAGAAATCTGCTTCAATCTCCTGAAAGTCATCCCCCCAAGTTAACCGTGCAAAATAATAACTGTTCATAAACTGTAACGATTCCCATGGAAAATGCTGATCCAATGATTTCTCATCTTCTTTAGTTATGTAGGGGACAATTAGATTAACCATTGATTTGATTCCTAACTTAGCGTAAACGTCAATGTCCTCATGAATTCTGTGAAATAAAGGAGGAAATAAATCCCCTAACATGTAATGGTCACTATAGTATTCAAAAATAGTGATATCCTGCTGATTTACCTTAGTTTTTTGACACCATTTTTGTAAGGCCTCAAATGCTCTTTCTTCCTTCATAAAAGATTGCTGATAATTTCTTCCCCAAAAAGCAAATAGCGTATTTACTTTACTAGAACCACTTAACCCTTCATGAAGTTCTAACATATTCCAAGATAGACCTGCATTGTAGGCAATATGCTCTACTTCAATGCTAGGAATCTCCCTTTTTATGAGTTCAGTAAATTCTATGTAGCGTGCTAAAAAATCTTGGTTATCATTTATTCCAATATCGGCCGGCCATAAGGATACTCGTTTAATGGATGTTGATTTTTCACAATAGTTTTTTATTTTATCAACAAGTGTAACTTTCCAGCTATCATTTGAAAAATCAATCTGTTTTTTCTCAGAAACCGAGGATTCCATTAATAAATAGTGCATACTATGTCCGCCAATTGTAATCGATAGGCCTCGTTTATTAATCTCTTCTTCTATTACATTTTTCACTTTATCCCATAGCATAAAAGTAAAAAACAGTTCATTTATATAATGTTTAGCAGCCCAATCGATGAGTTTTGTTAGGAATGGAATATCACTGTAATTTTCAATTACGAGCCCTCTTCTTACCATACTTCCGCTATGGATTTCAGAAGATATAAAATGAACGTCTTTGTATCCTATTTTTTCTTTAGATAAAAAATGAACCCATTTATACCCAAACATGTTTTTACAAAGATGATAAACCCCATAAAGTACTGATCTGGTATTGCTTCCAATAATATAAATTTCTCGTTCTTTTTGTATAAAATGAAATGCATCAACAGCAGGATCATTATTAAATAAAGACTGTTCAATGAACCCATTTTCTATAAAATCTTGATCCAATCCTAAAACAAATGAATAAGTTATCGGCTTTTGAACCTGTTGTGTATACTTAAGCAACTCTTCTTTAGCAAACATAATTGCTGGATTACTAGTTAGAGTTGTACATCTAATCGACATTTGGACACCTTCCCATATTAATCTAATAGAGATTGATCTAATTCTTTTAAGATGAGGCCAGATAAGATGATCGCATTTGTCCATCCACTTTCTATTACATATGCACCCCAACCTGTGTCACCATTGTTACCGAAATACTCTTCACTGTCTAAATGATAGGAACGCATCCAGGCACCATCAAATTCCTTTCTTTGAGAAGTAATTTGAATGTTTGATAAAAAGTGGGCTAGCTTCTCATGAATTTTTTTTATTTTAGTGTCTCCTGTTGCTTTCCATGCTTCCCAAACATTCATGAGTAAGAAATTGTTAGTGTACAATTGATCTGCAATCCCTTCACCATTCATTCGGAACACACCCGTATCCTCTGTACCATATCTTTCAGGATCCGGATTATCACTTTCTTCAATTCCGCCTTGTTTATGCTGGTTCTCAGTTAAATAATCAAGTACTTCATATAAACCTTCCAGAATGGTATCGCTCTTTGTAACGGCGTACATGTCAGCTAATGATAATAAGAATCTGCTATATCCAGCCGTTTTGCTATACATGAATTTCAAATCACTTTTATTATCAAGCATCGTTAACGTACCTTTGAATGCGGTTTCTAAAAACTTTTCATCCTTGGTCACATAATACGCTTGGATAAAGGCAACATGGGCAATTGCCTCAAAGTGAGGATTCATACTTGCGATTGTGGAATTCTGGAAGTATGCAGGTCCTTTCTTGATAAGCTCTTGTTCACGGATACATTCTGGTCGAAGTCCCTTTTTATTCTGCGTGTTTAATAGAGCATAAGCTGTTAATAGACCCCTTTCTTTATAGATGGTTTGACCTGTTTTACGGTATAAATATAAGAGAACCAGTGCTACCCAACTATTATCATCAGTGAATATTTGCTCTGGCTTACTCTTTGGACTTTGAAACCATTTCCAAAAACCATATGTAGCTGAATTCGGATCTGTATCCTGATAGCCTGCTTTAAATAAGTAGTTCAATAATCGATGTGATCTCTCGGTCCATTCAGGGTCTTTTGCATATTCTCCATACAGATAAAATAAAAGGGCAGTATGGGAATGACAATCTGGACGACGATCCTTACTTACATCGCTTCGAATTGAATGGATATTTTCATAAACTCCGAGACTTCCATCTTCCTTCGGTAAGATTCCAGATTTTAAAAACCAGTCCATTCCATTGTCAATTGTTTGTTTAGTATCAGATTTCTCACGTTTTTGAATAATTGGTTGGATTGATTGTAGTGGTAGGTGATACTCCATTTGCAGCCATTTTACAACTGCATTCCATAACCAATTAGGTCGTAACGTCCAATTCTGTTCATTACCTAAAAAAGAAAACGTTGAAAAAATGGTTTTCCCCTTCCCATGCTTTTTTACAACAATTCCAGGGTATTGCCCTTCATCCGAAGTTTGATGAGTCTCTTTGAAATGACCGATATCTAAAAGCCGTTCCGTGTCAAAGGTAAAGCCTGTTAAAAAGGCACCTTGCCATTCGAGTAACTGACCTTTTTTACAATATTGGGTATCATGAGAAATTACTAGCTTTTCTAGACGTCGATTCGTTACTGTGAAATCCTGCTTGAAACCAAAAAGACGAGATGAAGGAAAATCCTCACAGTTTATAAGCTCACCGTATAGAATTCCACCATAATCAATAAAATCCCAAAGTTTTTCAAGTATGTCGTACGATACTTTCATTGGATTACCATTGTCATACCCATTGATAAAAATAACTGAGTATTGATGAAGGTTCTCTTTTAAAAGTAGATTAATATCCGAAAAATAATGAGTATAGCTTACAACACGTTTCATATGCATACTTTTGTCAACTAAAGCGATCAAAGTTTATCCACTCCACTCTTTGTCTTCATTTAAATTTTGTGGATTTTGGGCCAATCAAGTTCTATACCAGCTTTGGCGATACACGATTGAAAATCTGATAGTTTATCATCTTGATTTCTTACCTCTAGGGGGATGATTTCATGATCAATACAATAAGCCGCTAAATGGCCAGCTACTTCACCGATATTCCATTCCACTGGATGTAATCGATAACAACCATTTGTAATATGAGTAGAACCAATATTTTTACAAGCGGGTAACAAATTTTGAACGCGTATTGGCAGTAAACTCCCGAGAGGAATTTGAAATGGGTGGGACGAAATATCAATATACGTGTCCAATCCTGTGCTCGGATGAAGGTCTATCCGATAACTTCCAATCCCTACACTATCGTGAAAGAACGTAGCACTCTCTTTTCCATCGATTTCACCGCTGATATCTTGTTCCTTTACGGTATATTGAGCTTTAATTCGTCTTGATTCACGGATATAAGGGTACATGGCTAATCCGTCCTCTGTTCCTAAAACATCTTTCCTTAGGCGTATACCAGGATAGCCTGTTCCTCCATCTGGGCGGGGTGCTTCCGTTTGCATCCAATAAAGCAGCGATAAACTTAATTGCTTGGCATTATATAAATGTTTTTCTTTTTCTTCATCCGTTACATCAATAATAGGACCTAACCAATAATCGTTTTGTGGCCAATTAACGATGGTTACATCACTTTGAAACATACCTGGTTCAAAATTATCTTTATCGAGTATCCTCCGGTAATTCCATAATGAAAAGTGTTCTGGTTCGTAAAAAAAAGAATACTCTATCGGTTCTAATGTGTGAGGTACAAGTCCCCACCAACTTAATTGTTTGGCTGGCCAAAACTCTGCCTGATAGTTCTTCCAAAATTCATATTGAACAGGTTTCTCAATTGTGTGATCTTCCCCATCAATATGATCAATCGCAAAACAATACGTAAAAGCCTGCATATTGAAAGGTTGATTTTCCTTAGGTGCATGGGCTTCCCCTGTTACCCCTTGAGATTCAGCACCAATTACATATTCAACATTGGCGAGTGGTAAAACTTCTCCCATTTCAGTTGCATCCAAAAAATACTTCCCTCTTAATTGGTATGTATGGCCTGTTTTTGTATGTCCAACGGTAACTGATTGAACTTGATCATTTTCGGATTCAGCTTTAAGGATTTTATACTCTGTTAATAGCGTCAGCCTACCGCTACTTATATAGGGCGAAAGCAAATCGTAAAGAACACGTAATGCAACTCGCGGTTCATGACTTATGTTGCTAACAATGGCATTACCAGGATTGAATTGATCATTCATCCGTTCTTTGGTCTTTACTGGATAATTGGAAAGATAGTATTCTCTGATTTTTTTTCGGAAAGTCTGATAAGTTTTCGTCCCTCCAAATTGTTCAATCCATGGATGCTCATCCGGTGGTACACCTTGACTTGTAATTTGACCACCAATCCACTTCGTCTCCTCGGTCAAGACCACTTTTTTCCCAGATTGTAAGGCGGAAAGTGCAGCCGCACATCCTCCGAGGCCACCCCCGATAATCACAATATCCGTTTGCAATTTTTCAGAGACTTTCATTGTGAGCCCCCTTTCGTTATCAAGAGCTCGAATCAAATCGAGCTCTAAGATTCAGAAATTTTTTCAAATTCTTTTTTACTTATTTTAGTTTTACTGGTGTTCCCTTTTCAGAAGACTGATAGGCTGCCAGAGCTACCTCTACTGCTTTTAGCCCTGAATGTCCTGATGCTAATGGAGACTTTCCTTCTTTAACGCTTGCAACAAAGTCCTCGATTAGACCGGCATCCATATCATCGCCCCAGTTAATCCATTTGAGCCCATCGTGATTTGAATAATAATCCATTTTTTGCGAAAAAGCGTCTATCTTTAAGGTGCCATTTGTTCCGATAATTTCCATGGTTACATCGCCCCACGTTGGATAAGAGCTGTTTCTTGACCAACTGCAATCAAGTGTAGCAAACATTCCATTTGTAAATTCCATTGTCAAAATTCCACAATCATCAATGGGATGATCAATATATACGTTACCGATTTCTGCGTACACTTCCTGCACTTCGGCTCCAGTGAACCATCTCATGATATCAACTACGTGTACTGTATGATCAAGGACCGCTCCACCGCCAGATTTTTCCTTGTCAATAAACCAGCCTCCAGGATTGGTTCCCCTGTTTGTTCCCTTTATTGCTAAAATTTCTCCTAGTCTACCTTCTTCTATCACTTTTTTAGCATGTTGAATGGGTGTGTTAAATCGAACAGGAAAAGCTGTACCTAACAAAACTTGATGTTGCTCACATTCGCTTATCATTTCTTCAATATCTTTTAAATTGGTGGCTAACGGCTTTTCACATAAGACATGTTTTCCTGCTTTCGCCGCAGCAAGTACGTGTTGATGGTGAAGATAGTTTTCAGAAGTTACAATGACAGCATCAATATCAGATCCAAGTAATTCATGATAATTTTGAAAATATACTGTATCGTATAATTGAGAATTCTTCATTCCTCTTTCTTCATTTTCATCGGAAATACCAGCTAATGTGATACCTTCCATATTTTTAATGACGGATGCATAACTATGGGCGTGCATATGAGCAAAGCTTATGATTCCAATCTTCATATCAGTTCTCCCCTTTCTTACTTAGTGATACAGGTACAACTGTTTTTAAAGATTCAAGGGCAGCAACTGATATCTCCATTGCTTTATATGCATCTTCAGCTGTAACAATTGGCGTTTTATTCGATTTCAAACATGATAAGAAATGCTCTAGTTCTATATGATACGGTGACTTTTTCATAGGACTTTGAGGTACCTCAACACCATTTTGTTCCTCGCTCGATTGTCTAATCGAAAGTAAAACAGGCTCCTCTTTTAAACTATCATATTCGATGATTCCAGTTTTTCCGGCGAATTCAAATTGCGAAGAAAAAGTTTGATGGGCCCACGTACCTTCCACATGAGCAATAACACCGGATTCAAAAACCAATGTAACGATCGCATAATCGAGATGTTCCAGTCCTTTTTCAGATAGCCCTTTCGCAAAAACTCGATCCACTTCGCCGAATGTCCACCGAAGAAAATCAAAGTCGTGAATGATTAAATCAAGGATCACGCCACCACTTTTCGATTGGTCTGCATACCAATCACTCCATCCCAAAGGAAAACTTCCGCCTCTTCTTGTACGAACGATACCAATCTCACCAATTGCTTCTTTTTTTACTAGCTCTTTTGCTTTTGAATATTGTGGGAAAAAACGTACCACGTGTCCGACAAATAATTTCACATCTTTTTCTTTACAATAATCAATCATTTCTTTGGCATCCTGAAGGGAATATGCTAGTGGTTTTTCACATATCACATTGATTCCTAAATCTGCTGCTTTTATCACATACTCTTTGTGCAGAAAAGTTGGAGCACAAATATCGATCACATCAATACGTTCGATATTTTCTACAGCTTCTTCTAAGGTTTGAAATATCTTTGTATCATGTTCACCTCTGATTTGCTCTGCCTGCTCTTTTCTGATATCAACAATTCCAACGACCTTGACATCTTCCATTGCATAATAGGCACTTGCATGTACCATTCCCATTGTTCCGGCACCTATCAATAATACGTTCTGCATACAATCAACCTCTCTTCTCAAATTCCGAAAATTACTTTAAGGGTATATATTTCCAAGCATCCATTGGAAATAACTCTTTTTGTACCAGTGGTAGCTTTCTTTCTTAATGAATACGCCTTCCCTCCTAATCAACCTTACCAATTAAAATTACCCGCTGTAGCAATTCGATTGTAGAAGTGATTACCTAACGAACCGTCAGGTATCCCGTTCGGACCATCATGAACTAATCTCTTTTCCTCTAATTCTTCAATACTTTCGATTGAACCTTCTAGCCAATGTAAAATTCGGAGTTTAGACGTTTCCATTCTGGCAAGTAATCCCCCATAGCGGAATTCAATTATTTCCCAGCCGAAAGGTTTATATAAGGAAAACCAAACTTCTCTATGTTTGTTATGCAGAAGACTTATTTCTTTCGTCAATTCGTGTAAATCGGTTAAAAGAAGTTTCATCGTTTCTTTATCACCGTTGTCATAAGCTGTTTTTAAATGAATTCCCATTTCCGACTTCATACTAAGTACAGTTGCAAGCTGTTCATAGAATTCAAATAGTAAAGCTGAATTAGGGTTTCTATCCTTAGCTGCCCTTAATTGAGGAATTAACTTTTGATAATGTGCATTCATTTCAAATCCACGGATATTTTCATCAAATAAACCAATAAGGAGATCCTGCCATAATAAAAATTTAGAAGCATTTGAGGAGTTCAGATTATTTTCCATTACACCTGGAGTTTCATCTAATTGATTGAGTGTAAGGAAATCCTCCAAATGGTTTCCCGTGCAGAAATGGAAACGTTCAGCTAAATGCTCCATAGTTACTGTTTGCTTATAGGTATGTTCCGCATAGAGCTGGATTACTGGTAATGCAGTTGTAAGTGGAGTTTCTCCTCCATTGTCGCCCCATAATGTCGTAATCACTTCATGTAATCCATCTTTTTTACAAGCTGATAAAGCAGCTTCAGTCGTTACAAATGCGCGCCCATAGTTGGGAGAAATCCCATTCCATGTCCAAGCCCCACCAGCAAAAAGAGTATCTCTTCCTAATTCTTTATGCTTCTGAATATAAGTCCGATAAAACTCTTCATCTGCATGATAATAATCCCAATACACAAGTTCCACATTCTTTGGTATTGAAGCAATCGCTTCTTCTGGAATATGTACATCTTCATCGTAATATTCGCCATGTTTTGAACCTAAGCGGAAATACATATCACTCCAAATCATTGGTTTTAGCCCATGACGCTCTGCAATTGATACAACCTGTTCTAAATGCTTATTCATAATCTCAAAACGATTTTCATATCCATTTAAATCTAAATAGCGGCCAAGTCCAAGTTGATGCGCTTCATCCATTCCAATATGAATGCGATTTGATTTAAATGGTTTCGAAGCAGCCTTAATCATGCTTTCTATAAATTGGTATGTTTTGGACTCACCTACTAATAGAATGTCAGATGTGTCCCTAATTTCCTTCGCATAGCCCCATTTCAATGCCATTGTTAAATGAGCGAGAGTTTGGATACAAGGTATCATCTCAATTCCTAAAGCGTCTGCATATTGATCACAGGTCTTTAGTTCGTCTTCTGTGTATCTACCACGCATATAGCCGAAATACGGGTACTCTGGTACTTCATAAGTATCCTCTGTATAGAGCATGACAACGTTTAATCCCATAATGGATAGTTTTCTAAGCAATGCCTGAACCTCATCTACTTTTAAGACAGCATTTCTAGAAACATCCAGCATGACACCGCTTGTTTGAAAATTGGGCTGTTCAGTTATCTCAAATTCACCATTCTTTTGATAATTCTCTAACCACACACCAATTGCCCGATAGAAATGAATTTTTTCCTGATAATAGATTTCACCTTTTCCATCCTTATTGGTAACACGGATCGGACCTTCCCTTTGAATCACGGAGATTGGGTAGCCACTTTCATTCAACTTAATCCCCAAGTCTTCAATTAATAACTCTAATCCATTTATAATTGAATTTGTTTCACCCAATAAATTAATTTTCATCTTTAATACCTCTTTTCAGTTATCATAAAAATTTAATCTCTAATCATTTCGTCTGAAAACAAAATTCCCATCTATAATTGTGCTTTCTACCTCTAAATCATTTGTTAACATAACAACATCTGCATCAAATCCAACGGCTATCCTACCTTTATGTTCACTAACTCCACAGACGACAGCTGGGTTATAGCTCGCCATTTGTACTGCTTCTTCAATCGGAATACGAGATTTCTGAATGATGTATTGAACTGCCTTGTCTAGCGTTAAAGAACTTCCCGCAAGGCTTCCGTTCGCTAATGATACTTTTCCACCACTTTTATAGACGGTCTTCCCACCGATTTGATGACACCCATCTGGTAATTGGTTGGTCCCAGTACAATCAGAAATTAAGGTAAGATGATCCACCCCTTTCATTCTGTAAAGGAGTTCAATTATTTTTGAATGCACATGAATGCCATCTGCGATAAGTTCGCAGTGTAATTCTTGTAAATCAAGTGCTGCAAACGCAGCTGTTAAATTGCGATGTGTAAGCGGGCCCATTCCATTGAAACAATGAGTCACTCTTGATAGGCCGTATTGAATCGCCATTTCCATTTCCTCATATGATGCATCTGTATGTCCGGCAGAAATGGCAACCTTTTTTTCCTTCAATAGCTGTATGACATCGGTTGCGTTAGGAAGTTCAGGGGCTAATGTTACAATTTTTATCAAATTCCCAGCCATTTGAAGTAACGATTTTACTTCTTCTATAGCAGGATCCAGTATGTATTCTGCTTTTTGAGCACCTTTATATTTTTGATTAATCCATGGGCCTTCTAAATGAATACCCAAAAGGCGAGCACCACCACGATTTTCAGCAACTATGAGTTTATTTAATAAAAGGAAGGTTTTAATATCTTCTAATGTGGCTGCCCTTGATGTTGACAAGAAACTTGTCACACCAAAGGATGGGAGCCCATTTTGAATGCGATAAAAACCTTCCTTTGAACAATCCATAAAATCTTGACCATTTAGACCGTGTATATGTGTATCTATAAAACCAGGACAGATCCACCCTTCTACTTGGTAGTAGGGCAGATCCTCCTTTTCTTTCTTACCAACGAAAATGATTTTTCCATCTTTGATTTCAATGATCATATTTTTATCTATTCTCTTATCTGTAACAACATTTCCTTGTAAGTAAAAGTGGTTACACATCATTTAACTTCAAAATCCTTTCCGTTGTTATGCCCAATTCAGCGTATTTACGTAAACTTTATGATTTTTGTAAGAGTTGAAGATTCTTTGTTTAACAGTTTTTCAAATTCTTGTGGTGCATCATCAAATTCAACTGTTTCTGAAAGAAACGCTCTGACATCAATCTTTTTTTCGTTAACAAGTCGAATATATTCTTCAAGGTTCCTACCTTCTGTCCAGCGGACATATTCATAAGGATAATCAATTGCTTCCTTCTCATAGACGGTGTCGTATCTTCCTGGACCGCCAGCCCGAGAAATGAGTAACTGAGCCTCCTTACCAAACATTAAGTCTCTTGGAAAGTCGGGTTCGATATCACCTACGATGACTGCCTTTCCTTTGGTACGAATCCATTTCAAACATTCATGTGTAAGTGGTGAACGCTTTCCTCCCGCACAAAGTAGTACGGCATCAGCTCCACGTGATTTCGTATCAATCTGAAGGGCTTCTTCCATCTCATCAACCGTCGCAAATGATTTAATATTGTCTTCCTTTAACATGTCTACTCGACTTTCGTGAAGATCATATGCAATCACATTATAGGCTGCTGCATGGGCAATTTTTGCAATTAATTGCCCTAAAACTCCTAAACCTACGATTACGACTGTTTCACCAAATTGAAGATTTGCGATACGTAGGGCATGAATGGCAATCGCACCAAGTCCACCTAGAGCTGCTTCTTTTGGTTCAACCGTATCGGGGACTTTCGCATACAAGGTTTTAGGAACTAGAAGATATTCATCATGATGAACATATGGTGCACCGTAACAAGCAACAAGATCTCCTTTTTTCACATCGGTAATGTCACTGCCACAATCAACGACTTCGCCCATTGCACTATATCCAAGATGAACCTGTCTTTTTTCACTAACGGCTAGCAACGATAGTTCAGTGCCCGGTGAAATGACCGAATATAATGTTTTAACTAAGATATAGGAAGGCTTTTCTATGCTTGGTACTTCATCTTCAATGATTTCAACTTTCTTGTTGTTAGCTACAATTCTTTTCATATGAAATCCTTCTTCCGTCAATTATTTAGACAGCCACTTTGATAAATTCGCTTTAACAAATTCATCATCATTTAGGTGTGGGTAGCTCGTATAAATTCGGTCTAACTCTTCTGATTGACCCGGACTTAAAACTTCACGATCAACTAAACACCAATTTCCTTGAAGTAGTCCTTGTCTAGCTAAGATTTCATTAATGCCAGCTATACTTCCTTTAAAGCTATTTCGAGAATCAAATATCGCGGCATTCGCATCTGTTATTTGTTGTCCAAGTGTTAATAAACCATTTGGTACTGACTTTTGACCTCTTACTACTTTAATTTCTTCAAATGTTTCGACAACTCGTTTTGTCCAAACAGACCAGTGTCCAAGTAAACCACCGACAATTCTCTTTTCTACCTTCTGTCCTTCGACTGTGAATTCAAAGGCTGTTAACAAATCATTTATTATATTATCATCATTACCCGTGTATAGCGCTATTTCCTCATTACGAGGCGAATGGCAAACAGCACGGACAACATCAATTGAACAATATCGATCAAAAGGAGCAATTTTTATCGCGTATACATTTGGAATGGAAGCGAATCGTTCCCAAAACTCATACGAAAAAATACGTCCACCTACTGCAGGTTGTAAATAAAATCCGAATACTGGAATAACCTCTGCAACTTTTTCAGCGCGCTCAAGTAATTCATCTTCTGATAAATGATTCAAGCCACCCATACTCAATAGTCCTAAGTCGTAGCCGACCTCTTTACTAAACGCCGCTTCTTTTAGTGCCTGTTCAGTAGGTCCACAAATTCCTGCCACTTTAATAAAATCATCAGGAACATTGGCGCGCTTTGTTTCTTCAATTGCAATTGATAGTACTCTTTCATAAAGATTAAACTCAGAATCACGAATTTCAAATTGTGTTGTATGCACTCCTACCGCGATACCACCTACACCTGCATCGATATAGTATCGTGTTAAGGCACGTTGCCCTGTTTCGTCAAGTTCTCTTTCTTCAGTTAGCGCTAGTGGATGAGCTGGAATCACTGTGCCCTCATGAAGCTTTTTCTTAACAGCCTCTTTCAGCATTAGAATGCACCTTCTCTTTCTTGGAAGTGGGTTGGTTTATTGATTGTGTGTCCATCGTTTACAACCCAATCAGCAATCATATCAATCATTTGTTGTACGGTAACTTTTGGATAACCAAATAATTTATGTGCTTGAGAAGCATTATTTAGTAAGGCAGTTGGACTTTCATTATTTACAAATACCGGTTCCTTTTTTATTCGTTTACCGAATTCCTTTGCGAGCCATCTGACTGACAATGTTTCAGGTCCTGTTACATTGATGATTTTTGGTGGATAATTTGTATGTAATAAGGAACGAATCGCATATTCATTTGCATCCCCCTGCCAAATCACATTAACATTTCCCATTGTTAAATCAATCGGTTTCTCTTGATGTACTGATCTTGCAATTTCAAGTAACACACCATAACGTAGGTCAATCGCATAGTTTAAACGAAAGTGAACAATGGGTGTTTGGTTTTTATGCGAAAAATAAGTTAAAACTCGTTCTCGACCTAAGCAGGATTGTGCATATTCACCAACAGGATTAGGTGTCACATCCTCTGTACAACCATTGCTTAACACAGAAGTGAGTGGGTATACATTTCCTGTTGAAAAAGACACAATTCGAGAATCTTTAAACTTTTCTGCGACACGTCCTGGAAGATAGGCGTTCATGGCCCATGTCCGATGCTCATTTCCAACTGTTCCAAATTTCGTACCTGCCATAAAGATAATATTCTTAACATTTGGTAGGTTTTGGAGATCTTCTTCCCTCAAAAAATCCGCTTTAATTGTTTCAATTCCATTCGCTTCTAATTCATCTATTAAACTCTCATCTGAGAATCTCGCAACACCAATCACTTTCTTAGGTACACCTGACTGATCAACAGCTCTCTTCGCAAGTTTCGCTAAAGTCGGTCCCATCTTCCCACTAACACCTAAAATCATAATATCTCCATCTAGTTGTTGGATGTCCTTTATTAAATTTGTGCTAGGTGTTGACATAAAATCCTCTAATTCAGCAATCGTTTTCATTTAAATCCTCCTAGAATATATTTGATTTTCTTTAGGAAAAACATGGTTATTTACTATTTACCTACATTGTATATTCGGGGTTATTAAAAGACAAGTCACTTAAAGGTCTTTTAATAAATGATGATTATTGATTGACATTTCGAAAAAATCCTCTTAATCTAGTAGTAAGATTATTAAAAGACATATTAAAGAAATGTCTTTAAATGGAGATGACATGATGAAAACAAACCAATTATCAGATCATGGTACTGAAATTATTATTGGCATTGTTAGTCCTGAAGCACTTGAAAAGGAAATAATGAAAGCGCTTGAAGCATTTCCTAATTTCCAGCCAATTTTTCTACATGCAACCCCCTCTTCGATTGAAACGGAGGTTATGACTACTTTGATCAATAAAGTGGAAGTACTTTTGTTTACGGAATTTCCAACCTATTTAAAAGCTAAACATCTTATCAACTTTTCAAAACCAGCGCATTATGTTCCCATAATGGGAACTGGGTTATATCGGTCATTATTCCTGATAAACAATCAATTCGATACGAAACATTTCTCGATTGACACGGTTGAAGAAAAATATATTCGTAGAATCCTTTATGAATTAGACGAAACGAACTATGTATGTACTTCCTTCCCTAATTCCAGTCAGCCTGATTGTTTGGAGGAAATTGTTGATTTTCATCAGGACAACTATCAAAAATATGGCTCCATCGCCATCACCGGCGTGCAGGAAATTGCGATAAAGCTATCGGAATTGTCAATACCGTATGAATGGGTTACACCCACTTATCAAGATTTAATTGTTTCCCTCGAACGTGCATTACTTGCAACGGAAGCTCGTAAACATAAAGAGTCTCAAATTGTCTTTGGGATTATTGATATTGACAAATTTGATAAAGCTACAGAAAAATACACATCGGAACATGAAGTGCAATTATTCAAACTAAAATTTCAACAAATCATGTTAAATTATACAAAGCTACTTGATGGTCATTTAATTAATTCCGGTGGAGAAGAATTTTCGTTTATCACCACACGTGGTATTTTTGAAAGAGAAACACGCGGTTATAAATTCATCCCCTTATTAAATACGGTTAAATCGGAGCTAGGTGTTTCCATTAGCATTGGTGTTGGTTTTGGTCTCTCAGCTGCGGAAGCTGGTAACCATGCAAGACTCGCACTCCGACAATCAAAAGAATTAGGCGGAAACGTATGTTACATCGTCCGTGAAGACCAAAGTGTAATTGGCCCAGTTGATATGATAACCGATACTCAATATGAAAAATATGACCTATCTATTACAGATGCAGAACTACTGCAAAAGGCCGAAAAGGCCGGAATGTCTGCTGCTTATATGACAAAACTTATGGCCAGAGTAGCACGGCATAAGAAATTTGACTATACAGCTCAAGAGTTAGCCGACACATTGAATATTACAACAAGAAGTGCCCATCGAATCCTATTAAAATGGATGGACGCTAACTTAGTAAATATAGTAGGCGAGGAAAAAATCACCTACAAAGGTAGACCAAGACGAATCTATAGACTGAGCTTTATCATTGATGAAAACGAATAATTACAAAATATAGGTAGTTTTCGTAAACGTAGTTGCTTTTTGTATAGGCATTATTTAATAACATAATAGGTGATTTCCGTGTGATTGGATCGTATGGCACGAGATCCTAGAAAATGCTGGCATTTTCTTCGTGCGGTGTAGATTCAAGGAAGCAAATCCAACGTCCTGCGGGAAAAGCGAGCTAAGCGAGACCCCGCAGTGAGGTAGTGACTTGTCCAGTTTCAGCGGCTAGAAACTCGAGAAATTTCAACTCCTCCTTCAGAGGCAAAATACGCCTCTTTGTCGGAGTCTCCGACGTACAGGACGTGCTAGTGCCGACTCAGCCACAGGACGTGGCGCTTTAGTCGGCCAATTTTCTCGTTTCTGTGCAAGCCACCTCCACTTTTCGTTGAGGAGGCTTGCGGATCGCCCGCGGAAAGCGAGTGCCAGTAGCGGAAATCACCACTAGTTCCACTATAATCTTTAAGTTAATAGCAACAATTTTTTAGAAACGAGCAAAAACAAATGGCGGGTAAAATGGTTTACCCGCTTTTATAATTTGCAATAGTAATCGACGATATTTCCACTATAGATTCACCCGTTTTCCTGTATCTTTACTCTCATTTGCTGCTTCAATAAAGCGAATAATTTCTTGCGTTTCATGTAAGGGAACGCTGGATTGTCCTGTGTTAAAAAAACGAATAATTTCTTCTAAGAGACTAGCATAAAAAGGTTTTGAGGAAGAAGAAATCGATACAAAATGACTGCCTTTTTCAAAATGAATGAACGCACCGAATTCACCATTACCGCCCCTACTCCCTCTTGCACTTCCAATTCTTCCATCCTCCCATTGCGAAACAATCAAATCTGAATGTACAGTAGAGACAGTAGTAACCTGCTGTGCCCCGCAGCCTAAAATGGCATATAGCATCTCAATCGCATGTATCCCGTACCAAAAATACCCCGGTTGAGTATCAACCATATCCATCGGACCGAAACAGTCAGCTCCAATGATTTTTCCTTTATCTTGAATCGCTAGTGCCTGTCTTACCTCTTCAGCAAATCGTAAAGCAGATGAACTCATGATTGGTGTACCATATTGTTCAGATAGCTTCACGATTTCAATAGCCTCTGAAAAAGAAAGACAAAGAGGTTTGTCAATAAAGAGTGGCTTCTGATAACCTACAAGTTTCTTCACCTGCTCCAGATGTACACGGCCATCGACAGATTCTAGTAGGATTGCATCACATGTCTCTGCTACTTCCTCAATCGTCTTTACCAATTGAACACCATACTGTTCCACTTCTTTTGTAATTGCCTCAATACGAGAGTAACTCAACTCAAAATCAGACGAACCGACCGGACAAGCTATAGTTACTTTCCCGCCTTTAACAAAAAAGGGATTGGTGGGATCATTTAATAATTTAGTAAAAGCAGTTGCATGTGAGGTATCTAGCCCAATCATTCCTATTTTTCTATTCCTCATATCGTAACTCCTCTATAAAATCAAAACGGATTATTTAAGTCCTGAGAGCTGAATACCTTCTGTAAAATACTTCTGGAAGAACAAGAAAATTAGAAACGTAGGGATAAATGAAATTGTAGAGCCGGCCATCTCAATTCCAAAGTTCCCTTCCTTACTTAAGGTAGAAGCTAACCCAACCGTGATAGGATACATTTTCTCATTTGTCATATAAATAAGTGGTTGGAATAGATCATTCCAGTTACTTACGAATGCAAACGTTCCAACAGTTGCAATGGATGGAAATGCTAATGGCATATAAATTTTTCGAAACACATGAAAATCATTGGCTCCGTCCATCCTGGCTGCTTCGTCTAATTCCATAGGAATGCCCTGCATAAACTGACGTACTAAAAATACGCCCATAATTGCCCAAAGCTCAGGAACAATCAATGCTTGATATTCATTGATCCATCCAAACTTTGAAAACATGATAAATTTAGGAATGATCAGCAATTGCGATGGAATCATGATAACAGCCATGAATGTCCAGAATATAAATTCTCTTCCAAAGAATTGCTTTCTTGCAAATATGTAGCCTAATAGTCCTGCAAAAAACATTTGTGAAAAGACAGGGATAACAGTTACAACCACAGAGTTCATAATCCAGCGTAAGAAGTTATCATTCCGAAAAAGGTACGTAAAGTTATTGATAGACGGATCATTAGGAATCCAAAACAATGGGTCCATTGCTGCAAATGTCGTTTCTTTAAATGAACTTAACACCATGATCAGAAATGGTAGGAGAAAGCAAAACCCCAGGAAGATTGTGACAATATATTTTATTATTTTAGTAAACAAGTTTGTTCATCTCCTTTACAACTCTCAACAATTAATAGATACCTTGATCTTTACCAAAATATTTTCTCTGAATAAGTGATATAACTAAGATTATCGCGAATAATACATAAGATAAAACAGCTGCGTAGCTAAAGTTCAAATTCGTGAATCCTATTTGATAAAGATAGAATACAATGGTACTTGTCGAGAAATTTGGTCCTCCGTTTGTTAATAGGAATGCAGAATCAAAGATTTGGAAAGAACCAATAGTCGTAATGATCAACACATAGAAATGAATTGGTTTTAATAATGGGAAAGTAATTAACCAAAAGGATTTAAAAGGTGAAGCACCATCGATTTTTGCGGCTTCATACATATCTTTTGGAATGGACTGTAGCCCTGCAAAATAATAAATCATTGTACTACCAGATACTTTAAAGATACTCAAACCAGCCAAAACAAGTAGGGCTTGTGAAGAATCAGATAAAAATAATTGGGCATCAACTCCAATAAAGCTTAACAGATAGTTGATTAATCCCGCCTCCGTTCCTGAAAACAGCCATTCCCATATCCCTGCCACAACAACGAATGATGTTACAACAGGCAGGAAGAATATCCCTTTAAAAATTTTCGTAAAACGAATTCCTGATTTTATGACAAGCGCTAAAATCAAACCTAGTGCCATTGTAGGGACTATATAATAGAAGGAAAATAAAACAGTATTCCAAATTGATTTTAAAGCAATCGGATCATCAAATAATTGTTTCCAGTTTCGTAATCCAACAAACTCAGAAGTACCAATAATTCGATAATTAAGAAACGTTAAAACGAAGCTATACACAAATGGAATGACTTGAAAGATTAAAAAATGGATTAAAACTGGTGCCAGTACAATATAAACAATACCATTTTTTCTCATTTCTTCTTTTATCCTGTTTTTTAAAGGAGGCTTGACCTTTTTTAAAGTTTTTAGAGGTACCTTGTTATGAGTTTCTACGACCTTTTCCAAGCTATCACCTTATTTCTTTATTAATTAAGAAAAGTTTTCGTAAACAAATGAACTTTTAATAAACAGAGAGTCTTATTCACAAAGGAATAAAACTCTCTTTACGTAAGAAGCTATTTGTTTACGGCTTAGCTAATTCAGCTTCAATTGCTTCAGCTGCTGCATCTGCTGCTTCTTGAGGAGTTTTATCTCCTGCCATCATTGTTTGTATTTCAGCTTGAATAAATGGCATGATTGCACGCCCTTTAGGATGAATAACACCAGGTAATGCAAATTGTGTATAAGTAGCAAGTTGGCTCATGTATTTGTTTGAATCAAAGATATCTTTTGCCTCTTCTTGAGTTGGGATATACTGAGTAACCGTATTAAAAATACGTTGGTTTTCAGCATTTGTAACTGCTTTTACAAATTCTGCTGCAGCTGCTGGATTATCTGTGTTAGATGGTACCACGAACATACCAGTTGTACCGTATGTTAATTGTTTTTCACCCGTTAATGGTGGAGCAATGGCGAATTCAAAATCACCTTCTTTTTCCATCATCGTAATACTTATTCCAGACCCTAGTTGTGCCATTATTTTTCCAGCGAACCATAACTCATCTTGTGTAGTTGCTGTAATAGAATCTTCTGGAATATAACCTTTTTGATACATATTGTTTACGTAATCGAATGCTTTCACACTTTCTGGGCTATTAATTAGTACCTTGTTATCATCTGTTACAACATCCCCACCAGCTTGCCAAACCCAAGGGTAGATTGTTCCGTTCATGGAACCTCCTCCTAGGTAATTTAATGCATAGAAACCTTTTTCTTTAGCTTTTGCTGCCCAAGCTTCGAATTCTTCCCATGTTTTTGGAAGGTTTGCTGGATCTTCACCAATCGCTTTCACGACATCTAGATTGTAAAGGAATGTATAAGCTTCTTGAAGGATTGGCAATCCGTATTTTTTATCTTTCCACGTTGTTGACACTAAGGAGGACTCTACGAATCCATCAAGATCACCTTCGTCTAAGTATGGATCTAATTCAAGAAGCATTCCTACATCTGCATATTGTGGCATTTGGTCAGGAATGGCATAGAACACATCCGGTCCATTGTTAGCTGCTAAAGCCGTTAGAACTTTTTGGTCACGGTTTGCCCATGGAATGGTTTCAATATTTACTTCTACATCAGGAAACTCTTTATTGTAATTGGCAGTGATCTCTTTCCACATTTCTTCTTCTTTTGTAGCATCACCTGTATATGGATGTACCCATACTGTGATTTCACCATCAACTTTTCCATCTTCTTTTTTAGGCTCTGTACTTGAGTCATTACTACAAGCTGAAAAAAGTAAGCTACCTGAAAGCAAAAGTGCCATGAACGAAAAACGTTTCTTTTTCATCTACGAATTACCCCCTATTAAGTTCAAAAATATAATTAGTAAGTCTAACAATCTACCACAAATTCTGTTTAGCCATCCCCTCCTTACTTTCTTGTCTGAATAAACACATAATTGAAAGCCTATACATTAGATGTTAAAAAAATTTCTATAATTTCAAATACTTTACTAATCTTATTCTAGTTCGTTTGTATTATTGTGACAAGTCTATAAACTGTCTTTAATAAAAAGTTAGAATTAATTTAGTACCCTTACAATTAATTAGCAATCATACATAGTTCAATCCTTGTGGAAAAGGAAATGGAACTGGAAACAAATCCTTACTATATGAATCTATATTATTATTCCCTTTTAGGATAAGCTCTTCCAGCTCCCGATTATTGATTGAAACGGAATTCTTCTTATTTATAAGACTTTTATTGTTTTCATCTATATTAGAAATCTGTAACTTATCTTTAAAATATGGAGCGAGCTGCTGCAACAGTAAATCTAGATTCATAATCTTAATCGTTCCTGGAAATGATTGTTCTACACTTTCCAATGCTAGGTCAAGCTTTTGTATTAACTCTTTTTCATAAGTAGGTATATTAAATAGTAAAGAATCAATCCCATATGTAACGGCTTCTTTAAGTAAACTTACAATGGCTGTCGGATCTCCTCCCCATTCGATTATTCGAGATTCCACGTTTTTTTGTTCCTGATACGGAACTCCGAAAATTATAAATGCTTTTATCTGCTTGTTTTCTTCTGCCACAAGAACCTTGTGCTTCATTTTGAAAATACTAGCAAATCCCGCTGACTCATTAAGCTGTGCCATTTCAAATATACTTTGTTCATATCGAACTGGTCGACGCTGACTAATTTTTCTCATTTGAAACCAGTCGGTAGGCTGCAGTTCACGAACATGATAAGCCGTCTCTGGTTTCAGGTCTACTTGTTGAATCTTATATTGCTTCAGCTTTCCATAAAATGTGCAACCTTGTTTGATGTATAGCGGTAAATCTCCAGAAATAAAAAGAATGGAAGCGCCAGATTTATTCACATGATCAAAAATCATTTGTAAAAGTGTGTTCGCTATCCCTCTTTTCCTGTATTCCGGCTCCGTGCAAACAGCACCAATTGAATAGGCTTGAACTTCTGCACTTTCAATATGAAGTATAGATGGAACCAATCCAATAAAAGAAACTAATGTCCCATCGATAAATGCACCATACGATTGGTGAAGGGCGTGTGAGAAAACTTGTGGAAAAGCAGCCCCCATTGAGATATGTCCTTCTTTACGAAACACTTTATCGGCCAACTCAATTGCCTGCTGAAATTCTCTTTCTTCTAATAAACGGAATTCAACCATTTCATTCACCTCAACTTTTAACATTTCATTACTAATCACAAGGATTTGGAGACAACCTCTTACGCTGTTAAAAAAATGTAATCGCTAACAGTTTGAAACATGTTATAATACAACTAATCTTTTTGAACTTACTTTCTATTTTAGTAGAAATTTATTAAGTGACAAGTCTATTAAGTGTCTTTAATTTGATCCATCGATATATTTTTTAAAATGAGGTGACATATAGTGGGTGGCTGGGAAAGGTTCAATAATTATGCAATATGGATGATAAAAGTTGCTTACTTAAATTTACTGTGGATTGGCTTTACGATTGTTGGCTTAGGACTATTTGGTTTATTCCCGGCAACAGTTGCCATGTTTGCAATTGTTCAAAAATGGTTGCAAAATGAACCAGTTGATCGTATCTTTCAATCATTTTGGAAAACCTATAAAAAAGAATTTATCTCACTTAACAAGTTTGGCCTCTTCTTTATTGTGATTGGCTATATATTAGTGTATGACTTTATGTTTGTATATAAAAATATGGACAAGCTACAATTACTGTTTCCAGTCCTACTTTTTTTAACAATTTGTTATATGGTTACGTTACTCTATTTCTTCCCTGTATACACACAATTTGAAATGAAATTCTTTCAATATATTAAGCAATCATTCTTAATTGGAGCTAGCTCTTTGTTAGAGACTATTCTCATTTTCACTGCATGTATGCTTTTAGGTATTATCATAAATCTAATTCCTGGAATCATCCCGTTGTTTACTGGAAGTGTACTAGCCGTTGCAATTACATGGTGTAGCAACAAAGCGCTCTATAAAATCAAAGGCAAGAAAAAGAGTATCACCTATCAGTTGAAATAGCAGCAGATTAGAGTGTCTTCAATGGACACTCTTTTTTGTGGTCTAATTATGGTGGTGCATTTTTTATCCGGATTTAAAGTCCGTTAAAAGTCTTGATTATTCCCATTATTCTTTTACACTTTAAGTAAGTTTAGTAGAATGTTTCCACCTAAGGAGGATAACAAAATGGATTTTAGTAAGTTATATTATTATGTGCCTACTCCGAAAGCTCGTGAGCCAAGGAAGTTCGTGAGAGATTTAGTTATTTATGGAGCAACTCCTGCTGGAATTACGGCAGCGATTCAAGCAAAACGAATGGGTCTTTCTGTTGTTATTGCTGAATTTGGTAAGAATATTGGAGGTATAACTGCAAGTGGTTTGGGTGCCTCTGATATTGGAGCAAAGGAAGCAATAGGTGGTTTATCAAGAGTATTCTTTCAGGAATTAGGAAACTATTACAATACAACCGAACAGTGGACCTTTGAACCGAAGGCTGCCAAATTTGTATTTGAAAAATGGCTCAAGGACTACGATATTGAAGTTGTTTATCATCAGCATGTCGTAGAAGTTAAAAAAGAGAATAACAGCATAACAGAAATATTGATGGAAGATGGAACTATATACATTGGAGACTTTTTCATTGATACTAGCTATGAGGGTGACGTAATGGCCAAAGCAGGTGTCACATACTTTGTTGGTAGAGAATCAAACGTCACTTATAGAGAAAGATACAATGGAATTCAGTTTGGACATCCCCACCATCAATTTGAAAAATGGATTGATCCGTATGTAGTTGAAGGTGACCCTTCAAGTGGAATATTGCCTGGTATCACAGAATCGGCTCATGACACGCTTGGCTATCAAGGTCAAGGTGACCATCGAATTCAAGCTTATAATTTTCGCATTTGCTTAACAAATCGTGAGGATAATCGTGTATCTTTTCCAAAGCCACCGTCCTACAACCCGGGGTGTTACTCGTTATTATTGCGTTATATCAATGCAGGTGTTTGGGATGTAATGAATCTTCATACTATGTTACCAAACGGAAAGACAGATTTAAATAATTATGGTGGTTTTTCAACAGACCATATTGGAATGAATTATGAATGGCCTGATGGAGATTACAAAACACGTGAAAGAATCTTCCAAGACCATTTTACATATAATCTGGGATTGCTCTATTTTTTAGCCAATGATGAACAAGTTCCAAAAGCGATTAGGGATGAGGTCTCTCAATGGGGATTAGCTGGTGATGAATTTGAAGAAACTGGGCATTGGCCTCATCAGTTATATATTCGAGAAGCAAGAAGAATGATAGCTGATTATGTCATGACAGACCACAACTGTTTAGGTGATGTAACAGTTGAAGATTCAATCGGACTTGCCTCGTATCAAATGGATTCTCATCATGTTCGAAGAATCTTTATTGATGGACGTGTTTACAATGAAGGTGATGTGGAAATACCAATATCCCCATATCCAATCTCCTATCGTTCGATTCGTCCAAAGGCTGAAGATTGTACAAACCTACTCGTTCCGGTTTGTTTATCAAGTTCACACATTGCTTACGGTTCAATACGTATGGAACCTGTATTTATGATTTTAGGTCAATCAGCAGGAGCAGCAGCAGCTTTAGCTTATAAAAATAAAACAACTGTACAAGGTGTATCTTATGAACAATTAAAAAATGAACTACTCTCTTACGGACAAGTACTACAATGGGACGATTCAATTGAAGATGACCCTGTATTACGAATGAAAGAGACGTTTGGGAAGAAATAAAGAGAAGGACTACATTTTCATGAAATGTAGTCTTTTTTTCTACTTTAAGACGGAATATTCGGGATGTGTTTTGGTGGTAATGCTTTGGTTTACACATCAATGTATGGTTAGAATGTGAAATTTAGTTGGTCATATAGAATTTATTGAGATCATTTTTACCTTTTTCTGGATCTTGCGAATGGTTCTATCTTCTAAATCTATCTAAAAGCATACGCATTTCTATTTTGCGTATGCTTTTATCGCTTTTTTTCATAAAAACGATACACAAATGGATAATTATTACAATTATTAGCACTTTTAATATCCATTCTACCTTTTTCTGGATCTTGCGAATGGTTCTATACTCTAAATCTATCTAAAAGCATACGCATTTCTTTTTTGCGTATGCTTTTATTGCTTTTTTTCATAAAAACGATGTGCAAATGGATAATTATTACATTTATGAGCTCCTTTAATATCCCTTCTCCCTTTTTTTGGATCTTGCGAATGGTTCTATACTCTAAATCTATCTAAAAGCATACGCATTTCTTTTTTGCGTATGCTTTTATTGCTTTACATCAAGAAAACGCATACGCAAGTGGATAATTATTACATTTGATAAATCTTTTAGTATCACTTCTCCTAATTTGGACCTTACGAAGTTGCTAGTAAAATGACATTCTATATAAAAGCAACCAATTTACTAAAGTCAAAAAAGCTTGAGGGTTTGAACGTCCCCTCAAGCTTTTTGGTGAATTATTTGTATCAAAAAATGTAATTTATTTTTCTTCAATTTGCATCAGCAAAAGTCCTTTTTGGTTAATACAGAACTAATAAAAGTTCCCTTAATTACCAGGTTTGTTTGGTTTCCCTGGTTTATCTGGCTTTCCTGGTTTGTCGGGTTTCCCTGGTTTGTCGGGTTTCCCTGGTTTGTCAGGTTTCCCTGGTTTATCTGGTTTCCCCGGTTTGTCCGGCTTTCCAGGTTTATCTGGCTTTCCTGGCTTACCTGTCCAAACGATGGTATATGTTAATGTTGATATTCCATCTGTTCCAGTAACTTTAATTTCCGCCTTTTCCTTGGAATGTACAATGTCTACAATAGCCCCTGACTGTGTAGGCACTGCCACGATATTTTCAGTTTGCTTACCGTCCAACGTATAGTTTGTTGCCCCAGGTTGAAAATCTTCAAGTGCTTCCCCATCTACTGTAATCGATTTTAAAGTTGCATCTGTTTCAGGTATAGCAATTTTATGAAGCTCACTACCTACAGCATAATAGATGCTTCCATCATTTCCTAGAGTCATGCTATTTATGAAATCTTCCGCAAGTACTTTATAATTTAATGTTTCAGGGTCAATCGCAATTAGTTTGCGAGATAAAGTTGTATAAAGCATGCCATCTGGACCCCACACGAGTTGGTAAGGAAACCATTTGCTACTATTATATAAGCTTGGTCGAATCACTCTGCTATCAACAACTTCATAGGTTTCTGGATCCATTTTAAAAATAGTTCCTTCTACAGCACCCCATAAATAACCATCTGGCCCGAATGATAAATCACCAATCATACGAGGTGTCACATCAATACCAGGTATCTCAGGTGTAAATTCTTTAATTTTCTCACCTTTTTCAACATCCCATACGAAAATTTTGGCTTCTGTCGCTTTAGGGTCAATTCCTAAGCCACCCCATACAGAAGTACCACCAAATAATTTTCCATCATGATAAGCTAAGCTAATTATACTTTGGTCCTGAACAACATTTCGTTGCTGGAACCATTCACCTGTATTTTCATCATAGATAGCAAGAGCCCCACCTAGTACACCATAATCAGGAATTGTTCCAACAAATAGCTTGTTATCCCCTGACGTAATCGCAAAAGGACGATCTTGTTCATCTTTTATATCATATTCAAGCTGTGGATTGCTATTTAAGTCTACAGGTTGATTTGGATCGTAACTGTACATAATCGCACCCACATATGTGCCAAAATACACTTTGTCATTCAAGAAGCCAATCCCCTCTGGTTGAGCAAAGGAAGAAATATTTACTTCGATTTCATTTGTGAACGGATTATACACACTCATACCACGCTGATATCCACCCATATATAGTTTGCCATCTGGACCCGTTTCAAGTGACTGAATCGCTACTGCTGTTGCCGCAAGATCTAAAATGACGAAATTCAGTTCATTTGTTTCCGGATTATATAACATATATTCTCCGTACTGTGTGACCATTGCTAATACCGTCTCACCAGTAGATAGTGTAATCCAAGCCATATCCTTTACTCGAGGAGTATCCGGAAGAATTGGAATGTCTTCAATTAACGTTTCGACGTTTGAACTAAGGTCATATTTGAATAATTGTGTTCCATTTTTGTAATAAATCGTGTTCGGTTGATTAGGATCTGGTTCGGAAATCATATTACTAAATGAGAATGAACCTTCAACTTCCATTGTCTCTGGATTGACGACAATCATGTTAATTGTTGAAACGGCCACAAGTAGCTTCCCATTTACAACCCAAACATCTTGGATGAATCCATTTTCACCTGAGTGTCCTTCTAGAATTAGCTCCTCTTTTTCACCTGTATGTCGATTAATCTTATACAAATGTTTTATTGTTCCAGTTCCAACGTAAATATAATCCCCATCTACTGCGAGCCCGCGTGCATAATCCTCGTCCGAAACACTACCAAAATCCTTAAATTCACCTGTGTTTATGTCATACTCGAAAACACCTGAACCTGGATATGTGGCACCATAAATTTTACCATCATCTGTCGCTTCTAAATCCCATACCCAAGCTGCGGAAGGATTGGCCCCGAGGTCTTGAACTTCTTTTAATTCTGGGACATAGCGGTATAGCTTTCCGTCAGAAGTGCTTGCGAAGTATACATTTTTATCAGAACCAATGGTAATTGCCCAAACTGCCTCGGTATTCTGAATGACTTTTGAAAACTTAAGCTCCCCTGTCTCAGCATCTAAAACGGAAAACGTACCTGGTGCACCATTAGAATGATAATATACTTCATTTTCACCTAGACTATTTTCCTGAATTGCTCCTGCTTGGCCTAATTGAACATGAACCATCTCACCTAAATTAATAGGATTTGTATATTCACGATCAAATTTACCATCATCCGTAACTTTTTCGAAGGTAACATCGTCAAAATAGACCTCTGTAAAGCTAATGCCGCCTGAATAGAATGCTAGTCTCGCATAGGCTGCATTATCAGGAACAACACTAAATACTTTTAGGTCAGTCCATTCATTTTTTGGTAGGTTCCCATTTAATTCTCTATGTTGTGTAATACTATTATTGTCCGCATCAAAATAACGAATTTCGGTTACCACGTTATGTGTCTGACTTACAACATTTGAATAAACTGTTAATAAATAAGATGCACCAGCCTCAACTGCAATTTTGTCACTTAAGACACTAACACTCGCTTTGTCAGTTGTGTCATGCAAGTGCACGCTTTGGGCTCCAGTACGAGCTCGCTCCGTACTTACTTCTATTCCAGGTCCCTCAAATTCGGAAGTCCAACCAGGAATACTTCCATCAACCACAGCTTCTTCAAAACTAGGATTCATCACTTCCGTATGGATATCGTCAACTGGAGGCTCTTCAATAGTAGTCCCTTCAATCGTAACATCATCAAAATAAGCCTCTGTGATAGAAGGATGACCCGAGTTGAATCGAAGTTCAACTTGTGTTGCTCCCTCTGGCACCTCAAAAGGAACTTGAATTTCAGTCCACTTATCTTTACCTAAAGTAGCAGCATTAAAGTTAATAAAAGTAGCAGATCCAACTTTTTGTCCTTCACCGTTAAAGAAATGAACCTCATACCCAATACTGTGTGATTGGCTAACAACATTCACATATGCTTTTGCGATATATGAAACACCTTTGGTAACAGAGATTTTTTCGCTTGTTACCTGCAGGTTCCCACCTGGATTATTGCTATTTTCATCTTTAAAGTGCAAGCTTCTGTTTCCTGTACGAGCTTTTTCTTCACTAAAACTAATGCTTGTCGATGGATTATTGGTAACAAGACTCCACCTAGGATTATCAACTTCTTCAAAACTACCATTTGGCACTTCGACTTGTATCGTCTCAGCAGAAACAGGTAGCATATTTGAAGTAGTAAATGGAGCGATTAGACCAAATAATAGAGTAAAGCAAAATGTGAGCATGATTGATTTTTTCAAATTTCTAACTCTCAATACAACAAACCTCCCCTTAATAAATTAGATATATGTAATACGTGATTTGACCTCCTTTCTTTAACAAAAAAGCGTTTACATATTTTTGATAGACTAGTAAACACTTCCTTATATTGATTCTACTTAACTATATTACTCATAAAAATAGGTCTTTCTTCCGATACTCTGTCATAAATTGGACTTTAAATCAGGAGTGAGATTAAAAATGAATCCTAATTACAGTTTTTACAAAATTGCATATTAAAAAGAGGCTGCATAAGTGCAACCTCTTCTTCTCTACTAATATGGAAATTAATGTATGGGACAAGGGACCTGTCCCTCTGACCCACTTATTTGGTTTGAGCGGTTCGATCTTGGAGTTGGTGAACGGATACTTCACCCCAGCTTAGATCTTTGACGCGGTAGGTTTCGATTAGGTTTTCGTCTAGTTCGATTCCTAGGCCTGGTACATTACGGTCAGGGACATGGAGATAGCCGTCTTGATATTGAATGCGATCTTTTACGACGTCTCCGATATAGAGTTCCGGTCCTGTTGGGTCGGAAGTATAATTTAGATTTACTAGATTTGCTCCCAAATGGGCCATTGAAGCAGTGCCAATCGAAAGTTCTTGTGTGGTTCCTAAGATGACGCTTTTACGAGCTACTTCGGCAACTGCTGCTGCTCTTTTTGCTGCTGTTAATCCACCAATAAAGATTGGGGAGATATTAAAAATATCTACCGAATCATGCTTGATCATTTCGTACTGATGTTTCGTGGACCAAACATGTTCACTGATTGGATAATCGGTTCTCATTCTAATATGATTCAAGCCCTCATAGTCATTGGCAAAAGCAGGGCTTTCTATCATCTCAAGTCCTAAATCATATTTAGTTAGTCGCTTAACTGCTTGTAATGTTGCTTTCCAATCAAGCAAGTGACTAAAATCAAGTGATTTAATTTTCACTTCGTTGCCAAACTCGCTTTTTACAGCTGCTAAAAAGGCTTCATCGGCGTCAATATTTTTTCCAACATATAAGCGGAATGTATCAAATCCTTGGTGTAATCGTTGACGGACGACCTCGACGTTCTCTTCCACTTCTTCCATAAATCTCATACGGAAAATTGGGTAACATACTTTAATTTTTTCTCTTATTCTTCCACCAAGCATATCAGCAACCGAAATACCTAGGTACTTCGCACATAAATCATAGAGGGCAACATCGACTCCATTACGGATAAAGTTCCCTTTTTCATAGTAATACATAGCTTCAGGGAAATTACCAGACAGCTCCAGGTTAAGCTTCATAATATCAAATGGATTTTCACCAACCAGAATGGACCTAAGGACATTTGTTAAATCCTCAACATCTGGTGCGTAGCGTGGGAGATGGGAAAAATCGGACATCTCTCCAATTCCTACGATCCCTTCATCAGAAAAAATTTTAACAATAATATGCTTATTTACAAAACCGGTATGACGTGGAATACCAACAACTGTTAACGTAATATCTGTTATTTTCATTTACCATCATCCCTACTTTACTATTATTTTAGACCTTGATATGTACGATTCTTAAACTGGTGTAATGGTTATTGTTTTAATAGAAGTAAAAAATTCTTTTGCCGCCTCACCTTGTTCTCTTGAATGGGAACTAGATTGCTTCATACCACCAAATGGAGCTTGTAATTCAACACCCGCACTCTCACCATTTACTTTGATCAAGCCTGCATCTATCTCATTAATATACGTGAAGGCGTTACCAATATCTTTTGTAAATAATGATGCTGATAAGCCGAACTTACTATCATTTGCTTTTTCAAGCGCTTCTTTCAAACTATCAACTTTAAATAAACATAGAACTGGGCCGAATATTTCCTCTTGTGCAATTGCGCTTTTGTGGTCGACTTTCTCAAACACAGTAGGTTCAACATAAAATCCGTTACTATATTCATTACCCTCTGGTACTTTACCACCCGTAAGTAGTGTACCCCCTGATTTTTTACCTTCTTCTAAGTAATGAAGTACGGTTTTGAGTTGAGACTTTGATGCTAATGGCCCCATATACGTGGATTCATTTAAGCCCGACCCTATTTTTATGTCAGCTACTTTTTCAAGTACTTTCGCTTTAAACTCCTCATATACTGCTTCGTGAACAAAAGCTCGGCTAGTCGCTGTACATTTTTGTCCAGTATGTTTCATGGCACCGCTAACTGTCAATTCAGCAGCTGACTCCAGGTCTGCATCGTCAAGAATAATTGCTGGGTTCTTCCCGCCCATCTCCAGTTGGTACTTTGCCCCACGTTCAACACAGCTCATGGCAACAACTTTGCCAACTTCATTAGAACCAGTAAAACTAATCGCATTCACCTGAGGGTGATTGATTAAATGATCACCAACAACCGAACCTCTTCCCGTTACAATGTTAATGACACCTTTCGGAAACTCTGCTTCTGCAAAAGCCTCGATTATCTTAATCGCTGTAATCGATGTTTCAGAAGCAGGTTTTAAAACCACCGTATTTCCATACACCAATGCTGGGGCGATTTTCCAAATCGGAATGGCAATTGGAAAATTCCAAGGTGAAATGACTCCAACTACACCTACTGGTACACGTGTTGTAATTAATAGGTTTTTACTTCCGCCCGATGGGATATTATCTCCCATTTTTCGATAACCTTCCTGCGCATAGTATCGTAAAATCTGAACGGCTCTAGTTACTTCACCCTTTGTTTCTGCTAAGGTTTTTCCCATTTCAAGTGTTGCCGTTCTTGCAATATCATCTAACTTCTTTTCTAAAATATCAGCTGTTTTATGTAAAAAATGGCCTCTCTCTAACGCAGAAAGATCCTTCCAATATGATAAAGCTCCTTTTGCAGCAACAACAGCGCTATCGACATCTTCTGTGGTTGAACTAGGAAACTTCCCTACAGTCTCAGAAAAATTGGCAGGATTCTGGCTCTCTAATAACTCACCACTACTTGATGTACGCCACAGTCCATTAATGAAATTCTCATAGATTTGACTCATAATTTTCCCCTTTCTATTTGATGAGATTGGGTACAAATCCCCATGATTCAAGTAAATCAGTTAACTCCTTACGATCGGCTTCATTAAGAGCAGAAACGGGTTGTCTTGTGATCCCAGCGTTAAGTCCGATTTGCTCCATTGCTTCTTTAATAACAACCACATTATTTCCACTATTATATTTCGCACGTAAATTTTCAAAAGGTACGACCTCTTTCCATACCTTCCAAACAATTTCGTCATTTTTTGATTGAAGCGCATTCAACATTTCAAAAGATTTTTCGGGAAAAAGATTAACAAGTCCTGAAGTAAAACCAACTGCCCCGGCATTGAAGAAAAATGGTGCCCATTTCTCGGCCGTTCCACAAATCCAGGCAATATGGTGTTCGGGTGATACAGTTTGAACAGTGTTAGTAAATCTAGGGAGGTCGTTTACAGCATATTTAACTGCGACAAGTTTTTCTAATGGGGCTAATTTGACAAGAACATCATCACTTAAATTAGGATCTTTAAAATAAATACAAGATGGTAAATCTACACCTTCAATAATTGATTTGAAGTATTCATATGCACCTTCATTTGTAATATATGGATGGATCGGCATATGAATCATGACGCTGTCAGCACCAACTGTTTTCGCGTAATTTCCCATCTCGATGGCTGTATCGACCGAGTAACCAATACCAGCCAATACAATGGCCCTTCCATCTACATACTCTACTACTCTTTTAATCTCTTCTTTTGCTTCCTCAATGGTAAGGGAGTAAAATTCGCTTGTATTGCCACAAGGAACAATGACCTTCACACCTCTTTGAATGAGAAATTCAACATTCTCTTTTACTCCGTCCCAATCAATTTCTCTTGATTCTTTTTTAAATGGGGTAATGGTAATGCCAGAAATGGTTTCAAATTTTTCTTTCCAGTCAGCGTAATTCATCTTATCCTCCTTTAATACCTGATTATTTTTCTGTCGATCCTTTTAATACATCATGCAAGGTTCGTAAAATATGTTCTTTCATAAGATGTTCAGCTAGGTCTGGATTCTTAGAGATAATCGCATTACCAATTTTGCGATGCTCAGTATAGCCAGATACTAATTCCCCTTTTTCCTTTAGTGCTCTTTTACGAAAAGCTTTATCAAAGCTTGCGATATTATCAAGAATTTGCGTAACCATTGGATTATCAGCAATAGCTCGAATCATACCGTGGAATTTGGTGTTTTCCTCTACCAATCGCTCTACCTCATTTTGGTGCAAGAGGGACTCCATTTGCTCCAATTGTTGCTGTAATTCCGCTTTTTGGCTATCATTGATTTTCATCGCTGCAAGCTTTGCACAAACTGCTTCCACGCCTGCTCGTAAGATTTGCACTTCTTGTATATTTACATCCGCTAAACTTGATACATATGTACCTTTTCTAGGAATGGTTTCAACAAGCCCTTCTTGGCTGAGCATACGGAACGCTTCTTTGATCGGAGTGGTACTCACTCCCATCTTTTCTGAGAGCTCCCTTTCTTTTAGATGATCCCCAGGTTTGAATTGACCTGAGATAATCGCTTCACGAATGGATTCAAGAACAACATCTCGTAAGGATTTCACCTGTTCTGTTTTCAAAGAGAATAATTCACCGTTCATTATTTCCACCTCCAATTTGGATATTTTTTAGTTGTGATATCTGATATATCATATATTAGCACTTGTTTTATTTTTTGTAAATAACGAGTAGTAAAAAATTTCAGATTATTTTAAGTGATTGATCTCATTATAAGCCATTAATAAGGGTGCAACACCATGTCCGTTGTTATCTACTACCTTCTCGCCACGAACATAATAGTCATAGCTACCATCACGAATTCTGCCTAATTCGGGGTGTTTCCCTAAACCGGCACTTCTACAAATACCTCCTAAATACACTTCCCCATCCTCTTCGCGCATATAGGTTTCTACTGTCCCATTAAATGCAGCTACTCCGTATTTTTCGTAGTCTTTTGATAAGTATCCTAGGCGTACAGCTTTTAAAAGAGCATAGGCCATCATTGTTGTTCCACTTGTCTCTAAGTAATTTCCTTCCTCACCTGGATGTTCCACTACTTGATACCACATCCCATTTGGCTGTTGATAAGGTAACATTCCATCAATTGTTTCTTTTAAAAGGATTCTTAACTCGTCAGAATCAACATTTTCACCTTCTATAAGTTCTAGTACATCCACTAATGCCATTACATACCAACCAACCGCCCTGCTCCAAACATGTGGTGAGTGGCCCGTTTCTTTATTACACCAAAACATACTACGACTCTCATCATAGGCATGAACGTATAGATTCGTTTGATCATCAAATAAATACTTGCGGACGTTTTTGAATTGTTTGATTGTATCAGAGAAATCTTTCTCTTCATGAAACTCCTTGATATATCTCACATAAAATGGCTGCCCCATATAAAGCCCATCTAGCCAAATTTGATTTTCATAATTCGTTTTATGCCAAAAGTTCCCGCTTTTTGTACGAGGATACGTTTGTAACTGTGTATACAATGTATCTAAAACCCTTTTATACTTTAAATCTCCTTCTCTATTAAAGAGGGTAAATAAAACGTTTGCCATACGAATTTGATCAATATTGTAGTATTGGGTATCAATCTGTTCAATTTCTCCCCCATCATTATAAAGTCTGTCAATAAAATCCTTTGCAAATTGATACTCACGCTCATTACCTGTTAGCTCATAGCTATCTAGATAAGCTTTTAAAATGCATGATTCAATGTAATGCCAACGATGCGTAAACCATTTGCCTTCCTGCTTCATATAATCCTGTTTTAGCTTTTCAACTAATGAATATGTCATTCCGATTTCCCTCCAATTTTATGTAATCTTCTTCTAGAAGATATATCATATTTCTTATTATTTAAATCGAATATGTAATCGTTGTCAACACGGTGAAACTAGGATTTTAAGTACGTAAAATGTTGTCCAATCCTTGACACCAAAGGATTGTGGCTAAGAGCATTCCACCGATAATTTTAAAAAGTTAAAAAATTCTCAAAAAGCTATTTACTAATCGTCCATCATCCATTATGATAAAAAACATGATATATCAAATATCACTCAAACGTAGGAGGTTGATGTAATGAAAAAGCCCGGAAAAGTTTTTTCTCTTCTTTGTGCCGCTACATTAGGAATTGGTTCACTAACTGCTTGTGCTGGTGAAAGCGCTTCAAAAGATTCTAACGAAGAATTTACACTATCAGCTATGGTTAAACTCCACTCACCTGAAGTCCCTAACAAAAAGATTATTAACATCCTCGAAGAAAAAACAGACATGAAACTTGATTTTCAATTTGTGCCTTATAATAATTATAAGGAAAAAGTAAATGCCTTATTTGGATCTGGTTCATTCCCTGACTCCGTTGTTTTAGACTTAGACATGCTTACTCAATATCATGAAGCGATTCAAGATGGTCAATTTTGGGAAATTGGGCCATACTTAGATGAATTTGAAAACTTGAGTAAAATGAAAAAAGATATTCTTGAAAATACAAAAGTTGATGGAAAGCTTTATATGGTTTATGAAGGAAAACCTCTCTCTCGACAAGGCATGATATATAGGAAGGATTGGGCTGAAAAGCTTGGATTATCGGCTCCAAAAAATATCGATGAATTCTATGAAATGCTGCGTGCCTTTACGGAAGAAGACCCTGATGGGAACGGAAAAGACGATACAATTGGGTTAACAGATCGAAATGAATTAATTTTTGGAGCATTCAAAACGGTTGCTTCTTGGTTCCATACTCCTACCAACTTTGGTGTAGATAACGGAGAAATCAAACCAGAATTTATGTTCCCTGAATATATGAAAACACTTGATTTCTTTAGAGACTTACATGAAAAAGGTTACATAAACAAGGATTTCCCAGTTACAAGTAAGGCGGATCAACAAGGCTTACTTAAAAGCGGTAAAGCAGGCGTATATGTTGGATCAATGGGTGATGTTGAATCGCTTTATTTAGATGCGGTGGCAATTAACCCTAATGCTGAGTTCGATGTACACAATCAGGTTGCTGGTCCAGATGGAAAATTTACAGTTTGGTCCCTACCTGGATATGGAAATGGTATATTATTCCCGAAATCCTCTGTTAAAACAGAAGAAGAGTTAAAAAAGATACTAAGTTTCTATGATTTCCTTATGACTCCCGAAGGATCTAATTTAGTTTATTGGGGTATTGAAGGCGAACATTACACTGTTGAAAATGGCGAAGTAGTCATTAAAGACCAGCAGATATATGATAAAGAAGTTCGTCCATTACAAACACTAAAAATAGCTGAAGAGGAAACAAATGGTCGTTTAAAAGCAAAATATGATTACGAGCCAATGGGAAAAGCTGAAGAACTATTCATTGACAATGAACAATATTTAATTCCTGACCCAACAGTCGGACTGCACTCCCCTACATTCAATGAAAAAAGCTTAGCGTTGCAAAAAATCATTGATGACGCTACCTATCAATATATCATTGGGCAGCTTGATAAAGCTGGTTTTGAAGCTGCAGTCAATGAATGGGTGAAGCAAGGCGGAGACAAAATCATGGAAGAATTTACGGCTGCATATAAAAAGAAATAATAACTCACAAGGCCTGCATAACAAATGCAGGCCTTCTTTTTAGTTATATTCCAATAAATCTCGTGTCGTCTTGTTTAAGAGAAAGTGTTTCTAGAAAGCGTTGAATTTCCATATCCCAGAATTCCCAGGTATGACCATAACCGTCAGCTACATGGTAGGAGTAGTCATAAGAATGGCTCAGTTCATGAAAAAAGTCGCGTACCTTATCGTTTAAATCTAACCAAGGATCTTCACTACCACATGCATGATAGATTTTAGGAAGAACCTGATTTGATTTCGCCGCTTCAATCGCAAGATATTCAAGATCATGGTCTGTATTTTTTATATCAGCGTCACCAAAAACCTCGATTCGTCCTTTTGCTTTCTTAGAACCATCATTACTAAATGGAACATCAGCCTTATTTCCAGCTGAGAAAGCGCCGATAGCAGCATAAAGGTCTGGTCGTGCTAAACCAATCCGTAAACAGCCATACCCACCATTCGAAAAGCCTGATATGTAGTGATCTTCGCGTTCCTTAGACAAGCGAGGAAACAAATGACGGATAAGACCTGGAAGTTCTTCTGTCATATAGGTAAAAAATTGCCCACCATGTTCCATGTCTGTAAAGCATGAATTCATTCCTCCTGGCATAATGACAGCAATTCCAAATTTCATTGCATATTTTTCAATATTACTCATCCGAAGCCAAGCAAATGCATCACCAGACCCACCGTGTAAGAGCCATAGTACTTTAAGTTTTTCTTCTTTCTGAAACGGTTGCCTTTCCTGTGGAAGAATGACATTTAATGTAACTTCCATCCCAAGCACTTCAGAATATACACAGGTTTCAATTAGTGCCACAATCATTTCCCCCCTCTTCGTAAGACTGGGTTCTTTGCGGTTAACCATGAAATAAATTTTTCTACCGCATGATCCCATTGTTTCCAATCAGTATGTTCACCAACTGTTTTTTCAAATGTTGTCTTCACTCCGAGATTTTTTAGATATGTATTGAAGGATTCGTTTTCTTCCAATAAATGATGTTCTTCATTACACGATAAATAAATATCCGATAGTGGTTTATTTAAATTTTGTAAAGACTCTGCTGCTTTGTATAAATTTTCAATACTGTTACTTAGTTCGTCAACTTGGCCAAATATATCTATTGCCTTATGCTTTTCTAAGCGGTTCGCAATCCCTACTACGTTTATTGGACTTGAAAAAGCAGCTGCGACACTAAAAGTATCTAAAGCAGATAATCCTGCTTTTAATGCTCCATAGCCCCCAATCCCATTTCCGGCAATAAAACGTTCGTCTCTAGTTTGAGAAAGCGGAAACATATTTTCGCAAAGCACTGGCAATTCCTCGGTGATAAAGGTAAAATACGGTTTTCCATGGTACATATCTGTGTAGTAGCTTGTATGGCCCGCTGGCATGACAACAGCAAGTGAAAGATCATCTACATATCTTTCAAGGCTTGTTTTTCGTAGCCATGAGGTGTGACCATCCCCCATCTCATGTAATAGATAGAGAGTTGGAAAGGATTGACTATTTTCAGTAACTGTCTGGGGCAATAATACGGTCATTTCGACAGGCATGCCTAGTATTTCTGAATGATATTTTACATTTAATAAAGCCATTTCATCTCTCCCCTTAGAAAGAAAGAGCGATCTCCTACTTGAAGTATCGCCCGTGCTTTTTGTTTACTATTGTATCACTATTTAATTCTTTTTCTTCTCATCCATTGTGTTGCAGCCCATTTGTCACCGACAATAACCGGCGCCCCACCATGTAAGGTTTGCTCATTTAAGTCCTGGTCATTATAAAAGTATTCAAAGTACACAGCCATCCCCTTTTGAGGAGATACTGAAAAATTAAGTTTAGGAAAATACGTTTCCCCACCATGCTCCACATCGCTTAAATACATCACCATAGTACTGATTCTGGGGTTGTTGATCACCTTGTTAGTGGATGTAAAAAAGTCAAAATGAGCTTTATATTCTTGCCCAATTTGATAATTAAGAATTTGAAGACCTTCTCCGTGTTCAGTTGGTATATTCATAATCTGAGAGATTCTTTTTTCAATTCTACTAACTATTATATTTTCACTTTCTTCTAAGAACGTACTACTACTCGTTCTCATATTATCTACGCGTGCATTACTAATTTTTGAACGATGTATTTTATCCTTTGACAAGCTAATTAACTCATCACATTCTTCATCACTTAATACATTACCTAAAATCACGATTAAGGGCTCTTCCAACCTAGCAATTATCTTAATCACTCGGTCTTCTGTTATGATTTTATTGCCAATATGATTAAAAATGGTTGGCTCTTTTGTTGGTAAGTCTGTAGCATCCATTGTCATCTTTCATCAACCTCTACTGAAATTTAGATTTTTTAAAATAAATAGATTGATAGTAAACAGAAATAATGATTGTTCTTGGTTCCCTCCTGTTTTAAGAATGGATGTGAATGTTGAATAGTTTGACTAACTAATTTTTGCTTTTTTATTTTACACTTTGAAAATGTATTTTTCTACTATTTTTTTGTAAAAAATAACAAATAAGTTTTCTAGTCATATTTTAAAGGGAAGTTTAAAATAAATAGCCGATACCCCCCTGGTTAAGGGGTCATCGGCTAATCGTAGTATTGGTTTAAATTAAAATACCTGTTACTTCTAATGGTGTTAATGCTTTTGTGTTATTTATAAAGACAAACGCATCATACCGCTCAGATATTACTGATGGGACGTAGTTACCATAATGCTCATACTGCGGATTATAGACAACGCCAATTGCACGGTGCCCAAGTTCTTTTTTAAATATATTTTTATTTTTCTCAGTAAAAATAAGAAGCTTATCGAATTCTCCCGCCTTATACAAGAGATCTTCCCAGCTGCCAACAACTGCGGGAGGGGTATTCATTCTTTCAAAATCCACACCCCATTCGCTAGCTGCGATAACCGTTCCATGATGTGTACCGAAACCGACGATAAACACATTTTCAGAACCTATTTCTTCCCTTATTAATTGTCCTACATTGACCAAGCCTTCATTGGCCATATCAGTTGCTCTTGCATCACCGACATGTGTATTATGCTCCCAAATGATCCCTTTAGAAAGATGATTATAAAAGGAATCAATTCTTTGTATAACTTCAACCATGTGGCGATCTCTAATATTCCACGATTCATTATCGTTCGTAATCATCGTTGTATAATAATTTTCAGCATTAGCCGTAATAAGTGCGTTTACTTCTACATTTAAACTGCTTTCCCGTGAATCTTGGTAAACATGTTTGTTCGCTATTATTTCCATCAAAAGCCTTGTGACCTCTTCATGACATCCTTCTTGATAAAATGCAGAAGACAAAGCATACTTTTCCGCTTCCCGATGAAAGGGTTCAAAACAGGCGAAGGCTTTTCTCGCGACCTCAAGATTTAGAGAGTTTCTTTTTTCTAAATACTTTAGTATCTCATCCATTGATTCCCATAAACTATAAATATCAATTCCATAAAAACCAACCTTTTTTTCATTCGGTTTTTCTTGGTTAAATTCTTTTAACCATTCAATCAGATCAATTAATTCTTCATTTGCCCACATCCAGGTTGGCCAACGTTTAAACGAAGCTAGAACATCTAGGGCATTTTTATATTCATTTGAGTATCCTTTAATATAGCTATTCACCTGTTGGCAAGCTGGCCAATCGCCTTCCACTGCTATAAAAGTAAAATCTTTTTCAAGGATTAATCTTTTAGTGATTTCCGCACGTATTTGATAAAATTCAGACGTACCATGTGAGGACTCACCTAACAATATATATTTTTGATTTGTGATTGCAGAAATTAGTGGGTCAAGGTCATCTTTAAAATTAGTTAACGGAATTGAGTGTTGTTGGATCGATTGAATTATTTTATCTACCATCATAACCCCTCAGTTTTTGTATTCTGCTTGATACGAATTCTCACCTGAATGAACAGAGAGAAGTGTATCAGCATAACCAACTAAACGATTTACCAGTTCATCCGAAATGACATAAACAAGCTGATGAAGTGATTCCTTATGCAGGGCAGGGTCGTCAAATATTATTGTGGTATTTATGAATATTTCCTTTGTATCATATAGGTTATAGTGGATAATAACCTTACCAGCTGCACCGCCAGTCGTCGGGTCCTTATAGCTTGGTAAAAAAACATACCATTCCTCTGCCGAAGGAGATCGAAAGTTTTTTGTGAATGTTAAACCTTTAATTTCTTCCTCAATTTGTCTATTCATTTGTGGATCAATCACATTAATAATCTTTTCTTCCATCGCTTACTCCGCTGGATTTGCATCGACAGCTATCTCGTAGGCATCTAGCACCATGTCACGTTCAGATGGATTTTTGATTCCTGTCAAATACTGACCATCTTCCGTATTCTCAACCTGCATCACGAATGTATTGTTTTGATCCTGTAAAGAGTGTAACAATGCATATGTTTTCTCCTTCATATCAAATAATGCCTCAATCGAAAATTCTTTTTCATCTCCATTCTCATCTTTCACAACTATCTTATCTCGATAGACTTCGCTCATGTTGTACACCTCCTGTAATTTGTATTCATATTTTTTCCTAAAACATCAAAATTACTAAAGGACTTTTGAAATGCAAAAAGCAGTGTATTTTCTAAATTGAAATACACTGCTTCTAAAGTGATATTGATTTAACTTTTGTTTTGTCCTCTACAACCACTAAATTGGAAATTAATGTCTGGGACGAGGGACCTGTCCCTGTGTCCCATTATTCTTCATTGAACCAAAGTTTTGTGTTGTCGTCGACTTCGCCGTTGTAGTTGATTAGGATTTCTTCGCCTGCTTTTATGTCTTTGTACGCATAGAAATCAAATGTGTGATTATCGAAGTTTATATCATAAATGGCATTAGGTTCATAGGAATGGTTAAATAGCATGCCATATCCGAGAAGGATTGCCGTATGATTAATTCCATATTCAAAAGCGTAATCAGCAAGTAATGTTTTTTCAATGTGCTCGTGTTGTTCATTTGGATAAGAAATTACAGGTGCTTCATGGATTAGTTGTCCTTTTTTTATATCCATTGTAGCAAATACGCCTCTATTGAATTCCCCATCACTTAGTAAAGATTTTTTTATCTCAATCATATTGTTTGCCCTACCTCATTTTTGACTTCCTACTAACTTTAACATGAATGAGCGAAAACAAAAAGGTGCCAGTTTACTGACACCCCGTATCACTTCTTATTTATTAATGTTTTCGCAAATTTTGTTGTTTTTATATCGTTGACTGCCGCTTCAGGTGGACGCTTTCCGCGGCCGTGGCTTGAGCCTCCTCAACGAAATGTGGAGGCGGCTTTCACAGAAACGAGAAAATTGGCCGACTAAAGCGCCACGTCCTGTGGCGACGTCGGCACTAGCACATCCTGTGCGTCGGAGACTCCGACAAAGAGGCGTAATTTGCCTCTGAAGGAGGAGTTGAAATTTCTCGAGTTTCTAGCCGCTACAACTGGACAAGTCGCTACCGCACCTGCGGGGTCTCATGTCTCACGCTTTTCCCGCTGGACATTGAAATTTGCTTCTTTGAAATAATCCACGCACGAAGAAAATGTGAATACATTTTCGAGGAGTCGCCACCTTACGCTCCGATCAACTAGTTTTGCGCTTTTTTATCAAAATACAACAATCTCTTAGAAAAGATTCTATTTAAACAAATCAATCAACTTCGCCCAGAAGCCTTTGACTTCTTTTTCTTCGACTTCTTTTGCTTTTGGTTCTTCTTTCTTAATGCTTTCCGTTTTTATGACGAATTGGACAAGATTAACATTTTTATTTTGGTCTGATACAAAAGAGAACGCTTCGAAATCTGATTTATCATATTCGGATATCATCTGGTCCACTTCTTCCTTCATTTGTTCTGGTAAATCACTCGTTGACTCATATAATTTACGAGTACCATTGTGTAGTTCAGCTACTCCGTTGTCAAGGTCACCTGTACCACCTGATAATTTCACAATTCCCTGATGCATTTTTTGATAGGATTTCGATAACTGACCAACTCCACCTGTGTATTTCACCAATCCTGAATGAAATGTTTGATAATTGGCGGATAATGCAGCAAGGCCATTTTGTAGCTGAGAAAGAGATTCAGTTGAACCCGATGCTTTTAATGATGCTGAAACCTCGGTTGCCATATGATTGAGATTTGTTGCCACTTCCGTGAGTCCAGTCATTAATCCCGCTAAAGCATTATTTACTTCCGTAAACCCAGCTTGGACCTGAGTAAAGGTACCTTTAACAGTTTGTGCTGCCGTATATGTGTTCAGAAGTTGATTGACAACTTCCTGATTTGCTCCGCTGTTTTGTAGTTCTTGAATTTGTTCTTGTGTAATTGTTGCTTTTGGGATAGTTGCTATTGCTTTGTCTAATGAAGAGTAAGCTGTTGAATATCCTTCTTTAAGCTTAGCTATTTCTGATACTGTCCCTTGTAAACTCGCTGCCATTTGCTGAAGTCCAGCGGTTAATTTATCAAGGTCGCCAAGATTCACATCTTCAGATCCAGAATTTAAGGACTTGCTTATCTGTTCAAGAGCTTTCCCAATTTCATTCGAGCCATTAACAAGACCAGAGGAAGCTTTGTTAATATCAGTCATACCTTTATTGTATTGACCAGAACCGTTTTGAAGTTCCTGCACACCACTATTTAGCTCGGAAACGCCATTCTTTAACGCTCCTACTCCATCATGAAGCTGCTTGATTGCGTTCGTTAAAGATGACATGTCTTCTGTCATTTCATCGATTTCAGGTGCATCAATCGACATCGATGATGGAACGGCTGTAATGTTGATTCCTTCAAACTCAAAGTCGACAACATCTGCTTGGAGTTCGAATTCTTCCTCTTTTTCAGGCATGACAGTAAAAGTAACTTGTTTGTTTTTACCTGCATTTGCAAGCATTCCTTCTTCAGCTTCAATGTTCGTGTAAAGAGCTGGATCAAGTGTTAATGAAATTTGCAATAAATAATTTTTAAAGAAGACCGGATTCACTTCTTCATTTGAAGACGTTTTTATCTGTATTTCAATTTTTCCGTCTTCACCAATTAGTTCTTTTGGTGCCATTTCTTTACCGTCTAGTATATAGGATACATCAATATTCCAAGGTAATGCTTTTTCATTAACTGAACCTTGATAATAGAATTTCCCTTCTGGAGCTATAATTTCTACTTTATCATCTTTATGGATAATTTCTGAGAAGTCTGTTAAGTTTTTTAATGTTGAATAAGATCCATAATCGACGATCTTCCCTGCTTTTTCGATATCCAAAGTATTAACCACATATATATCTTGCTGCTTTCCAGTGGCACTCAGCGTTGCATATACGACCTCATCTTTCGTTGAGATTATTCCGTCGGCCGATGCAGCAGTGACAAGAAATGACGGCAATACGAGAGTGATAGAAAGTAAGATTAATAGTACTTTGTGTATTCTCTTCATCCTCATTTCTCCTTATAATGATTTGCTTTCCATGTAGTTTTTTCAATAACCTTATCAAAAACCAACACAAGTGCTGGTAAGAAAAATACGACCATGATAAATGCAAGCAAGGCTCCTCTTCCTAACAACAGTCCAATTGATGATACGATAGGGTTTGATGAGGTAAACGCTAAAATAAAACCTACACTTGATAAAATAGCTGCCGAAATCCCGATAGAGAAAATCTTCTCATCAAGTGTTTTCTTAATCGCTTGAAGTGCAGACATTTGCTTTCGATTCGTTGTGTAGTCTTCGGTCAAGAGAATTGCATAATCGACCGTCGCGGCAAGCTGTACCGTACTGATTATCAAATAACCAACATACACTAATGACGAATCTGTAAAATATGGGACGGAGAGATTAATCCAAACAGCAGTCTGAATCGTGAGCAATAGCACGATAGGATACGAGATTGACTTAAATGTCACAATAAGGACAAGGGCAATCGTAAGAACCGTTAAGAGATTCACTAATGCGTTATCCTTTTGAATCGTATTTTTGATATCATACAATGTCACACTTTCCCCAAGTGAATGTGCCTCGTCTCCATAATACTCTTCTGCAGTTTGTTTAATATGTTCGATTAAAGAAAATGCTTGGTCGCCTTCATTTTTAGTTGTTGTATTAATAATAATGCGACTGTAGTTGTCTGAATAAAATTGCTCAGTGATCGATTTGTCCAAATACTCTGGAGGAATCGCGCTACTTACAGTGTTAACGTACGCTAGAACACTCGATACCTGATCAATCTTCTGAATATCTTGAATGAACGCTTCTTCTTTGGCCAAATCCCCTTTTGGTACAAGTAGAACCATAGGAGTATAGGCTCCAAATTCTTCCTGGATTATCATTTTATCGCTACCAGCTCTCGTTGACTCAGGTTGATCTCCAAGACCATAGATGAAATTCGTCTCACTTTGGGCCATAAACGCAGGTACAATTAACAATGCAACTAATAGTAAACTTGGAATTCGCAATTTCACAACCATGCTTCCAATTTTAGTAAAACTTGGGATCAGTGGTTTGTGCTGTGTTTTATCGATCCACTTAAAAAATAACAAAGTCAGAGCTGGTAAAAACACCATAACACTGATAAAGCTTAGTAAAATCCCTTTTACAAGGTTGATTCCAAGGTCTGAACCAATTTGGAAATTCATTAATGATAATGCCATAAACCCAAAAAAGGTGGTTGACGCACTTGCTGTAATGGCTGGAAACGATTTTTTCATCGCAAGCTGCATTGCTTCTTTTGGATCGGAAACTGTCTTTCGATAGTCTGAAAAACTATGAAGTAAAAAGATCGCATAATCGAGTGACACCGCTAGTTGTAATATAGGTGCAACCGATTGGGTTACGAACGAAACTTCCCCTAGAAAAATATTGGTTCCAAGGTTAATGAGAACAGAAACCCCAATTGCAGTAAGGAAAAATACCGGCTCCACCCATGAGTTCGTCGATAATACTAGGATAATGATAATAATTGGTACTAACAATAGAGCAGCATATAATGATTCTTGACCAGCCATCTTTTGTGAAGTGGCTGTATCTAGAGCTTCACCTGCCATTGCATTTTCTTCTCCAATAACCTCGTAGATGGCATCCGTTACCGCAACTTCGTCTCCCTTTTCAATACTTAAAGAAAACAGTGCGTTATTTTCCTTGTAGTAAGACTCAACAGTCTCTTCATCCGCCATTTCGATAGGCGTTTTAATATCAATGGCATCATCTAACCACGTGACATCCGACACACCATCAATTTCAGAAAGTTTCTCTTTGTAACCTAGTGCTTCCTGTATCGTGACGTCATGTATCATGACCCTCGTATTCGGCACAGCCCCTTCAAATTCGTCTTCCATAATTTCCATGGCTTTCACAGAAGGAGCATCCTCCGGCAAATAGTCAACCATATTATAGTTAACGACAACCCCAAACTGAACAATGGTTGCTAAAAGTGTGAGGAGCATAAATACGATGACAACTGATTTTTTATGTTTAATAATTCGTGTTGCAATATCTATAATGTTTCACCCTCTCTTGCATAACCGGCAATTCCACTATAATATTATATCGACACGGTGTTGCCTATTCAACAAACAGTTTATTAATTTGAGTACGTTTCACAACATAATAACCTAATATGTTGGATAACTAATAAAAGAGGGATTAAAATGACATCAACTAAATTAGATAGACGTAAACAATACACACGAATGGTATTAAAGGATAGCATTATGAAGCTATTAAAAGAGAAATCAATTTCGACAATTACAGTAAAGGAAATTTGTAAGGAAGCAGATATTAATCGTTCTACGTTTTATGCTCATTACTCTGACCAATATGACCTACTTGAAAAAATAGAAGAAGAGATTATTGAGGATATGATTACGTATCTCAATCAATATGATTTTGATAAAGAAGACGAAACTCTACAAATGACAGAAAAATTGCTGGAGTATATTGTGACTAAGAAAGATATTTGCCAAACATTATTGAATGAAAATGTGGATACCACGTTTCAGCAAAAGGTCATGGATATTGTCCATCGATACCTCATGAAGAACTGGGCCAGTAGCCATCTTGACGGGAACGTTTCTGAATATTTCAGTACCTTCATTATAAGTGGAAGTATTTACGTGATCAAAAGATGGTTAAAGAACGGAATGGACAAATCCCCAAAAGAACTGGGCGAATTGGTCAATAACATCATAAACAAGGGCGTAGCAGCTGTGAAATAAGCGGATGAACCGTGGGGGTGGGTCACTTGTCCCAAGCATAAAAAGCGGGACAGTCAACCTGTCCCGCTGTCCCATTATTCGATTGTGATGGTTTGCTCTTTGGTCATTTGATTTACTTCGACTTTTAGTGTTATTTCTCCTGCTTTTAGAGTTTTTAGTTCCCCTGTTGTGTAGTCGAAGAGTGCAGCGTATTTTCCTGAAGTTTCAGCCCGGGTTAGTTCTTCCCCACTACCGATAAAGACGTTCTCACTCGCTTCCCATTGAACAGTTGCTGGATAATGAAGTGGGAAGTTTAGGTTATCTTTTTGATGCCCAGTTGCCTCAACTTGTACTGTTTCTCCTACTTTTATTGCAGACGGTGCTTGAAGAGTAATATCTAATAAAAGTGGATTCACTTCAGCTTGAATCCAGTCAGTACCAGAAACAGAACTTTGTCCATTAGATTGTCCTGGCCCCATAGCCTTGTCCGGTACAGGCGTTGGGTCGACTCCGAACATCGTCCACTCGTAAAAACCACCTGCATCACTGGAGCCATATGGTGCTTTTCCTGAAGGACCGACAACCATATACGGAACACCTTCGACACGATCAACACTTACAGTATGAGCATGACCACCGACAAACAGTGCCCCCTTACCTCCTGAAGTTTGACGAAACTCCGTTAAGAATTGTTCAAGAAGATTAGACTCTTTTCGATCACTAAGCTGGCTGTTTTTCGTAGGTAGTGGATCACGCGTTGGATGATGCGCCATGACAACTACGTTTTTAACCTTTGAATCCTTTGCAGCTTCCGTTAATGTCTTTTTTAAATCGAGTAGCTGTTGGAAATCACTCGTACGGAAACTTCCTGTCGATGAATCAAGCAAAATAAATCTTGTCCCTTTGTGATCAAAAGTATAACGGTTATTTTCATACACTTCTAAGAAATTATCCAGTGTACCTGGCCCCATAATTTCATGGTTTCCTGGTAGATAATAGATTGGGAGTTTATCTCCAACTTCTTCTTGTAAAATTTGCTCAGCAAATGCAAAATCTTCTTTCCATGCTGTATCAACCAAATCACCATTAATTACAAGGAAGTCTGGTTTTGCTGCAACAATTTGTCTTAGAGATTCTCTTGCCATTTGTACTTGAGAACTATTCGGATCCTTTGCAACAAACTGGCTGTCAGCTAGTACCGCAAATGTCCAACGTCCTTTTTCAATTTCTCCATTTTGAATAATGAGCGGGTCTGGATCTTTCGCTACTTCTGGAACCTCTATAGAAGTGGGGACTTTAACAGTTACATCATCAAATACCAATTGACCTGTGTATTGCTCATTTTTGTTCGTTTCAACTGGATAGATTCTCCAAAGCTTTACAGGGTATCGTACGCCTTCAGGGACCGTCGTCTCAACGTACTTCCAGCCTGACCAATCTACTGCATCAGCAAGTGATAATGTGTATCTTGTCCCTGCTGCATCTTCAATGACAGTACGAAGCCATGCTCCTTGCCCATCCCCTTTTACCCAAAGTCCAATTTTCTGAACATCACCTGGTAATTCAATCGTAGGAGATGCTTGTAAATAAGCAGCACGAGTTGCCGTTGTTGTTGAAAAATCGTATGCTAACTCGATCCCTTTTCCATCCCTACCAGCAACATGCTTCATAGATGCTCCAACTTCATTTGGATATTTTGTAAAGGACCACCCACTTATCTCTTCAAAATCATCGACTTTCTTTGTAGCTAGGCCAATTGTAACTGGCAGATACGTAACCTCGTCTTTTACTTTTACTGTGATGAGCGCCGACGCACCATCAGCTTTAGGTATAACAGTAAAGCTACCATCCACATTTTCCATGATCGAAATTACTGACTCATCATAGTCTAAATTTACATCTCTAGCTTCAATTGGTGCGTTGTATCCGACTTTGTCATAACCATTAACAGAAAAACTTGCTTGTTGTCCTAATTCCAAACTTAGGCGTGCTTGTGATGCTTCAATTCGCTCCAATTTACCAAGGACGGTGATCTCCATCGAACCCTTTGAAGATTTTACTTGTGCCTGAGCAATGGCTTTACCTGACTTTTTAGCATGAAAAACGCCATTTTCCGCAAATTTACCAACGTCTGCGGGAAGAGCCTTCCATTTCACTTCACCAACAGGAACTGGAGAGTAATTTTCATCGTGCCCTAAACCAATAAACGTTCTTGTTAATCCAGGGAATACGCGGTTACTCATATCAGATTTAAATGCAGTATTAACTGCAAAGCTCTTTAATTCACCACTTCCAGCCTTTGCAAAAATTCCAATCCCATTCGGTACTGATCTTTCAGTGCCATCGGATGGCTGATTCACAACCTTCACATCTTTCGTACCAGGATTTTGTGCAACCATGGTTGTGGAACCTCCACCATCAAGGTTTAAGGCATAATGTGCACCGTATTCCTTCATCAGTTCGGCTAATTCTTTAAATGTCATACCTCGACTGTCTGTTTGACGTCCATCAACTGCTGCTAAAATCATCGTTTTGCGATCCTCAGAAAAACCAACAGCAGTTCGTGGTGCAGAAGTCGTATCATCTAAATTCGAAATAACAACTCCACTTTCAACAAGTTTAATATTACCTCCAACAGCAAATGAAACATCGATGTCAGTCTTTGGAGCATATTCTACACTTACTTCATCTCCAACAGATAAAGCTCTTAAGGTCTCTGCACCTTTTTCACGTCCAACAAGTACAAAAGCATTTTCAGGGATGGCACCATTCCCTGCACCTTCTACTACAGTTGTAACTTTTCCATCTACGACCATTACTTCATACACGGTGCTTCCATCCTGAGACCTTTCAGCGCTTCCCCAGACAGAAGTGTATAATCCTATACCATCTTTTGAAATTGCGTATTGATTGAGTGCGTCAAGTGTGATTTCTCCGCTAGGTAGCTTAACTTTTCCATCTAATAGAATAGTAGAGATATGACCCAAACCATTTTTATCAACACTGGCAGTGAGTGTATGACTACCTTGAGGCCCTTTTACCATTTCCCCTTTACTAACTACAGTGCCTAGAGGAGCTTTCGTATTATTAATATCGAAGAAATCTCCATTGACCCCAGCGATTGCACCTGCTTCCTTCGCCATTTCTGACAATGGTTTCGCAGATGAAACACTGCCAGGATAAAGTATATCGGTTGAAATGCTATCATTTCCTAGGTTAATGGTCATTACTTCTCCATTTAGCCAGCCTCGTGCATCAAATCTTTCAAAACTAGCAAGCATAATACCAGGACCAATCGTGGTTGTACTTTCCTTCGAAACAAGCGTCTTGCCAGCTGGTCCAACAAAAATGACAGGTTCTGTTCTGTCGGACGAAGTTGATCGAGCTTGAGCAACATCTGATGGTTCATTGTCTGCATGAACAGTAGGTGCTAATGGTACTGTTATGGCTGAGGCAAACAAAACATTTCTCCACCACTTTACATTCATACATAGTTCTCCCCTCTACTAAAATATAATTTTATAATATATAGAATATTCTTGAAGTATATTTTCATTATACCAAGAATCTCCTTCCAGAATAACTACTGAATATAAAGGGGTGATTAATAGACTGTAAAGTTTTTACAGTAAAAAAGTAGGAGATTTGTTTACAATAATGTCAGAATAGTAGAGGAATTCATTAGAATACGGGTCTTTGGATTTGAATTTTACAGGAGTAGTTTTAGCCATGACAATTTTCATTGTTTAAAAAACAGGAAAAAAGGCCTGTATAAATACAGACCTTCTTTCAAAATGGTTCTGGGACAGGGGACCTGTCCCTGTGTCCCATTAGATGATTCCCTGGATTCGTAGGATGATTTCGGCTACGATAGCGGATCCGAGATAGGTTCCGAGTAGAACGAACATACCGATAACGATTGTTCTCCAACCTAATTTTTTGAAATCTGCCCATGAGCGTCCGATGGAAATACCAGCATAGGCTAAGATTGGTGTTGCAATCGCTAATAGATTCACTTGTGCTGTCCATTCTACGAGTTTTTCTTGGAATGGCATGCCTGGGATTGTAATAATGAATGCTAGAATCCCAATGTAGGCAATACTTGGAACCTTTTTATATGGAATTGCTTTATGAATAATTAATCCGGCCAAACTCACTCCAGCAAGAACAAGTATTCCTGGAATGGCTGCAAGTGGCATAACATCATAACCAATCCAGTTTCCTGCAAGAACTGATATAGAACAAATAATAAATAATAAGACCCATTCTTGAATACTTTTTAACATTGGTTGTTACGCCCCCTTTGAATTCGAATTCGCAGCTTTTTTATCTCTTACTCTAGTAAGAACATTATATAACTTCACTGTTAATGGTAAGCCAATGAAAATACTAGCGTACAATCCTGTTACAGAAGTTAATAGGTTACTTGCCCCTGAGAATGCAGTAATTGTATCTGCCATATCTGGATATGCTGCGACGAGTGGCCCAAGTGATGCTGCAGCCATACTACCACTTCCTACCCCTGTTGCCATTGCAAAAGAGTATGGATGGAGTGGTGTTGCTGTTGCCAAAAATCCTGAAATAAGACCTAAGAAAATCGATCCAAACACTGTACCGAAAATATAGATCGCCATTACACCACGACCCTCAGGAGAAGAAAGACCATATTTATCCGTAATAAGGGCTAAGTTTGGTTCTCTTCCGATGGAGTGGGTCATACCAATTGCTTCTCTTTTTAATCCTAAGAATACAGCTACTGGTAATGCAATAAAAATAGTACCTAGGTTTCCTAGTTCTTGAAGCATTAAGGCTGGACCTGCTTCAATTAATTGAGGTAAAGCTGGACCTGCTTGTACACCAAATTTTGCAATCAATAATGTTACGGAAATAAATACGAGATTTTCCGCATTTTTAGACATTTTTTCTGTGACAAGTGGCGTAAAATAGACTGCAATTCCAACGATAACTGCATACAACATCGGTAGTAATAAAATGACCCCTGCTCCAATTGGAATACGATGTGTGCCTATCAATTCAGTCACCAAAACAATGGCAAATACTAAAAGATGTAATTTCCAATCCTTCCAAAGATTCGTTGCATTTTCACTCATTGCTCTTCCCCCTTTTTTAATAGTGATGCTGTTTATATGGTATTTATTTTACAGCCGCTTTTGCATGTACTTTCATATATTCTAATGTTGCTTTCCCTAATACCTTTGCTGCGATTAAAAGTGCACGCTCATCGATATCAAATTTTGGATGATGGTGAGGGTAAGAGTCTTTCCACTCTGGATTCTCTGCACCTGTAAAGAAGAAGGTACCTTTTACATGTTGTAAATAATAAGCGTAATCTTCACCGCCCATAACAGGTTCTGTTTCAGCAACCTTGTTTACTCCTGGAACGTCTTCCGCCAATTTTGCAACAAATTCGGTTTCTTCCTTATGGTTGATGAGGGTTGGATAGCCGCGTGTATAGGTGAATTCGAAATCTGCACCATTCACATCACATGTTCCACGAACCACTCGTTCCATTTCTTTTTCGATAAAATCACGCGTCTCTTCTTTGAAAGTACGCACGGTACCAATCATTTCAGCATAGTCAGCGATGACATTGTAAGGATTTTTTGCCTCGAATGAGGTTACAGATAGAACGGCAGAATCCAATGGATCTACTTTACGGCTAACAATTTGTTGTAAATTATTTATGAGTTGACCTCCAACGACAATACTATCGATTGTTTGATGTGGGTAGGCACCATGTCCGCCTCGCCCTTGAATTTTAATATCGAAACGGTCAGGAGCTGCTTGGATTGCACCAACTCGATAACCGATTTCTCCAACTGGCATTTGAGCTTGTAAATGTTTGCCGAAGATTACATCGACACCATCTAGGCAACCATCTTCGATCATAGAAATGGCACCACCCGGTGGTAATTCCTCTGCATGCTGATGGATGAATACTACCGTACCCTCAAGTTCTGCTTTCATACTATTTAACACTTTCGCTAAACCAAGTAAAGTTGCAGTATGACCATCATGTCCACATGCATGCATCACACCATCATTTTTTGACTTGAACGGTACATCCGTTTGCTCTAAGATCGGGAGGGCATCGAAGTCTGCACGTAAGGCAATAGTTGGTCCAGGACGATCTCCTTTTAGATAAGCTACTACTCCATTGCCTCCAACACCTGTGCGAATATCGTGACCTAATTTTTCATGATAAGTTGCAATGTATTCTGCTGTTTTAACTTCCTCAAAAGATAACTCTGGGTATTCGTGTAGATAACGGCGTATAGAGACAATTTCATCATAAATTTCGTCTAATTTCTCAAATAACTTTTCCATTATAAATGCCCTCCTAGTGGTTTTTATTGTTCCATCATTTCTTTTAAGACGGTATATACCGCTGATGAATCTTGTTGACCCTTCCCTTTGTTCTTACCTAAGTGAAAGAGTTGATGTGTGATGTCACTGACAAAAGTTGAAATTTGTGAGTTTTCAGCCAATTGACGGTACAAGTGGATATCCTTTGTCATATTGGCAAGAGAGAACTTTACATTGTCAAATGATTCATCTAATATATTCACCCCGAATACATCCATTGCTCGGGTTTGACCAGATCCTTTTTGTAGAATACCCGCAAGTTTCTCCTTTGTAACCCCAGCTCTTTCTCCAGTTATAAAGGCTTCACTTAATAAGGTAATCACACCTGCTACGACCATATTGTGACAAAGCTTTACGGTTTGCCCTGCTCCACTCTTCCCTACATATTCAATATGTTTGCCGACAGCTTTTAAAATTGGGAGAATGGTAGGAAAATGGTCCTTACTTCCACCAACCATAATGGTCAACGTCCCGTTTGCAGCTCCTTCAGGGCCACCGCTTAGTGGACAATCATAAAACTGGACCCCGTTTTCCTCAGCTGTGTTATGAATTTTCCTCGTAAGCTGTACATCATTTGTACTCATATCCAAAATGTAAGAACCTTTTTTCATTTTAAATAGAACACCGTTTTGTTCGTGTAACAGTGTATCTTTAATAATATCAGGTGAAGTAAGTGACATGATTAAAAAGTCAATCTCACTTGCCATATCAGTAGGAGTTGCAGAAGCAATCGCCCCATGGTCAACTAAACTCTTCACCGCAGCTTCATTAATATCAAATACGTGGACTTTGAATTGTTTTTTGAGTAAGTTCTTCGCAATGCCACTTCCCATTAACCCGCATCCAATTATACCAACCGCTGTCATCATAATCCTCCAGTCTTGTAAACTAGTAATTTACGCTTTGATATATACTGTTTTGTACTCTGTCCAGAATTCGAGGGCAGTTGAACCTTGTTCTCTCGGACCTAAGCTGGATGCTTTTTTACCACCAAATGGGTACTGGTTTTCAAAATAATTCGATGGAATGTTGACATGTGTAACTCCCGTTTGAATATGTTTCACAAAATGCATGGCTTTTTCTAGGTCCTTTGTATAAATCGTTGATGATAAGCCAAAATCACTGTCGTTTGCAACTTCTAATGCTTCCTCATAAGAATCTACTTCGATTACTGCGATAACAGGTGCAAAGATTTCTTCACTAAAAATAGTCATTTCTGGTGTAACGCCACTAAAGACTGTTGGTGCGACAAAATAGCCATTGTCTCGTCCTTGGTCTATTAATCTCTTACCACCACATTCAAGTGTTGCACCTTCTTCAATTGCTAAATCGACATGTTTTAAGTAAAGATTTAATTGACTTTCATCAATCACTGGACCATTGTCTACCTTTTCGTCAAAGCCATCGGTAATATGTAAGGCATTGGCTGCTTCTACTAATCTACTAATAACGTCTTTTGAAATACTTCTTGGAACAATTAATCGGCTTGTCCCAGTACAGCGTTGTCCATTATCAAAAAATCCACTGATGACTACATTTTGAATCGTTTCATCTAAATTGGCATCTTCAAGGATAATGGAGGCATTTTTTCCGCCCATTTCCGCCTGCATTTTTCCGCCACGAGTTGTGACTGCTCTTCCTAATGCTAATCCTACGTCGGTTGAACCGGTAAAAGATACAGCTTTGATTTTCTGATGATTACCGATCGCACGTCCGATAACACCACCTGGACCTGTTACCATGTTAATAACTCCTTTAGGTACACCGGCCTTTTCAAAGAGTTCGATAATTTTTACGCTAATAAGTGATGTGTTGCTAGCTGGCTTAAAAATAACCGTGTTTCCAGCAACAATCGCAGGGGCGATCTTCCAAATTCCAATCCCAAGAGGGAAATTATAAGGCGCAATTACTCCAACAACGCCAAGAGGTTCTCTCACGGTGTATCCAAAAATTTCAGCATTCTTTGAAGGCACTGTTTCCCCTTTTAAACGGGTTGCTTCACCACTGAATTGCTTCATCGCATCAATCGTAATAGTTACTTCCGCTAGCGAGTTTTTATAGGTTTTACCGACTTCTTTTGTAATAATAGTTGCTAGTTCTTCTTTTTGCTCTTCAAGCAAATAGATTAATTTAAACAATACATCCCCACGTTCAGGTACTGCAACGTGTGACCAAGCCTTAAATGCCTTTTCCGCTACTTGAATCGCTACCTCAACATCGCGTTCATCAGATTTCTGAAAATAACCTAATACTTCTTCTGTGTTTGCTGGGTTGATACTAGCATATACATCACCTGATTGGGCAGACACCCATTCACCATCTATGTAGTTAAAATACGTTTGAACCATCGGAATCACCTCTCCTCTTTGTTGTTACTAATTATAATATTCTAAATTATAAAGACAAATGTGGCAACCCACAAAATTTAGAATTCATTTTTGTGAGTTGCCACAATTAGAGACGTAAAAAGGACAAGTGGACAGGTTCCATTGCTATCTATTTTTCTGTTTCGCTACATATAATTGAGTCGCAATCATGAGGTCGACCCAATCTTTTTCATTGTTTAAGCTAGATTGAAGAATTTCTTCTATCTTTTTAAGGCGATAGTATAATGTATTTCCATGGATATGGAGCTCAGTAGCCGTTTCCTTGTGATTTTTATTTTTGGAAATAAAACAAAGCAATGTTTCTAGTAAACTGGCATCTGAATTTAAGAGCTTTCCGATTTTATCCTGAATGTACATGTCAATTGTATGCTGCTCCATTTCATGGAATAGTCGTTCCATACCGAGTTTCGAATATTCAACGATGTTTGAGGTCTTATAGGTCTTTGCATAGCTGATGGAACGTAGTGCTTCCTGATAGGATGTGGCTAATTGCTGCAAGGAAGTTTTTCGTCCAATTCCAACTATGATTTTTTCTTTGTTTAAAATTGACTCGACTTCTTGAATGATTTTTTTAATTACCGTGTCTGTCACTCCTGGAAGAAGGATTATGAGCTGAAACGTATGAGTGACGACAAAACTTTTGTTACATATGTTATTCAGCATCTTCTCAATAGATAGGACGAGCCATTGCTTTTCTTTTACTTTGTTATTTTTCCAGAGTGAATCTACTGCACTTTCAACAATTATACATTGAATGTCATTTGTTTGATCCCATTTTAAATAATGCATAATCCGTCCGACATCATAATGTTGGACCTCATTTAACAACTGATTAAACACTTCATTCCGAAAATGCAGCTCCTGTTCAAGGAGTGCACTATCCTTCGTTATTTCAAGCGCCATCGCTAAGCTTGCATGCTCAATAATGATTTGTTCGTTTTCAACAAATGCAGCAAAAGGTTTCTCCAGTTCAAGTACCCCTAGAATTTCTTGGCCACGTACAATGGGAAAGTAGCGGTCATTCCTCTGAAAAAGGTTGGTCTCATGGTAGATGACCCGAGATTGAATCAATTCCTCTAACAACGGAATGATTGACTTGATTCCATAGCCTTCAATAATCACTTGATAGAATTTTTTATGAATTGAAATTGAATCGGTTAATAATTGATTCTTCTTCAACAAATGATTATAAACCCGGGAATGTTCAATTGCGATCGCGCTTTGGTCGGCAATATTTTTTATAACTTCCATATCAGCCATTGAAAAAAGACCATCATGGTTAAAATTGTCGACGATTAGGATACCGAAACAATGATTTTTGTAAACGATCGGAACACAAAAAGCACTTTTAATTTTCCGACCATGTACACCCTTCAAATAATAATGATAGTTTTCTGGAGACATTGTACTCATAGATTCATCAATTTCTTGCTCAGAATTAAAGAGGATGGCCTTCTTTTTGGTGAATACCTGGCCTGTTATGGATTCGCCGGGATCAAGGGAAAGCTTCCTTAAACTTTCTACATCAACACCTTTACCCTCTTCAAACTTAAGCTTTCCAGTATTTTCGTCATATAAATAAATAATAAACGTATCAGTAATGTTTACCAATTCACTTGCTGCAGTAATTAAGTTTTGCAACACATCTTGTAAATGTAACGACTGCGTAAGCAACTTATTGATTTCTAATAGTTTCTTAGCTTTATGTAAGTCCAGATAGGATGTCTCGATTTGCTGAAAGTTCAAGTTAATTCACCTTTTTCGAAAGTTCCAAAATAGTCTGAAGCATGACATTGGCACCAACCTCAATATCTTCCCATGAACTATACTCATCAGGGTGATGACTAAGGCCATCCTTACTAGGAATGAAGATCATCCCTGCTTCTGTTATTTCGGTTAATGAGTTCGCATCGTGATTTGCACCACTCACCATATAGTGATAATTTACTTTTGAGTTTTGACAAGTCTTCTCTATTGCTTTTTGGACATTCACAGATAAAGTGTTGGGATGCTTTTGTACACCCACTGCTATTTCAACTCGATGGTTTGCATTCATCCAGTCTGTTAATCGTTGTTCAAATTCCTTCATCTCATGCCAATCGCTACCTCTGACCTCAATCGTTAATTGAACATCACCAGGTACTACATTCTCCGAATTCGGAAAAACCTCTAACTTTCCGACAGTCGCAACAATATCATTGTTTTGCTTAGTAGCTCGTTCACTAACGTACTGGATAATAGAGGCAGCAGATACTAAAGCGTCATTCCTAGCGTTCATAGGGGTAGTGCCAGAATGGCTTGCTTTTCCAATAACATGAACATGCATTCTTGAAATGCCAGCTAAGGCAGTCACAATCCCAATCTGGTTGTTCGTAGTCTCTAACACACTTCCTTGTTCAATATGTAATTCTAAAAAGGATAGATAGGCATTGTCACTTTTTCTAGCCTCTTTAATTTTGGACATGTTAAGGTCAAATTTCTCCAATTCCACATCTGATACATCACCATCTTTAATTAACCCTGCTGTCGCTCTGCTTCCAAATGTACCGCCTAATGGATTCGCTTCTTCACCGACAAAACTAATAAGTTCAAGTGGAACTCCTTGATAGCCATGTTCTTTTAGCACTCTCAGACACTCAAGGCCAATTATTACACCCAATGCTCCATCATAAAGGCCACCATTTTTTACAGTGTCTAAATGTGAACCAAAAGCAATTGCAGGTTTATCAAGGCTACCTAATCTGCCATGTACATTACCAATGGAATCTTTATATACAGATAAATTTAGGTCCTTTAACTGCTCTTCTAACCATTCGTTTGCCTTTTTTTCTTCATTTGAAAAAGCTAAACGATTATAACCAATATTACCGGAATTAATAGATCCAATATGTAATAGATTCTTTTTAATATTTTCTACGTAAACCTTTGGAAAACTCATAATTTCCTCCTCTATACTACCCTTGGGTCACGGGGCCAGGTCCCTTGTCCCATTCTAGAACTTGTTTTCATTATAGAAGAAAAATTGTTAATTATCCAATAGCTTTTGTTTTTGAGAAAACCGACAGTTTGCCTTTTAATTAAAAAGGCTATTTTCGCAAACTTTTTTTTTATATCGTTGACTTCCGCTTCAGGTGGACGCTTTCCGCGGGCGTGGCTTGAGCCTCTTCAACGAAATGTGGAGGCGCCTAGCACAGAAACGAGAAAATTGGCCGACTAAAGCGCCACGTCCTGTGCGTCGGAGACTCCGACAAAGAGGCGTATTTTGCCTCTGATCTCGAGTTTCTAGCCGCTGCAACTGGACAGGTCGCCACCTTACGCTCCAAACAACTAGTTTTGTTTTTATTATAAGAAGGCAACAATCTTTTAGAATAGAGCCAATAAAAAGAGGTTGCATTAGCAACCTCCGTACAAACTATATTAATCAATCAACATTTAACAAAAGTCAGAAACGTGCTGGGTGGGACGATGTACCTGTCCCTCTGTCCCAACGGCACGCTTCCAGTGTTGGATTCCGGCATTTAGTCGGATCGCTTGGTATCCCTGTGTCGAAAGGTACTGAACAGCCTCTGTTGCGTGTACACAGTAGTAACCACGACAGTAGACAATAATTCGACGATCTGTCGGAAGTTCGCTGACTCTGTCCATAAAGGAATCATATGGTATTGATATTGCACCCTTTATATGCGAAGCATTATACTCAGATTCTGGCCGAACATCGACGACCAAATAGCTATCAAAATCTTCCATTTTTAAAAACTCTTCCAACTCTAGACTTTCGATTTCTTCTGGTCTTTCGATAAACTCAGTACGCATCTGGCGCACTTCATCAAATCTGTCTTCCGTTACTTTTTGTAAAGATTGGATTAAGTCACAAACTTTTGTATTTCCCAATGAGTAGACCATGAAGTTTCCCCGTCTACGGCATTTTACGAGTTTAGTATCTAGGAGAACCTGTAGGTGCTGAGATGTATTCGCGATGCTCATTTCGGTTTCGTTCGATAGTGCTTCTACTGTTTTGGGACCTTGCGTCAACAAATCCAGAAGCTCCATTCGTTTCGGACTCGTTAACGCCTTTCCGACTCTAGAAAAATAATAATAGATTGTATCGTTAAATTCTCTCTTATCCATCATGACCTCCTGGATTTATCCCCCCTCATTTAATACATTCCGAAGGACTTCTACTATATATCTAGTTTAATAGAAAACCTACAGTTTCATACCAACTATTTTCATGTAAATCTAGTTTTTATTCGATGTAATCGATACATCGAAAGGAATCCTAAAACAGGTCCGGGTAATAGGATCAAAAATGTATATTCCCAACCAATAACTGATTCGATTAAGGGTACGAGGAAAATGACAATAATCGTAAGTACATAACCTAGTGCTAATTGGATTGTTAATGATGAACCGACATAGCGCTGATCGACGTGCTCGGTGATAAGTACTGAGAACTGAGCAGAATCTGCAATAATACTTACTCCCCAGATGATTCCTAAAATGGAGATAATCCAGGGTGAGCTACCGAAGAAAAATCCTATAAAAAGTGTGAGTGTCCCAGAAACCCCTAATGACCATAATGTTACTTTTTCTCGGCCAATTCGATCGGCAAATAAACCGCCAAACCAAGCTCCAAAGAATCCGGAACCAATTACTACGAATGTTACAATTGAAGCGGATGTAGAAAAATTTACAATCCCACTTGTTTTAAAGCTCTCTGCTAAAAATATCCCAAACCAGGACCACATCGCGTAAAGCTCCCACATATGACCAAAGTAACCAAAGTTCGCAAGGCGTACCTTTTGATTTTTAAAAGCACGAGGAATCGCATTTGGATCAAAGTTTCCAGTGGGTAATGCATAGGGTCCTACTTTTACGAGAAGCATTAAGAAACCAGATAATATGGAACATAATCCCGTTATCAATAAGACCAGTTCCCATGACGAGAACCCGATTCCTTTAAAAAAATGGGGTCCAGCTGAACCAATCGTAAGTGCACCCACGACTAGCCCCAAAGCCATCCCACGCCTCTCTTTAAACCAAGTGGAAACAAGTTTCATCCCTGGACCGTATACACCTGATAAGGCAACGCCTGTAAAAAAGCGAAACAATAATGCAACAATTAAACTTTTAGCTAGTAAAGCGGTTAAAATTGTCGTAACTCCCGCTAGTATAGCTGACCAAAAGAATAAAATATGTGGTTCAATGCGATCAGGTAGATTTAAAAATGCTGACAGCACTGAACCGATAATAAATCCTAAATTGACCATAATCGTAATAAAGCTGACTTGACTGCTACTCAACTCCCATAAATCGATTAAAGTTGGCAAAACTGCAGTCATTGAGAACCATGTTGTCATTGTGCCAAACATGGCAAGTGATAACAAAATTAACTTACTGGTGTGATATTTTCCTTTTTCCAGAGAATCATTCTTATTCATCTAAAGCAGCAGTATACGTAACTGCCGTACCCTCTAAGCATAGTTCATTTTCGTATTTTTTAATAACGCTTTCATTCTTATCTTTATTTTTAACCCTTTCTTCACTGAGCACCCTAAGAATCGATGGATAATGTTTCATATCTTCAACAATCATCACATTCCTCCTAAATAGTTACCTATTCAGTTCAAATCTCTTTCGGGTTTTGTCGAGTATTAAATAATTCAATTGAATAGTTGTATTACTACACTACTGGAGAGGTTCGAGATTTATTCGTAAAGTTGAGGAAATTTATTCGAAAAGTTTTACGGAATTTGTGGTCTATTTTGAGGATTGACAGCATATGATGTTAGGTTAAGAGAATGGTGGATCATGTCATTCCTTTTCTCACTAACCAAAAAATGGGACAGAATAAATCTGTCCCAACAAGCGGTTTCATTTTAATATTACAATAACAAATACGCAACAAGTGTTCCGATAATCCACATACCGATTGCGAATGGCATATTCTGCACGGTAATGCGGAATGGGCTTTGACCCGTTCCCATGGCCGTTAATGTCACAAGTAAGCCGTACGTTCCTACTGTAAAGGTAGCCACAGAACCTGTAATTAGAACAAGCGCAATACTTACTGGATTGATCACTTCAAACATAGGAGTGACGATTCCTGTCAAAATACCCACTGTTGCAATCGGATGAATACCAAACATACTTAAGAATACAAAGATGACCTGGATAAGGAACAAGATTAACATTGGATAATTCGATACAAAGGCAAGTGGTTTTTGGATCACTTCCAAAAATGATGTATCTCCTATACTAGTCGAAAATAATGACAAGGAGATAAATAATACAATGAAATTCTGCATGGTATTTGTTTTTGTTTTCCAATTATTCCAACCAATTGTCCAGAAACTTCTTCGTCTTTTCAATAGTAAAGACCAAATGAAAGCAAATGGGAAAATAACAATTGTTACTGTTAACGTAAAGCTTAAATCAAATAGATTTCCTATTACAATAACGAGAACCAGGAACAAGACTAGTGCGATGACGAACTGTATCATCTTTCTCACTAATTGTTTCATATTGATTGTTGGCTGACGATTAGTAGTCACTTCGTCAAACTTATATTTTTTATAAAAAATTCGTCCAAACAAAGAATCTAATATAAACGCAATAACTGCCATTAGAATGAGCCAAGGCAAGAGGGTTACGTATTCAACACCTGTTGTAAATATAGCAACTGCGACCATAATCTCCAACGGACTCCACAACAGGGCTAATGAATAACCTCTTAGTGAAGCTGTTGTGATAAACGAATTACGAATTTCTTTACTAAAAGATGATAATGTACTCTTAAGAACATCTTGAGAGATGGTTGCAGCAGATAGATTTAAAAAGGCCGCAAGAATATGCGTAATGAGTGAGCTTCTTGGGTATAGTTTCCCTAAATCTGAGACGTTCACTCTCATTAGTAGATTCATATTCCGATCAAATCTTCCACTTCTTACGATGCTATTCATCCAAGGCAGCATGGCTAGTAATGTCAATAGAGATAAATTCGAAGTTAATAAACTAGGAATAATATGAAAGGACTGACCTGTTGTAAAGAATAAATATCCTCCGATAAATAGAAAAGCTCCCCCAAGAATTTTGAAAAGCCCTGATGCTAAAGGAAATGACACAATGAGCATGATAATAGCAAGTACTCCGAGTATGTAATTGATTGTCTCACTATCTATAAAAATATTAATTGTATGGAGTAAAAATACAAATGAATAAAAAATGTAAAGATAGCGGAACAATGGATATTGTTTCATTTTTTCCTCCTTCTTGATGTTAAATCAAACACATCAAAGTATAGCATAGAAGAAAAAAACTACAAGGATAATTTCCAGATATTCCTTGGAAGTAAAGAAGAAATGATGCCGTCAAAAAAACAGCTCTGCATCCATTTATGGAAATTGCAGAACTGCTAACTCTCTGTATTCAAGCTAGATATGGGTCAGGCAACCTGCTCCGAACTAGGGGTGAGGAAAGTAGATCCGGAATAGTGTCCCCTCGTTTTTTTTGCTGGTAACATCTAATTTTCCTTTCATGAGTTTTATGATTTTTATGACCGCCATCATACCCAGGCCAGTACCCTCTCTTCCTTTCGTCGTAAAAAACGGCTCTCCTAAACGATTAAGCTGTTCGTCTGACATTCCTTCTCCAGTATCTTTGATCTCAATAACCACACCATCAACCATTTCTTCTGTACGTATAAAAAGATTTCCACCGTTTGGCATCGCTTCAATACAATTTTTTGTAATATTTAAGAAGCATTGTTGTAAAAGTTGAGGATCTCCTTTCATACGAATTGGTTCAATCATGGTATGGATATCAACACAGTTCATATTTGCCATTGGTGTAATCACATTTATCGAACGTTGGAGTTCTTGCTCAAGATTTACGATTATATGTTCTTCATGTACGGATTTTGCAAAAGTTAAATAGTTTCCAATAATATCATTTGCTCGGTCAATTTCTTGGAGAGAGATTTCGATGAACTGATTTCTCTTCTCTTCGTCCCATTCATTTTTATATAACATCTGTAAAATGCCTTTCACTACGGTAAGCGGATTTCTGACTTCATGAGAAATACTTGACGCAAGGTGACTAACTACCTCTAATTTCTCAGCTTTGATAACTTGCATATTCGTGTAGGAGCTCTCTTGTAGCATTTCAGAGAAATACACAATAAAGAATGTACTTATTAGATGAACTAAGAAAAATGTGATAATTACCTTATAATCAGACACATGTAAATGTCCAAGCAAAAATCGTATGACTAAAACAAATGTACAAATAAAGAACGAAAAACTACATGCAATAAGGATTCTTCTATGCTTTGAAGCTCTATCAAAAATATTTCGAATTAGAAATATAACAGATAAAATGATTAAACTTGCAATGGCTGATGCATAAAAACCAATTCCGAATTCTCCTAAATAAAGACGAATGATTAGAAAAATAACGACTAAAGTGACACTAGCTTTTCTCCCAAGGTATAAACCACCAACCATAATGGCAACCGTCCGTAAATCCAAGATAATCTCATCACCAATATGAAACGGAAATAGCATACAACTAATCATGGCTATGATGACCGAAATTAATTGTATTCCCTTTTTTAGTTGGCATGACAAATTCTTAACATTTGTTTCAATGATATGAGGAATAAACAAAATAAAAACGACCAAAAAAAGCAAATTTAATAATAAGGTTTCTATATAATTAAACACATTATTCCCCCTGTTTCTGGTTAGAAGAATCATCTTAGGAAACTATCCGACAAAAATTAATAAATAAAGAATGTTTATGAAATTATTTTATGTTTATGCACTCACCTTTTTTTGATTTCATCGAATAATTTATTCCACTGCTGATGGAATATTTATGAGGGATAATTCGCCACTCTAATGGATTGCTCCTATAAATTCGTCAAAAAATAATAATTTCCTTCTTTTTTTTACTCATATTGTCGTATTTTTATTATGGTTTTAGTAAATTTTTGAGACTATTTCCGAAATTGAAAACATTTTGTTGCAAATTGCAACAAAATGATAGTTTTTATGTCTTAAGAGATGAAAAGATTGAAGAAAGTAAAATGGATATATCACTCTATTACTGAGAATCCGCCGAGTTTACTGTTGCTAACTGGAAATACTGCCACTATTCCGGATTTACTGCCACTACTAAAAAAGCCACCCAGTCCGGGTGGCTCATAATTTTTTATGTGTGACACTAACATCGGAATGTTCTCGGTTTACTTCCCCTTCAACTGCTTAAACAATCTCGCTACATTCACAACCCCAACATTTTTATATTTTCCGAGAATCACAAGCTCCTTCGGAAGTTGTCCAACTGTATGGATTCCATCTTCGTTTAATTGTTTAATAAGGCTGGGTACGCCTATAAACTCGTCTTTAATAAGAGGAATCTGTTTAAGAGAATCTGTTAGGATCATGTAATCTGATTTGTAAAATAAAAGCAGTTCTCCTGGTCGTTCAAGAGTTACTTTTCTACGAATCTTTTCTTCTTCAATAAAGATTTTTAACTCCTCGAAGAATTGTTTATCATTGTTTTCATTAAAACGTTTAACATACTTATGCAAGTCTTCGAGATTGCTTGGTAATTCGCTCATAATACGCGCTTGCTGCTCAGCACCTAGTCTAATTAAAAAAGTCTCTGATTTATCAAATCGTTGTGGCAGCAAAAAAGCATCACGTAGAAAATATGGAACTTCCAACGTATCCCCTTTATACTCAATCGTACGAATCGTTGTATATCCCGGCTCTGCCATTTTTGATGGAGTAACTTCTGTTGTAACTGCAACCTCATTTTGAACCTTCGTATCGGGTGTTCCCTTTTTCATAGAAGCAACTAATACATCTTCTAGTGATTTCAACCGAAGCTCTAGTTCGGTAATATCGTAACGCTCTTCCTTTGGAGTTGTCGGATCCTGATAAGCTGGTACTTCGATTGTTAAGGAGCTATACACTTCAACAAACCATCTCACAATTTGGTAAATTGCTTCCCATGATAACAGTGCTTCCGAATAACGAAACCTTCTCTTGTCATGTGAGGCTTGATTACCTAGTTGACGAACTAAATGAAGGGCATCCCTTATCTCTGATGTTAGAATTCCTTCATTATCTAAAAGAGTGAGTCTTTCTTTTAGGGTTATGCGAGGATCTTCTTTCATTTTTTCATATTCCATTACTTGCTGCAGAATATTTTCAACGAGTACCCTTGAATGAGTTAACATTGTACGTGGACTTGTAAAAATGGAGTGTTCCAATTCCCCAGCTAGGAATGCTAATTCTTTGGATATCGGCTCTAGAAATCTATAAAAATACTCAGATGAATTCATATCATGATGTTCCTTTCTTACATGCAAACTGAAGGCCTGAATCTGTATATAGAGAGACTCAGGCCGTCCAGAGATTCTTTTATTTTAGGTGAAAAACAGATGACAAGCAAGGAGGATATCTGAATTCGGGTATTTGCGAATGTTTAGTAAGTTCCCATTTAATTTGAGACATTGCCATCAGAGGTAACAAAGAAACTGGGACAAGGGACCTGTCCCTCTGACCCATTGGAAACTTATGCCTTTTCAATTGGACGGAATTGTGGTAATTTTAGGTTATAAGTTAATAGTTTTGTATTTTCACTAGGGGAACTCTTGATAAGAGCTGAGAAAAAAGTAGTGTACTTTGAAACCCTCATTACCTGAACAGGCTTGTACCTGCGTAGGGATGTGGTTAAGGCAATCGTTTTTTATGTGTATACATATCAACCACTTTCCTACTTTGGAGAGTGGTTTTTTGTTGTGCTTTAGCCGTTATATTCCTTTTTTACGCTGCAAGTTGTTAGACGAAAAGGAGTAGTTCAATGAAATTAATTGCTGTGACGGATGATCGACAATCCGTAAAAGCTATTGCTGAAAAAATTATTGCGATTAAAGATGTAATTGATTACGTGCAGATTCGAGAGAAATCAAAATCTGTTCTCGAAATTGTGTCCTTAATCGAATATTTACTAAACAACGGTGTGAAGAAAGAGAAGATCATCATCAATGACCGACTTGATGTTGCACTATGTATGGATATACCTACTGTTCACTTACCTGAACACAGCCTACCTGTAAAGATGGTGAAAAAATGTGTACCGCAAATGAGAGTGGGTTGTAGTGTTCATTCCTTTGAAAAAGCAAAAGAAGCGGAGGCAAATGGTGCAGATTACATCCTATATGGCCATTGTTTCGAAACGAAGAGCAAACAAGGTCTAGCCCCAAACGGGATTGAGCCTTTATTTCAAATGAAAAAAGAACTGAGCATCCCTGTTTATGCAATTGGTGGCATTACGTTAGAAACATTACCATCTATCAAAGAAGTTGGGGCCGATGGTGTGGCAATCATGTCCAGTATTTTTGCGACAGATGAACCTTATTCCATCATAAAAACATTCAGTGAGGCGATTCATCATGAAAAATAGGTATGAAGTAGTTGTTATTGGTGGTGGAATTATTGGTTGCTCCATTGCTTATTATTTAGCCAATGCGCAAATGGATGTTGCGCTATTTGATGGAGGGCAAATTGGTGCGAAAACAACCAAAGCTGCTGCAGGCATGCTTGGTGCTCATTCCGAAAGCGATGGTGATTTTTCCCTCTTCTTCCCTTTTGCAAGATCGAGTCAACTTGAGTACATACGATTAAAAGATGAACTCTTTGATTTAAGTGGTATTGATATTGGATATCGAAATGGCGGCATTTTAAAGCTAGCATTCACTGAAAATGAAATGCTAGACCTCCATTCACTTTTAAAGCAGCCAACTGTAAAAGAGCTGAGCGGGCAAGAAGTCCAATGTATGGAACCAGGGATTAGCGATGACGTTTTAGGAGCTGCCTATATCAAAGATGATGTGAACGTTATTCCGACTAGTACGTGTGAGGCTTTTGCAAAAAGCGCCCTAGTTCTTGGTGCTTCTATTTTTGATAGCTGTCACGTCTATGAAATCGAAAAACATGATAACAACTACATTGTAAAAACAGCTAAAGGCAATGTCAAAGCAAAGCACATCGTTATAGCAACTGGTGTCTATAGTAATCACCTTTTTCAGAATCTAGGAATCTCTGAACAACTGTCACCTGTAAAAGGAGAAAGTATCATTGTTAAGCACGAGAAACCTCTATTGCAGCACACGGTGTTCCATGACAAATCCTATATCGTTCCAAGAAATAACGGAAAACTCGTGATCGGAGCAACGATGATTCCAGATGACTGGAGTGAATCGATTAGCCTTGATAGTGTTCAGAGTTTAATTAATAAAGCGAAAATGATGCTCCCCTCCTCTGCTAACTGGAAGATTGAAGGGTTTACATCTGGTTTGAGACCTACCACATTTGATGGGCATCCATTTATCGGCAGACACCCTGAGGAGGAACAAATTTTGATTGCCTGTGGCCATTTTCGAAATGGGATTCTCCTTGCCCCCGCAACTGGGAAAATGATACGTGACCTAATTTTAAATAAAGAGGTAAAACAGGAATGGATCGATGCTTTTCGTATTGATCGAAGACAAAAAACGTTGATTTAGGGAGGTGAGAACATGAAGATTAGACTTAACGGAGAGCAGGTTGAACTTCCTGAAGAAGTAAATTCAGTGGATAAGCTTTTGACTCATTATAACTTGGAAAATCGGATCGCGATTGTAGAGATTAATGAGGATATTATTCAAAAAGATGACTATAAAGCGATGAGACTTAAAAATGGCGATATTATTGAAATCGTCCAATTTGTAGGAGGAGGATAATCATGTTAACAATAGCAAATCGTACATTCCATTCTAGACTTTTATTAGGAACAGGAAAATATCCATCTTTTGAAATTCAAAAGCAAGCTGTTGAGGTTTCAGATGCTGAAATTTTAACGTTTGCTGTGAGAAGAATGAACATTTTTGAAGAAAGTCAGCCCAATTTTTTAGAGCAATTGGACTTAACGAAATATACACTTCTTCCAAATACAGCAGGAGCTAAAACTGCTGAGGAAGCGGTTCGAATAGCGAAACTAGCTAAAGCATCTGGATTGTGTGACATGATTAAGGTTGAGGTTATAGGAGATGACAGGTCCCTTTTACCAGACCCAATCGAAACGTTGAAGGCATCGGAAATGCTTCTCAATGAAGGTTTCATTGTGTTGCCGTATACGTCAGATGATGTAGTGCTAGCTAAGCGATTAGAGGATCTCGGTGTACATGCGATTATGCCGGGGGCAAGTCCAATTGGTTCAGGTAAAGGAATTATTAACCCGTTAAATCTAAAATTTATTATTGAGCAATCTCAAGTTCCGGTCATTATTGATGCGGGAATTGGTTCACCAAAGGATGTTGCTCATGCAATGGAACTTGGAGCAGATGGTGTTCTGTTAAATACGGCTGTTTCAGGTGCAAAGGATCCAGTAAAAATGGCACTCGCTGTCAAACTTGCGTTAGAAGCAGGAAGACTAGGCTATGAGGCCGGACGCATTGAGGAAAAAGATTACGCAGTAGCGAGTAGCCCTTTAACAGGGTTGGTAGGATCTTAACAATTACTGAAAACCAATGGCCTGACCCCTTAAGCATGCTTAAAGGCAGGCCATTGGAATATCCACGTTCATGAATATTGTTGCAACTCCAATAGAAATGTTCTTGTTTAGCGATTATTTGACCCTAGTCCAGTTCCGTCTCGACAACCATCATATCCAGTAGTACCTGCACCAGGACCTCCATTAACACCAGCGCCTGTTCCAGCACCACTGCCTGCTGTTCCAGTTCCCATCGCACCAGCACCACCGGTACCAGTAGTTCCTGTCCCAATACTAGTAGTACCAGTACCACTTTGACCATAATAGAGGTCATCATTACAATCTTGGTTACGGTCATTCATGATGTTACTACGGCCATTGTTATTGTCAAATCTGTCGTTTTGATTGAAACCATGCCCATTATCGTTTCTTTGATTCAATATTTTGACATCCCCATTATTTTTGGTATCAAAGTTATTATCGTTACCTTGACATCCTGCAAGTCCGACAACTAATAATGCTGCACCTAAAATAGTTTTGACAGGTTTCCTCATGTATTAACCCCCTCTTTATAGAAACGTTAAAAATTTTAACGCTCATATATAGAATGGCTTAACACATGTCTATCTAAATCTGTTAGATAACGGTAATACAATGGGGTTTTTTTCAAACCCAAAATCCTTAAAGATGACGTTAAAACCCAACTGCCTTAGAATCAAATATAGACTTTAGGTTTTTTATCAACTCTACTTGATCCTCCTCTGATATTAAATCAGTATAAATTTGTTCTTCCTTTCCATTGTTCATAATAAATAGAATGACATCACTAACTTGAACAACTACCTCTACTTGGCCAAATAGAATTTGTTTTCTTCGAAAAAGAAATCCTCTGTATATAGATAAACTTTCGCCTTCAAGAAAAAGATAGTCTTTTTTATTTAATTTAAAATAGTATATTGCCCTAAGTATCGCAATCAAAATGGAGGAAATTAAAATAATAAATATGATTGGATTTGTAAAATTAGCTGCATCAAAGATTATATAATAATATATACTTAAAAAAATGATAATGAGTACGTATAAAATTGAATTTATCGCTTGTCTAATCCATTTCTTTTTTGATGTAAATTTGTACCCCGTTACTCGTCACCTCCTTTTCACGAACGAATTTTAGTGATAGTAACATAATATTCAATGTTCTTCATCATTATGATTTTAATAATAATTTCTCCCTCACCATCCATCGATAAACAAGTTAAAACTATGATGGATAATTTAAAATAAACCTAAGTCCCAAAGTTCCCAAACAACATCATACTAATTGTGAAAATAATGATAATTAGTAAAGCAAACATACCCACTAACGAAAAAGCGACATTAATAATTTTCAAACGTCCTTTTTCACTTAATATCGCGGTTATAAATGACCCTATTAACAGGCTTAACAACAGCAATAAGTCTAATGATTCAGGTAAAGGTTCTATTGCTTGTGGGATTACAAAACCTAGAACGATAAAAAGACTTATTAAAATCAATGAAATCAAACCTAGAGATTTTTTCAACACATCCACCTCTTTAAAGAAAACTTCTAATATCAACGTTTAACTCTCTCCGAATAATTCTACAAATTGGTACAATTTTCCTTCTCAATAACTTGAAACAATTTCCTCTATGCATATTTTATTACCAATTAAGGCAATGTAAGTATTAATACTGGGTTAGAGGAGGAAAAAAGGTGTTTCGCATGAGAAGACTTCCTCAAGAGAAAGGGACGAAAGGTAAAGAAGCTCCAGAGAAAAATCAATCTGTGGGTGTTTCATTATCAAATAGCCTTGATGAGAATGTCCTGTTTTTTTCCTCACTTTATAAAGATAGTTCAGATGTCGTTTTTCATTCATTTGCGATTGGCAATAAAAAGGCCGCTGTTGTTTATATAGAAGGATTAAGTGATCTACAAAAGCTTGATGAACTTGTACTTGAAAATTTATTGAAAATGACAGAAATTATTGAGAAAGATTTCATTCATTCTTTAAAAAATACGATTCCGATTTCGAATATAAAAAAGATAGATACGTATTCAGCCTGTAGTGATGCAATTGCCAATGGCAACCCACTCTTACTGCTAGATGGTCTTAAAGAGGCCTATTCTTTAGGAATTGTAAAGTATGAAAAGCGTTCCATTGAAGAACCATCAGCTGAGACTGGAATCCGTGGACCCAGGGAAGGTTTCACTGAGTCCATAGGAGTAAATACATCGTTAGTTCGACGGATTATCAAAGATCCTTCCCTCAAAATGAAGCCACTATATGTTGGTAAATATACAAAAACAAAAGTAGTCATTTCATATATAGAGGGACTAGCTGACCAGAACTTAATTCAGGAAATGGAAAATCGCCTAAATCGGATTGATATTGATGGAGTTTTAGAAAGCGGATATATCGAGCAATTTATTGAAGATCATCCTTTTTCACCATTTCCACAAGTTTTATATACGGAACGACCGGATGTTGTTTCTGCCAATTTACTAGAGGGCAGAGCGGTATTAATGATTGACGGTACCCCTTTTTCCTTAATAGCGCCAATTAGTTTTTTTAGCTTATTTCAATCCCAAGAAGATTATTATGAACGTTTTTGGATAGGAACATTTATTCGAATCATTCGTTTTATATTTTTAGGAGTGGCTATCTTCCTCCTTTCTATCTATGTTGCGATTACGAGCTTTCATCAAGAAATGCTTCCGATCAATCTGATGCTGAGCATTGCTTCCGCAAGGGAAGGAGTGCCCTTTCCAGCCATTGTAGAGGCTTTTTTGATGGAGCTTGCCTTTGAAGCATTACGGGAGGCTGGTCTGCGATTACCCAAGCAAATTGGTTCTGCAGTTAGTATCGTAGGTGCCTTAGTAATTGGTCAAGCCGCGGTACAAGCTGGAATTGTCTCTGCACCTATGATTATTGTGGTTAGCATTACAGGAATTGCTTCTTTTCTAGTCCCACGATATTCCATCGGTCTTTCAATTCGGCTGTTACGATTTCCAATTATTATTTTGGCAGGTCTTTTAGGCTTAATCGGAGTAATGCTTGCTTTAATCGTCCTAATCATTCATTTATCAACGTTGAGATCTTTTGATATTCCATATTTAAGTCCAATTAATACCTTACATAAGAATCCAATGCAAGATACGTTTGTTCGTTTTCCATTATGGAAGATGAACTTTCGACCTCATTTAACAGGTAACATTGATTCGGTAAGACAAGGAAAAACAATAGAACCACAACCAGACAAAGGAGGAGACTAATGTTCTCCAACCTATTTTTATGCTAGATGGCGGTGAAACATTAAATGGTAGAAAAGGGCAGAATTACAGCGCCACAAACGGAATTTATTATGATACCAACGATTATTGGGACCGCAATTCTTTCCATTCCATCTATTGATGCAAAATTTGCTGGCCATGATATGTGGATGACTCCTATTTTAGGCTCGTTGATTGGATTTTTAACAGTCTACATCGTCTGGAGATTGCACGAATTATATCCTATGCAAACCCCTATCGAGTATAGCGAGAGGATAATTGGTAAAGCTGCAGGGAGAGTATTTGGACTTCTCCTTACACTATTCTATATTCATAATTCAGGGATTATCGTTAGAGAATATTCAAGTTTCATTTCGACAAATGTAATGACAGATACCCCAATAATCATCTTTTCGATTACGATATTGTTTGTCAGCGCATTAGCAGTTCGTGGTGGATTAGAGGTAATTGCGAGAACCGCTATTATTTGCACGACACTATTTATGAGTTCCTCAGTAGTTCTGTTGTTATTAATAAAAGACATTAAGCTTGGATATCTATTGCCATTTTTAGAAAATGGATTATTGCCTGTTATGAAAGGGACATTGATTCATAATTCTTGGTTTAGTGAATTTTTCCTATTAGCATTTATATTTCCGTATATCAATAATCAAAAAAATGGCTTAAAATCTGGTTTACGAGCATCCCTAATTGTAATGTTCATACTATTATATGTGAACTTTTTTGTACTTACTGCAATTGGAACATCTGCAGCAAATCTATTTTATCCAGTATATGCAATCATTCGTTCCATTACTGTTTACAACTTCTTTGAAAATTTTGAGGTACTGATTACAGCATCATGGGTCCTTGGAAACTTTGTTAAAATTTCCGTCTTTTTATATGCAGCAAGTCTTTCACTCGCACAATTATTTAGGTTCTCCAGTTACAAGATTATCGTCTTTCCGTTAAGTGTATTAGTCTTTATCTTTAGTTACTGGGATCTCCCAAATTTAGTGGTAAAAGTGAACTATATATCTACAATTCAGCCATTTTATTTACTAACGATTCAAACCATCATCCCCCTTTTTCTACTTGGAATCGCATTAATCAAGAGAAAAAGGAGTGAAAGTACTTGATACTTAGGAAAAGTTGTATCATTCTACTATCATTATTACTTCTTTCTGGCTGTTGGGACTCTGAGGAATTACAAGATCTTTCAATCATCACAGCTGCAGCGATTGATCTTGTAGAGGACGATAAAATTCAAATCTCTGTACAAATTTTTATTCCCCGTGCCATTACAACGGGCCAAACAGGAGAAGATCCAAGTGCTGGATCAACATTTATACGTGAAGGAACCGGAGATAGTCTTGCAGAAGCTGTATCTAAATTACAATCGAATGTACCCAGAGTACTTTTCTGGGGCCAATGTAAAATATTTATAATGGGAAACGAACTAGCAAAAAAGGGAATACAAAAGGAAGTCGACTATTTGCTTCGTCATCCTGCACCAAGAGGTTTCTCCTACATCTACGTCAGCGAGGAAAAAGCAAGAGAAATTCTCATGCTAGTACCTCCTTTAGAGCGCTATTCTGCAGAGGCGCTTAGAAAATTATCAACGCATGAAAGTGGAATAGATACGACTCTGATTGATGTGGACACCCATTTGATGGGAGAAAGCCAAGCAGTAGCATTGCCTTTAGTTAAACCATTGTTCTCTCCGGAAAAAGCTAGACAAGAAAATGAAACAATACCAACCATCACTGGCACAGCCATCTTTAAAAAGAATAAAATGGTAGGGCAATTAAATATGGAACAAACACGTGGGCTTATGTGGTTATTAAGAAAAATAAAAAGAAGCACATTATCCATTAAACCTGAGGGCTATAATGAGGAAATTATCATGATGCCGACCATTGGAAAGATAAAGTTCAAACCACTAATCGAAAAAGGGCGTTGGATCATGAATGTTGATTTAGATATTAGAGGGGATATCGTCCAAAATGAAACAAAAATGAATTTATTTAATGAGCAAGTCATCGAGCGACTACAAAACGAATTTGAAGCCGTTTTAAAAGAAAGAGTGAGTCAAACTATCAAGAAGCTGCAGCATGAATTTCATTCTGATCCTATTGACTTTGGGAGAAGGTTCCATCAAAAATATCCTGAAGAATGGAAGAAAGTAAAGAATCAGTGGGATGAAAAATTTTCTGAAGTGGATGTGAAAATACATGTAGACGCCACCATTAGAACACCAGGTGACATCGGTCCCCCTGCAGCCTTCCCTAACGACGATGTGGTAAAATGATGAACTGGAGTGTAGGACTGACTGTCCTAGTCTTAGTGTGTATTATTATCCTTTTTGAAAAGAATCGATTAATGGGCCTCAAGAAAGTCGAAAAGATTATATTTGTGTCAATTCTTATTGTCTCGGTGGGCTTATCTTTCTTTAACCTAGAAAAAGTACCTGGCCCCACCACTTTGTTACATTACGTTTTTGGGCCCTTAGGAAAGTTCATGGAGTAAGAATATTAAGAGACTGTTACCTGCTTTTACAGTCTCTTGTTGTTCCTTCTGGGTGACATTTGATAGTGTATTCATACTTTATTCCTACATGGTAGTATTTTAGCATTTTATATCTATAAGTTAGGCTTCCTCCAACCATATTACTGTACCAATAAACGGATATCAAAAAAATGAGCAATAACCGTTCTAAGGTTATTGCTCTACGTTCATTCAAGTTTTTCCGTTATTTATTACGGTTTTTGTGTTTCTCAAGCATTTCCCTTAAATAATCCTCGGATTTCCATCTTGGTATACTGAGACTTTCCCAATTGCTGTCCTTTAATAGTTTGCCGATATACACAATTTGGCCGACATGATATGCGTAATGGGCCATTTGCCTTTCAATAGCATCTATAACCAAATGACTTTCTCCACGAATGTAAATCTTTTTTAATAAGTCTTCCTCACATAAATCGTTAAGTGTAGCTAATAGCACTTCCCATCCTTTTTCCCAAATCTTAATTGCCTCTGACTTAGAAGATATATTGTCAATAAATTCATCATCACGATTACGATATTCTTTTTCTCCATCTGAAGTCAAAAAATCAGTCCATCTTGAAACCATGTTCCCGCTTACATGCTTTAGAATGATGGCAACACTATTAGACTCATCATTATAAGACCAATGGATTTCCTCTTCACTTAACTGTTGGATGGTCTTATCCCCGAGGCTTTTTACACTTTTAAATCGTTCAATGACGATTCTCAAATATTCGCTTCCAATATTCATGGCGATCCCCCCAAATAATAGATGTTTTACACAGGAATATCTTAAATTCTAGGCTGTTGGTATAATGCTTTACATTACCTTAGTGGATTACCCTGACTTCCTCTTATGACCTTTACGCTTGTCATATTCACTCCAAGCTAAAAAGCATAACCCAGCTAAAAATGTAAATGTGCTAATGTTTATAATAGTTCCCGAAACCGATGCGCCACCAATGAATTCACCAATCCACTTAAAACCAATCAAAATGACTGAAATCCCTATAAAGGATATGCCAATGCTTCTTTTTGCCAAACGACCCACTCCCTAGAATCATTTCCATAAATCGATCCATTCCAATACTATCCATATTTTAACATAAATACCCATAAAATAAATAAGATTCAAATAATTCACGATACAAATACTTGGATAGTATCCCACTCTTATATTACTTTTCAGAAAAATCTCGGTAAACTTATTTTCATTAACCTAACTCAACGGAGTTATGTTAATATTAATCTTAAAAAATTGGAGGGATAAACGTGGATTTTCTTTCTATACTATCTTTTTTAAGTGCTGCAATCATTCTTACTCTGATGCCAGGTCCAGATAATTTGTTCACGTTGGCACAGAGTCTAGCAAAAGGAAAAAAGGCAGGTATCTTTACGACACTTGGGCTTTGTACAGGATTACTAGTACATATTACAGCTGCAACGATTGGAATTTCAGCTTTAATTTATCAGTCTGCATTTGCATTTACGGTCGTCAAATATGCAGGCGCAGCCTATTTGTTATTCTTAGCCTATAAGTCTTTCAAAGAAAAAGATACGGATCTTATACTTAAAAACGAGGACACTTTAGACTATAAATCTCTATACAAAAAAGGGGTTATTATGAACCTACTAAATCCTAAGGTGTCTTTGTTTTTCCTAGCCTTCTTTCCACAATTTATTAACTATGAAAATGGTCATGTTTCATTGCAAATGCTTGTCTACGGCATCCTTTTTCTAATCCAAACTTTGGTTATTTTCTCGTTAATCAGTATCTTTGCTGGGAAAGTAGGGACATTTTTACGTAAAAACCCAACAATCTCTAAAAAGATCAACTATATTCAAGGTTCATTATTCACCTTAATTGGATTAAAAATTGCTTTTAGCAAGGAATAATCGATACTAATTGCACTAAAATAAAACACAAAAATAAGCAATGTCTAATATGTAGTGACATTGCTTTTGTGTGAATTTATTTTTATTTAAACCCTATTCCTAATAAACTAGATGGCAGGGTATCTACAATATAAACATTGATCGCTACTACCATAAGTTTACTAAGTGTTTATTTTATCTATAATCAAAGGCAATTCAGATAAATCGTTAATGATAAAATCAGCTTCAACAGTAGTCCATTGAAGATCTTTTTTCCAAATCGCTTTTATCCCGACACTTTTTGCAGCTTTCACATCATTTACAGGATGGTCCCCAATAAATATGCATTGATTAGGTGAAACATTAAGTTGGTCCAACGCTCTTATAAAATTTTAGGATCTGGTTTTCTTATTTCTTCCCATTCAGATACTAAAATCGTGTCAAAATACTTCTCTATACCAAGTGCCTTTATATTGTCCATCTGAAACTGCCCTTTTCCATTTGTAATGATTCCTAACATAATGTTCCTTCTTTTTAATTCCCTTAACATATTTATAAGATTAGGAAAAGGAACGCAATTATTTTTAAACTCACATATATAATCTTGAAGTAATTCCTCCCACGTAATATCACGAATCTCATATTCATGTATTAATTGTTGAAACACCTTATCTTTCCATACATACCCACGATTGTCTAATTCTATAAATCTCGTAACATATTTCTCTCTTGGAATATGACCAACAAATTTTTTCAACCTATTATATTGTGCATTTATAAACATATAAACTGATTCATCTCTATTCAGTAATGTTCCATCTAAATCGAAAATAGCAGCCTTAATCATCTTCATTTTAACCCTCCCAATATAAATAAAAATTTAATCAAAAAAGGCATTAATTTTTCTTAGATTAATGCACACATTAGTTGATAAAGCTAATTTACATTCTCTGCAATTCTTTTTAGTTCTTTTGCACGAGAAATGATAAAGTTTGTCATATACTTTTCCAAAAATAACTTATCTGCAATAACTCCAAGTGGACCAAAAGGTGACTTATACTCAAATGTATCAATCATTAGAGTCCCACCTTTTTCTTCTTTGAATTGATGGGTATGAGTAAAGGAACGAAAAGCTCCTTTCACCATACTATCAACAAACATGATAGGCTTTTCCATTTGAGTTACTTTTGCTGTTAGCCTTTGTCTAATACCAAAGTGAGTAGCTTCCCAAGTAACAGTATCGCCAATAGTTAATAGCCCTTGTGTAATTCCATCGACAGCTTTTTCTTTAGTTTTAGCAGTAGTTTCAATATGTATATCAACGTTTCTTGCAAGGTCAAAGCATACCTCCACAGGTGCTTGGATAAATTGCTTATGCTTTATAATAGGCATTTCCTATCCCCTTTTTAAGAATTATTTATTCAACCCTACTGCCCCGCAGCTATATAATTTCAACAAAATTTGCGTTAATCCGTCTTGGACTTTCGTGTCGGTTACTTCCATAATAGTAATCGGTATTAAGGAGTGTCTATCTTAGCTTTAAAACCTATTACTGATTAAATTCTTTAAAATCATCAATGTATAGAGCTACATAGCCACAATTGGGACACACTGAAGCTTTTGTTTTTGCCGAAATATTGTTGAAAAGTCCTTTCCTTTTTTGACTTATTTTTAGTCCAGCAATATCACCCTCAACAGTCACTTTACAATCCTCTATCATTTCAGTTTGACATTGAATACATATTCTTTTCATCTCTAAAGCCCCCTATTTCAATAAAATTTTTAATGTGTGAACTTCGATTATTTTAGGATGTTTTCGCAAACTTTGTTGTTTTTTATATCGTTGGCTTCCGCTTCAGGTGGACGCTTTCCACGGGCGTGGCTTGATCCTCCTCAACGAAATGTGGAAGCGGCTTGCACAGAAACGAGAAAATTGGCCGACTAAAGCGCCTCGTCCTGTGGCGAAGTCGGCACTAGCACGTCGTGTGCGTCGGAGACTCCGACAAAGAGGCTTATTTTGCCTCTGAAGGAGGAGTTGAAATTTCTCGAGTTTCTAGCCGCTGAAACTGGACACGTCGCTGCCGCTCCTGCGGGGTCTCAAGTCTCACGCTTTTCCCGCTGGACATTAAATTTGCTTCTTTGAAATAACCCACGCACGAAGAAAATGTGAATACATTTTCGAGGAGTCGCCACCTTACGCTCCTATCATCTAGTTTTGCCTTTATTACCCGAAAGAACAATCTTTTAGAAAAGAGCCTTTATTTTAAAATATTTATATATTTTTACCTACCGGATCACCACCAAAATTGGTCATTTACTGGTCTTCCCCATTTTTTAAACGATCGATATCTCTTTATATTTTCTATATAGATTGAATAAGTCCTTTTAAAACCAGAACCTTATTGTGAAACTTGCTTAATTTTTTTGGAGAATATGTAGTATTCAAATACCTTTCAAATTGACACAATCCATTTTTTTAAAGTTTTGACACACGTATTAGAGGTTGCTAATATGATACTAACAGAACGTATTAGTGAATTCTAATATGATTAGGGGGAAATGTTTTGCTGCAAACAGATATTGATACGAAAGTTAAATTTCTTAGAGGATTTGCTGATAAAACACGTATCCAAATTCTTGTAAGTATAAAAGACCAAGAAAAAGCGGTCTCTCAGATTGTGGATGACCTTAAAGGGAATCAATCTAATATTTCACAGCATTTAGCATGTTTAAAGGGTTGTGGTCTCATAGTCGGGAGACAAGAAGGAAAATACGTTTATTACAGCTTACGTAATGATCAAGTTCGTGATTTATTAATGATGTTTAATACCGTATTTGAAGACGTGCAGAATGATGTTGCTTGTTGTGACCGTCACATAGATTAGGGAGTTGGAGTTAATGGCTGATAAATGTTGTGGTTCGACTGAAAAAACCGCAGTTGCGGGTACGGAAAACACATCTTGTTGCAGTAGCAATAACAAAGACAAAAGTTTAGAGGCAATTAGTTGTTGCAGTAGTAATATTGATGACAAACCTCAAGAATCACTTGCTTCTATTAGTGAAAAGGCAGAGTTCCGCATTCACGGTATGGATTGTCCTTCATGTGCCTTGACAATTGAAAAAGGATTAAGTGGTTTGCGAGATATTCAAGAAGTTAAAGTAAACTATAATACTGCTAAATTACAAATAGTCGGTAATAACAGTGCCTCATTTGACCAAGTGGAAAGTGAAGTACAAAAACTAGGATATGGTATTGAACCACTACTCAAAAACAAAAATGTAAGAATCTTCAACGTTGAAGGAATGGATTGTGGAAGTTGCGCGAAAAGTATTGAAAACCACTTGAACACCATCCCTGCAGTAAAAGGTGTAAGTGTGAATTTTTCAACTGGCAAAATGAAAATTGAACATGATAACAGTGTTGATGATATCATTTCTGAAGTTTCTAAAATAGGTTATAAAGCTTCAGTGTTTACTAGTAAAATATCAAATGAATCACCTAAACCCTTAAGTGTTAATGGTGGGATTATATTCTCTGGAATAATGATTGCTCTAGGATTTATTGGATCCTTTACAGGCATCTCTACCCTATTCACAACACTTATGTATGCAGTTGCAATGCTTATAAGTGGGTATAAACCTGTAAAAAGTGCCTATTATTCAATTAAAAGTCGTTCATTAGATATGAATGTCCTCATGTCTACTGCGGCGATTGGCGCTGCCCTAATTGGAGAATGGTTAGAAGGTGCAACCGTTGTATGGTTATTCGCATTAGGAACCACTCTTCAGAATATGTCGATTGAAAAAACAAGAAACTCCATTCGAAATTTAATGGACCTGGCTCCTTCTGAAGCCTTTGTAAAAGTAGGATTAGATCTCATCAAAAAACCAGTTGAAGAGGTTTCGATTGGTGATATTTTGATCGTAAAACCTGGAGATAAGATCCCACTAGACGGTGAAATTGTACTAGGTGAGTCCAGTGTAAATCAAGCACCGATCACAGGAGAATCGATTCCAGTCGATAAAGAAATTGGAGATACTGTCTATGCAGGAACAATAAATGAAAGTGGTTCACTTGAGGTAAAAGTAACTAAGTTGGTGGAAGATACAACAATCGCTAAAATTATTCACTTAGTGGAAGAAGCTCAGGAGCAAAAAGCTCCAACACAAGCATTTGTTGATCGATTTGCGAGTATCTATACTCCGATTGTGTTTATTCTAGCATTAGTCGTCATGGTTCTTCCTCCACTACTAGATTTTGGAAGCTGGGCTGAATGGTTCTACAGAGGACTTGAATTATTAGTAGTTGCTTGCCCCTGCGCCTTAGTGATTTCAACACCTGTTGCAATCGTATCTGCCATAGGAAATGCAGCAAAGAATGGTGTATTGATCAAAGGCGGTACGTTCTTAGAAAAAGCTGGTGCTATTACTGCCATAGCCTTCGATAAAACAGGTACGTTAACAGAAGGTAAACCAAAGGTATCTGAAATAATTACCCTAGATACGGATGACGATCAGCTATTGTCAATTGCTTTGACATTAGAAGAATACTCGACACACCCAATCGCAAAAAGCATTGTGGAATATGCCCAGGCTAAAGGAATACAACCCAGAAATGGTGAATTATTTAAGAACATTGTCGGTAAAGGAGTACAAGCAACTCTTGATGGAGAACTCTATTACGCTGGGAATCTAAAATTATTTGAAGAAAAGAATGTAACGTTAGGGAATATAACCGAAACTGTTCAACGACTTCAGAATCAAGGTAAAACAGTCGTAATGATCGGTACAGAAACTAAAATAATCGGTATTATTGCTGTTGCTGATACGATTCGACAGACTACTGTAAAAGCATTAAGAGGATTAAAACAGGCTGGGATTAACGAGGTTTTCATGTTAACCGGTGATAATGAAGGCACAGCTAAAATGATTTCAAAGGAAGCGAATGTCTGCCGTTATTTTGCTGACCTTCTACCAGAAGACAAGGTTACGGCCATCAAACAATTGCAAAGTGAAGGCTATAAGGTAGCTATGGTTGGAGACGGAATAAATGATGCACCTGCTCTTGCTACTGCTGATCTAGGAATTGCTATGGGTGGTGCTGGAACTGACACAGCGATGGAAACTGCTGACATTGTCTTAATGGCAGACAATCTTGAAAAACTTCCATATACGGTAAAACTAAGTAGAAAAGCATTGACAATCATTAAGCAAAACATTTGGTTCTCATTAATCGTCAAATTTGTGGCTCTAGCTCTAATCTTCCCTGGTTTGTTAACACTTTGGCTAGCAGTATTAAGTGATACCGGAGCTGCAATCATTGTGATCTTAAATGCTTTACGACTTTTAAAAGTCAAAGAATAATCGTTGAAGTAGTTCAGATAACGTGGGGTTCAACATCACAGGATAAATAATATACGGATTAGTAATATAAAATACAATGTAAATAAACCACAAGGGATTTTCCAACCCCAAGCTTTTTACTAGGATGTTAATACTTATATGCTATTACAATGTTTCTCCAAAGCATCGGATCTAGCATGTATAATTAAACTACCTTCAGACTGAATCATTTATGATTTGGTCTTTTTTTACAATAAAGTGTTAATGCTGATTCTTAAAAACACACCCCTTAGGCTTAAAACTTGCCTTTCCCTATTCACTTTCATTATAATTGAAATATACAAAATATTTCGTTACTAGTTTCATATGTTCGTTACAACAATTTACCCTCCCCTATGTTAAGACTTCATTGTTTCGATACATCTATCTATCATAATTCGCTTTATTACTTAATATACTTTTCCTGATGTTCTAGAAATCTAATATTCTATATTTCATTCAACTATGACTAGTGTAACAATGTCGTTTTATTTATTAGTAACATCTTAGTTTCTTAAACTAGATGAAATAATAAATTTACTAATTATTCACGAAGGAGAGATGTAAGTAATGGAAACTAAAGGCAATGGCAACATCACAGGATGCCCGTTTCATGGGGCTGCTACTAGTAACAAAACGAGTGGTACTACGAATCGAGATTGGTGGCCAAATGCATTAAATTTAAATATTCTCCACCAGCACGATACAAAATCAAATCCTATGGGAGAAGACTTTGATTACGCAGAGGAATTTAAAAAGTTGGATTATGATGCCCTAAAGCAAGATCTTCGTAATCTCATGAAAGAAAGTCAAGATTGGTGGCCAGCCGACTATGGACATTATGGTCCAATGTTTATTCGTATGTCTTGGCATGCTGCTGGTACATACCGTGTTGGGGATGGTAGAGGTGGCGGTGGAACGGGTAACCAACGTTTTGCACCACTAAACAGTTGGCCAGATAATGTTCTACTTGATCGAGCACGACGCCTTCTATGGCCGATTAAGCAAAAGTATGGGAATAAGATCTCCTGGGCAGACTTGCTTGTTTTAGCAGGAAATGTCGCGATTGAAGATATGGGTGGCCCTACAATTGGATTTGGCGCAGGACGCGCAGACATTTGGCAACCTGAAGAAGATGTTTATTGGGGAACTGAAACAGAATGGCTTGGTGAAAATCGTTACTCTGGCGAACGTGAACTTGAGAATCCGCTTGCTGCTGTTCAAATGGGACTTATTTATGTCAATCCAGAAGGTCCAGATGGGAAACCAGATCCAATTGCAAGTGCGAAAGACATTCGTGAAACCTTTGCTCGCATGGGAATGAATGATGAAGAAACGGTTGCACTTATAGCTGGAGGTCATACATTTGGTAAAGCACACGGTGCAGGAGATCCAAGTAAGGTTGGTCCAGAGCCTGAAGCTGCTCCAATTGAAGCAATGGGCTTAGGTTGGCAAAGTTCTCATGGCAAAGGGTATGGCCGTGACACCATCGGCAGTGGAATTGAAGGTGCTTGGACTGCGAATCCGACGCAGTGGGACAATGGATACTTCGATCTTTTATTTGGATATGAATGGTGGCTAACGAAAAGTCCTGCAGGCGCATGGCAATGGCTTATAGTAGACCCTGCTGAAGAGCATCTTGCACCAGATGTAGAAGACCCTTCTATTAAGGTTCCAACAATGATGACCACTGCAGATATGGCATTACGTCATGACCGGGAATACGAGAAAATTTCTCGCCGATTCCATCAGAATCCAGATGAGTTTGCTGATGTATTTGCTCGTGCATGGTTCAAACTTCTACATCGTGACATGGGTCCTAAGTCAAGATATCTTGGTCCAGAGGTTCCAGAAGAAGATTTCATCTGGCAAGATCCTGTACCAGCTGGAAACGCTGAATTAACAGATGCTGAAATCGCAGAGATTAAGGCAAAAATCCTAGAATCTGGACTAACAGTCAGTAAGCTTGTGACAACGGCTTGGGCTTCTGCAAGCACGTACCGCGGCTCTGATCATCGCGGTGGTGCAAATGGAGCACGCATCCGCCTAGCACCACAGAAGGATTGGGAAGTAAACCAACCGGAACAACTTGCACAAGTGCTCCAAGTATTAGAAGGCATAAAAGAAGATTTAGATATCGATATCAGTCTGGCTGATTTGATTGTTCTTGGCGGAAGTGCTGCAATCGAAAAGGCTGCACAAGATGCAGGTTTTGATGTAACGGTTCCATTTGCTCCTGGGCGAGGTGATGCAACACTAGAGGAAACAGATGTAGAAAGCTTTGACGTACTAGAACCTGTCGCTGATGGCTTCCGTAATTATCAAAAGAAACAGTATAGTGTAAGCCCAGAAGAGCTTCTTATTGATAAGGCTCAACTTCTTGGTCTTACTGCCCCAGAAATGACGGTTCTTATTGGTGGATTGCGCGTTCTCGGTACGAACTACGGTGGCACCCAGCACGGTGTATTCACTGAGCGTGTTGGCCAACTTACAAATGATTTCTTTGTTAACTTGCTCGACATGGGTGTCGCATGGAACCCTGCAGGAGAAAACGTCTATGAAGGCCGCAATCGCAAAACAGGCGAAGTTGTCCGTACAGCTACAAGAGTAGACCTTGTATTTGGTTCAAACTCTGTTTTACGTGCCATTGCTGAAGTTTACGCACAAGACGATAACAAAGAGAAATTTGTAAAAGACTTTGTTGCTGCCTGGGTAAAGGTAATGAATGCGGATCGCTTTGACCTGAAATCTGCTGAAAAGAAGAAAGCTCAACTAACAAGTAAATAATTGTTGAAAATATCAAACCCCTTCTGTGAAACCACACAGAAGGGTGTTTTTAGGACAGCTGCCCCCCACTACATCATTTGTTGGACTTTTTGATGGTATTTTTCTTTCTCTAGGATTTCTTTGATGAGTTGGTCGACTTCTTCGAGTTCAGCGCTTGGGTTTTTCCACCAGTTTCGGCTCCATATCCGGTGAATCGTCCACCCTTTGTTTTCAAGGAATTTTTGTCGGTACACATCTCTTTCTTTCGCAGATGGTGAGCTATGATACATCGCCCCGTCACATTCAATTCCGAGAATATACCTCGATTCATTTTCTGGATGCACAACCGCTAAGTCAATTCGATAATTGGACATGCCGACTTGCGTATCGACTTTATATCCCATTTCCGTTAATTGTTCATACACTTGTGTTTCAAATGGTGAATCAAAATGAAGTGCCTTCTCTTGTCGCTGAGTATTCATCTCTTCATTCAATTCTGAAAGCACAGCTCCGATTCTCTCCTTCTGTAGATTCGAAACAGCCTGCGCGTACTCTAGATAACTTTTGAAATACTTTGGTCCAACATTTTTCGTTTTCGATACATCCAGTTCATTTGGCTCAATACTGGATACAACATATATCGCTTCTTTTGAACGAGTTACCGCCACATTCAGACGGTTTTCTCCCCCCTGCTGTCCTAGCGGACCAAATCGATTATAGACTCTGCCATTTTCGGCTTTCGCATATCCAACGGAAAAGATGATGATATCCCGCTCGTCACCCTGTACGTTTTCGATATTTTTCACAAAAATTTGTTCATCTAAATCCTTCCCCATGACCTGATGATACAGGGTATTAAATTCTTCATCTTCCTCGGCAAGTGTATCTATATAATCAAGAATCTTATCCTGTTGTTTCGCGTTAAAAGTAATGATCCCAATTGAACGCGACGCATCCTTTTGAAGTAAGTCTTTCAGTAAGAGGACGACTTCTTTTGCTTCCACCTCATTACATTGATTAATCCACTTGCCATCGACTTTTCGCCATTGAATAGCTGCTGGATTCTTGAGATGTTCCACATTTGGAGCGATTTGAATATTGCCATTGTAATAGGCATGGTTTGAAAAATTAATCAATTCCTCAGATTTAGAACGATAATGCCATTGTAGCATTTTACTAGGAAACACTCGTTTTGCTAAATTTAGAAGACTTTCTGAAATTACCATATCGTCCTCATCAACATCATCTTCATCAATTTGGATACCGCCCTTAAACAGATTACTTGGAGGTAATTGCTTTTCATCCCCGGCAATAATGACTTTAGATGCCCTGTAGACAGATGGAATTCCATTTTCAACTGTTAATTGTGAGGCTTCATCAAAAATAACCAGATCAAACAAATCCTTGCCTAACGGAAATATCGCCGATGCAGTCTCAGGCGAGACAAGCCAAACGGGTAACACATCTAATAATCCGTCTTGAGCATATTTTTTTACAAGCTTTCGAACTGGCCATATTTGTCGCTTCTTTCCAGTTTGGTAGATGATGTCCTTTATTGCTTTAGAATGCTGTTCCTTCACTGATTCAAGGGCTTTAATTAAGCGATTTTGCAAAACTTTAGCTGAAAGTTCTTTCTTTTCTTCTAAAAGATCCTTAAACCTTGAGCGTAATCGGTGAAACTCTTCCGTTCCAATCTTTGTCAGTTCTGGATGCTTACGTTCAATTTCATCAATCCAGTAAATATAGGCAGATTGCTTAGTATTTTCAACCCACTCTTTCGCAAGTTCACGGTTAAGCTGGTCTTTACTTTTATCCTTTAATTCATCAATGAGCGACTTGACAAAAGGCATACTCTCAACATAGATTCTGTCCATATTGCGAAGGTCATCAAAATCCTGAATCACATATTCCTGCTGTTTTTGGAATTCGGGTAATGGAATATCCCCTTTCGAAATTTGCTCCTTATATTTCTGCAACTTTTCATCCTTAAAATATGGAGATAACTGTTTCATTTCGTTCGCCATGTCAGTTGACACATTTGAAAGTTCATACAGGATTCGTAAACTTTCCCTAAGCTTTGGCCACTCTGTCGAAGATAAGCCCTTAAATTTGTCGCCTACGATTAATTCTTCAACAATCGTTTTTCCTGTAAAGGAAGTCCACCACCAAAGTCTTAGTTTCTGAAGTGTCTTTTTCTCCTGAGGATTTAAGTCCTCATATATTTTTTCGAGTTTACCGCCAACCTCCCAGCTATACTCCGGAGTAATCTCGTCCTTTTCAAAATGTTCTAGGTATGTAATGCTTTTCTCAGCCTTCTCAGTGACCTTCTTATGAATCTCAACAATGGTCAAACGGTCCTTTATTTCGAGTTTTGCAAACGATTTACGGTCTTTTAGTGGATAGTTTTCCTGTCCAAATCGGCTAAAATAATCACCATATGAAAAGATGGTTGTTAAGACTTCTTCTAAATTATTCTTATTTAAGTCATTAATCACAGCCGTTAAGTTAAGAATGACGTCTTGTTGATTAACCGGTTTACCAAGACCGTACAAGTCGTAAGCTCGATATCCATGAGGTTGTGCTTCATACAATCCCTTTGCAATTGCATCCAGCTTTTGCTCACATTTTTCAATTTTTTGTGAAAGTTGTTCATATTGAACCTCTAGTTCTTGTACAAATTCATCTTTTACTAACCGATTATGAAGCTTTCGGTAAAGACTAGTACGGTCCGTTTTTTCATCATGTAATAGACTTACACTCGCTGAAAGCCCTAAGCTGTCGAGTCTTTGATAAACCACATCTAATGCCGCACGTTTTTGACAGACTAATAATACCTTCTTTTTATCAGCAATCGCATTCGCAATCATGTTAACAATGACCTGTGATTTTCCCGTACCGGGTGGCCCATGAACGACCATGCCTTCGATCTCTTCAATCGAATTGATGATTTCCTCCTGGGATGCATCCGTATCAAGGACAAAAAACTTTTCCTTTTCATCTTTTTGGACTGTTTCAACTGATTTCGATTGACATTCACCGAGATTATCGGTTGTAAAGGCAGAGGAAGATACTTCCCCAACATTCATCAATTCCCCTGCTAATCCAAAATCAGAAACGCCGTCTTCCATTTGTTGCAGGAAGTCCTCATAGTCTTTTAAAATAGCCGAGTTTCCTTGTGGAAAATGACCGAGAATCGCATAATTATCTAATTGAAACTCTCCCTTTTTAAAGGATGGGATGAGGTCAGAAGTCAGATTTTGAAAGGATTCAAGATCTTGAGCATTTGACCAGTTGATATTAATGTTGTATTTTTTTAGCCACGTTAACCATCCTAGAAAATTCATTTGAGAAGATTGTTCAACTGCCTCATCATACATCTCATCAGGTACATAGAAATTGCTCATTTTTTGCATCGCTAAAAAGAGTGGGCGATTTAACATTGGCTCGGAATCTTCCATTGGATGAAGAACCCATTTTGTTCCATGTTCTTTAACCCTTTCTAACTTTACAGAATGGAGGAACAAAGGAGCCCGTATGTACGTTCCATCAAGCATCGCACCACTTATGAACGGATAGCCGATATATAAATCATATAATCCTGTTTCGTCCTCGATCGATTTTAAATTCCGATAAAGGGTTGTCAATTTCCCAGACAAAAGTAGAGATTCTTCTTCATTTACATTCTGTTTCACTAGTTCAACGTTTCGACTATTTTTAATCAGCGCATCTAAGATATCTTGAGGATTTTTATTGAGTTTACCTACTTCGCTTATATCAAAATTCCATTTGTTATATATCTTTAACATACGAATGGACCGATTCCGCCGACTAATGTCATTCAACCGATCCTTTAAAATCGTTAATTTCTCTTTCAATTTAGATCACCTTATTTTTCAGTTCGTTCAAATACATAGTTTCATTATATACTTCTTTTTGCAAGAATATTTCATCAAGATGGGAAATTGTGGCTGTTTTGAGGAAATGGTATAAAAAGCTCAGGGCATATGCTCTGAGCTTTTTTTGCTATTTTAGTTTAGGAATCTATTCCATTCAATCTTCGGCCGACGTATTTTTTCCACCAAATATTGTATTCCATATAATATATAAGCTTTGTAATGTATATATAGAAAGAACTGAATATAGGATAGCCGATGTAAACGGAGGATTTTAATTTTTTTGAGAAAAGGCATGAACAAAAACGCAAAAACTGCATGAGCGATTGTATTCAGCAACACATACATTTTAAAATTTCCAAACGAAAATCGAAGGAGCCAGATCGACACTGGAAAATATGGCCCAATGTCAAAAGGTAGTTCATCCCTTAGAAATGATTTTGGCTTATCATAAAACACCCAAAATTTCCGTTTATGTCCAATTATATGATTTAAAATTTCAAATATAGTTATGATAATACTTGCTAACGAATACCGTTTGATGCGGTGCTTACCTACTAATAGTAAAGATAACCACGGAATAATGATCATCGCTAAGTTAAATACGACGTGACGTCTTGATGCCATAAGTGAATTTCACCTCGACCTGGATTATTTATACTATCTTAAAATGTCCAGATTTGAAAATAAAATCCAATTATTATTAGCATAGATATTTCTGATTTATTATTTCTTATAAATCAAAAGTCAAAATTATCTGGGTCTGGCCCTACGCGAAGATTTTGATTCAGTCCATGAATAACATCCATTTCCTCATTCGTTAATTCAAAATCAAAAACATTTGCATTTTCGATAATTCGATGTTCTTTTGTAGACTTTGGAATGGTTACCACTTCGTTTTGCAGATCCCATCGTAAAATTATTTGTGCAACTGATTTATTATGCTTCCGCGCAATTTCATGCAGTATATCATTATCTAGCAATTGGCCCTGCATTAATGGTGACCATGCTTCAAGTTGGATACCATTTCGCTTACAAAACTCATGTAAATCATTTTGAGATAATCGTGGATGATATTCTACTTGATTGATCATAGGTTTAATTTCAGCATCTTTCATGAGTTCTTCAAGATGGTGAATTTGAAAATTACTAACCCCTATGGGGTACGGAAACGATTCGAGGATTGAGGGGCCACACAGGGAATAATTTACATTCTATTATTCACCCTCTTTTTCCTCCATTTCCTTTAGCTTGCGATAAAACGCTGCCTGACTAACCTTTGTAATGGCACATATCTCCTTTACCGTTTTATCTGTTGTCTCTCGTAATTCAATGGCATGGTTCATTCCTGGATGTTTATCCGTATATTTTTTTACTCTTCCTCGATATTTGCCCTTTTGCTTGGCCAATTTAATCCCAGAACGTTGCTTCTCTTTAATCATTTCTCGATCTAGCTCACTAAATGCTGCCATTACAGTTAAAAAGAATTTACCAGTAGGTGTCCTTGTATCAATTCCTAAATTAAGGATAACAAAGTGGATGTTCCTTTCACGAAGCTGTTCAACCAGTTGCAGCAACTGAACAGTGTTTCGACCAAGACGATCCATTCGAGTCACAACTAAAGTATCACCAGTAGCAATTTTGGAAAGAAGTTCGTCCAATTGTTGCTTCTGTTTAGAAACACCACTAATTTTTTCCTTTACAATTTCATCTACTCCAAATTTTGTGAGTTTTTCAACTTGGGTATCAAGGTTTTGGTCTTGTGCACTTACCCGTGCGTATCCATAGATCATATTTCGTCCTCTTTTAATATGTATTTTTGATAGGTGTTATTGAGAGTCTATCAAGCTAATGATATCAAGGAACCAAAATTATATCAATAGGGTGTACCTTATTGATAAGAAATGGATGATTGGTTTTTACCGTTCAGTCCATAAATTATTACTTTACTCCAGAAAAAACACCCTATGCATAAAGAAAGAGTGGAATTCTTATTGAGATGTGCCCGATCATGAAAGAAATTAATTTTAAAAGGTTTTCCTTTACAAATTAAGAAAGGATATGTATGACAATTTTATAACCGTAATCGGGTCTTCATAATTATCAAAACCATACAATAATCAACAAGAAATTGATAACCTGTTGAATAGCTGTTGATTGACAATAAAGTTATTTAAAACTGCAAATCCTGTTATTCCATTAATTACGGATTGTGGAGGAGATCCACTGAAGATAATTGGGAATTTATGACAAAATATAAAGAGGGTTATGAAATAATCTAATTAAAAGAGGTTAATGGAACAAGAATGTTCCAAAATATATAGGGGGCCAAGTTCTGTTAAAGAATACTCAACTTTTGGCAGAACCTCCTTATGCATCTTATGCGTTAATATACGGTATTATATAAGTAAAACAATTGGAGGCGATTGTATGAAAGGCTGGCTATTTTCAGGTACAAATAAACCACTAGAATTAATTGAAAAAGAAGATCCACAAGCGATTCCAGGTCACGTTGTGATAGATGTGAAAGCTGCTGGTTTATGCCATTCGGACGTTGCAGCATTACAAGATCCGGGTTGGATGCCACTTTTCCCAAATGGTCCTGTTATTATGGGGCATGAGTTTGCCGGGGTAGTTATTGAAGTGGGTGAAGGTGTAGAAGATATTAAAGTTGGAGACCGCGTCGGGGCTAACCCAATGAATAGAGAAACAAAAGTAACTGCTGGGTATACCTATGACGGCGGGTATGCAGAAAAAGTACGTGTACCTGCAGCTCAATGCGTAATCATTCCTGAAGGCGTTTCCTTTGTAGAAGGAGCTGCTTCAACAGATGCAGGTATCACAGCTTATCGAGCTCTCTTCAGTATTGGACAAGCAAAAGAAGGTACAAAATTAGGAATTATCGGTATCGGTGGACTTGGTCAGTTTGCATTGCAAATGGCGTTGATTAAAGGTTGCGAAGTGTACGCTACTGATGTTTCTCCAGAAGCTCGAAAACTTGCTGAAGAACTAGGGGCTAATAAAGTTTTCGATACTATTCTAGATATGAAAGAAGCGGAATGTGACGTTATTGTTGACTTTGCTGGTTTTGGACAAACAACTGCAGATGCACTGGAAGCTGTAAGAGCACAAGGAACTGTTGTAATTGTTGGTATGGGTAAATTAGAATCCAATATCAATACTTATTTAATGATTACAAAAGAAATTAAGCTTCTAGGAAGTAATGGTGGGTCAGTAGAAGACTTAAAGGGTGTATATGATTGCTTCTCTACTGGAAAAATGAGTCCAACTCTTATCACAATCCCATTTGAAGAGATCGACAAAGGCTTAGAAAAACTCAAAAATCATGAAGTAAAAGGCCGTTTAGTAGCCGTATTTGAATAAATATAAGTTTTCTTTGTAACAAAGGTTGGGACAAAACTCTCCTCTGAAATGAAATAGCCTGTGAAATTTTACAACAAGGAAAATTTCACAGGCTTTCATATTTTTAAAATAAAATTATCCTTACTTAGGTTTCTGATTACCCAAATTTGCACCATTATCATGCTTAAATGTTTGGCCTTTAGAAGGGGCAAATTCTTTCGCAATCTCTTGTTGGCTTTTCGGTTGTGATTTCAATGAAGCAAACGCATTAGACATTCTACTTGCTTGACTGTTTGTAGGAAGGAACTCTTTGGAAATCTCTTCTTGGCCCTTCGGTTGTGATTTCAATGAAGCAAAGGCATTTGACATTCTACTTGCTCCTAGTTTCGATTGACCTTTATTTGTCTGACCACTCTTTTTATTTTTCTCATCATCAAATATTTTCAATGTCATCATCTCCTTCGTATTTAATATGAGAGAAGACGAATATAATTATGTCAAGAAAGGTTTGTCAAAACATCTAGTCGCTGAAAATCTTTTATTGTGCATTATTCAATTCGATATTTTTTGCATTTTTTCATAAATTCGTCTTTATCGATACAACATAAACCCATAACGTTAGTTTCGTGTTTTTCAATATTCCACAATCGGGCGCATATCTATTGTGCTTTTTTCAGTAATAGGCCAGATATCGGAATAAGAATTATCAATAACCTCCTAAGTACGCGGGACATATGATGAATTTATAATCAAAGGTCTTTGGAGGAATGTTTCAATGAATAACACTTTTTATATATCCCCTTATTATTCGAACGCTTATTATGGTCATGGGCCAATATGTAATCATGGTAATATGTTTGATCCTGGCTATGGAAATATGTCGTATGGAATGCGCTATGCAAACCAATATTGGCCATATCCAAACACTCAAGGATATACTGGTACCATATTAAATGACTATGGAAAAGAACCTTTTGTAGTGAATATTAATCAGGCTGCTAGGCAAAACAACACATTCCGAACTACTATATGGACTGGAGATAATCTGCAAGTGACCTTAATGAGTATCAATGTCGGGGAAGATATTGGTCTAGAGGTTCATCCTGACGTAGATCAATTTTTACGTATTGAGGAAGGTCAAGGATTTGTACAAATGGGCGAGAGTAGAGATCAGTTAAACTTTGTAAGGCATGTATATGATGACTCTGCTATTATGGTCCCTGCTGGCATGTGGCATAATTTAACAAATACGGGAAATATCCCGTTAAAACTTTACACAATCTATGCACCACCCGAGCATCCATTTGGCACTGTGCATAGAACAAAGTCAGATGCCGAAGCTATCGAAGGTTAGAGACCTATGGTCTTCTGGAATCGGGCGCGATTGTGGCATAAGGATTTGATTTTTAAACGACTTTATTGTTACTTCCATAATCAGTAACTTCACAAGAAATTAAGCAACTTTATTTTTACACCGTCCACATTTGCGAACGGTGTAATGCGTTTTTTCAGCTTCAAAATTAAACAATTTTATTATCATTACACAATAGCTAGGTTTAATTCATAAAAGACGGTGCAGCTTATATTTAGCATAAAGTTACCATTAATAATATCGCCAATGTTCCTCATCCTATAAAGGAAAAATATATTTGGAGGTAATTTCATGGCACAATTAAGAGATATCATGACACCAAATGTTCTTACAGTTAACGAAACACAGACCGTACAGGAAGCTGCAGCGTTAATGAGCAAATATAATATCGGAGCTATCCCAGTAATAAATAACAGCAGGCAAATTGTTGGAATTGTAACGGATCGTGATATTACCCTTCGTACGATAGCACAAGGAGAAAATGCACAAACTCCAGTATCTCAAGTTATGACTGCACAGCAAATCGTACAAGGTACACCTGATATGGATGTTCATCAAGCAGCAAATTTGATGGCACAGCAGCAAATTCGCCGGTTGCCGGTAACTGAGAATGGACAAATTGTTGGAATAGTTGCGTTGGGTGATCTAGCCGTACAAAATCAATATGCAAACGAGGCAGAACAGGCACTACAAAGCATTTCAACTCCTTCCGCACCTCAACAATAATAAGGGGTTACTTTTATTGCATAAATAATTATTAGTAGAGGCCTCGATCTGTAACACTTTTTATAATAGAAGGGAATCTCAGGTCTTTAGTTAATCCAGAAAAGTTCTGTCATGGTTGGTCATCTCACTTTTTTAAGTTTTGGGAAATTTCGTTTTATAGCTGGATATATTATTTTAAAGAAGACGGAATTGTATGAGATTTCAAGACAAAGTAGTTAATGTTACAGTTGCAGTAAGCGGTATCGGGAAAGAAGTCGTACGAAAATTAGCTAACGCACAAGTTGAAAGTTGTATTAGTTGAAAGGAAGACACAATCAAAGCCGTTCAAGCTTAGCTTGGTTTAACAGAAGAAAATAGCTTAGCAGTAAAAGCAGATGTTTCTAATGAAGAAAGTGTTAAAAATTAAATAGACCAAACAATCTCTAAATTTGGTCGCATTGATTGCTTTGTAAATAACGCAGGCGTTGAGGGTCCAGTTAAACCACTTGAAGAAATTACAGAAAAAGAATTTGATTTCGTTTACGGAAATAACGTAAAAGGCATACTTTTCGGTCTTAAATACGTATTACCGATAATGAAAGCACAAAAATAGGGTGCAATCGTCAATACTTCATCAGTAGCAGCTAATAACGATTCAGTACCAATGAAACGCTATGGGAGCCTGAAGAAGTAGCTAAGTAATTGCGTTTTTACTTTCTGACGAAGCTTCTTATGTAAGCTCATCTTCATTCACTATCGATGGTGCTCTATATAACGTGTAATTAAACGAATAACGATCGCTTGGGCTTTCCTATAAGGATCCTTCAAGGTAAAAATCCTCCAAAATGAAAACGCACGAATGTTGATAACTGCATTCGTGCGTTTTGTTTTTCTTAGTAATTCAGATGAAATACCCCTTTTGGAAATTAACTCTGCTTTGTTTTTCCTTTTAAATAAGAGACACCTAATAACAAAAATGGAATAGGAAGCAGGACAATCATATATGCGTATATATCTAACGTTTTATCTAGCCGATAATGTTCTTTTGACAAATAGTAAGTACCTAGAAATACGAGTAAAACAAGCCCCAAAAACCAACCTCGCTTTATCCACTTTGAAGAAACCTTTGATTCAACTATGTCGTAAGCGATTCGAAGGTATAGGCTGCAACGTATATATGTTCCTACTGCCATTAATAGTAAACCATAAATATCAAAACGATCAATAAATCCCAAACTAATAATTCGTACCGGCTCTAATGCCGGATATACGAAATTGTCAGCCTGCCCTAATCCGAAAATTGTTATACTGCCGGTAGTTGTTGAAAACATCATTAGTGCATTCAACAAGATTCCAATACTCCATAGTAAAAACATTCGTTTTTCACGAATGTTTTGAATGGGCACACATAAAAGTAGCAACAATTCAATCCATATACTAGTGAGAAGCAAAGATCCCCATAATATGGGACTCCAACCAAACTCAAACATGGGTTGAAGCTCACTCCAATCTTTCATCCTCGTGTCCAATAGAGTGACTGTATGCCCTGACACCATAGCAATTATGGATAATACACCAGCCGTTAAGGCGATTCTTTTCATACCTTTTATAGCTACATAGACAAAAAAGATCAAAAACCAAACGAGTATAGCCAACAGAGGGGTCTCAGGCAAAAAAGCAATATAGACGAAATCAACTAACAGAGCAAAAGAGAAAATGGTTAAAAATAAAAAGTAGATAATGAAAACCACCGTAAGCATTGTTCCAAAAAATTTCCCCAATAAATTGTGAAGCATATCAGAGATATTTTCTTTTGGGTATTTAAGCCTCAAGCGATAAATGGAGATTGCAAATATAAATGCTACCGGGAGTGATAGAAATATGGAAATCCAAGCATCTCTTCCGGCAACATCGAGCATTAACGGGAGAATCACGACATGTCCCATGATTGGAAGTGTCATTACTAATAAAAAAAGTGTCTCCCATTTTGTTAACATGACTGTAATCTCCTTCTTCTTTGATCATTTAATTCCTTAGTTTATAAGGGTTGTTATAAGGCTTTTTGTGATGTCTATTTATACTCTTATTTATAAGGCCTTGATGAGTAATGTTCGTATGAACATCAATTATTATATCTGCGTTAGAAAAAATCTCATTCCATTCAGATTGGATATTTTGCCATTGTTTTGGATATTTCCGATAGGTTTCTAGCCCAATTCCTGAAATATCTGTCTTTAATTCCTTTTGAAGTTTATCCAAAGTTAAACGTACGTATTTTTCAGCTAGGTTTGATACTTCCTTTTCAACCTTACTTATCCATTGTTCATTTATATTGCTTTTCGTCGTATTATCAGCTAACGTTCCCTCTATCTCGATATTAAGATGTGCTTTAAGCTGATTTCCAACTAGTGTCGGCTTTATTTTTGTCTCTGATTTCTTTATCTCTACAGAGACCTTCTCCTTCTCATTCAGAGATACAGTTTCACCTCCACTTTTAGCCTTGTTCAAAAGGACATTTAGCCCAACCGTTTCATGTGTATTTAGTTTACCGACCATTTTATCATTTCTAATGACGGCCGTACCGTCTAATGAAGTAATAGTTTTATCCTTTTCTTTTTTTGTTTGAATGATCGGCATATAGGCATTAGGAATAGGTCCCTCAATTAACTTATAAAATTCATATAATTTTACGGATGTATATTCTGCAATATATTGTGTTTGTTCTAAAGCAGAGACGATTTCAGCTGACGAAAGATCTTCATAAAGTGTAGAAGTACTCAAAATATCTATTGGATTACCTTCTGTAATGAAAAGATAACTATTTAAACGAAACATTTGATCTCGCCGGCTTTCATCAAGGTAGCCAATAAAATCTTCTTTTGCTAATTCCTCACCAATCACCCATAAACGAGCATGATCAAAATAAAGCCTGCGCTTCGCATCTCGTATGAGTGCTCGTGTACCTTGTATTATTGAGTCCGCGTCTCTTTCTAATAGAATATGCTGGCCATTTCCTCCACCCCCTTCTCCACCACCTTGTTCACTTGCTCCAGTTGGTTTTATGATTTCGACGCTGATTCGTAATTTACCGTCAGATTTGTCCAACCCTATTCCATGTACAAGTGCGGAATTATCAAGTTCTTGGCTACTCCAACAGCCCATTAATAAAAATAAAAAAGGGATGATAAATAGAATCCTTCCCATCATTTATCACCTGTCTTAGGTAATGATTTAATTCTAGGCGCACGCTGATTCGGTATGCTTTTTGGTCGATGTTTTTTCCACCTTAACGGCAAACGAATTAGTGAATCTTTCCAATCCTGAAAATAAAAAGGCGCAAATGGCGCCATATAAGGAACCCCAAGTGATGTTAAAGAGATCATATGTGTTAATAAACCAAGCATGACGACAATTAGTCCATATCCCCCAAATAAGCTGCTAGCAATAAATAACCCTATCCTGAGTAACGCAGTAACATCTGCGATTGGAGTAATGACGAAGGCGGCAATGTACGATATAGATACAACAACAATGGTCGGTGCACCAACCAGTCCGGCTGAGACAGAGACTTGTCCAAGAATTAAAGCACCCACAATACTTAAAGCAATGCCAATTTGTTGAGGAAGTCTAACACCAGCCTCACGGACAACTTCAAACATTAAAATCATCATGAAAACTTCCATTGTAAGAGGAAATGGAACTGTCTCTCTTGCTTGGATGATCGGAACAATCATTTCAGATGGAATCATTACCTTGTGAAAATTAATGGCTGCAATATAAAGGGCTGGTAAAGAAATACTGATTATAAATGAAAAAAAGCGCATCAGGCGAATGAAGGAACTATAATAAGGACGAGAACTGTAATCTTCTATGCTTTTCATATTTTCAAGAAATAGAGATGGAATATACAAACTTACCGGATCTCCGTTAACTATGATCATAATTCTTCCTTCCATTAATAAGGCTGAGGCTACATCAGGACGCTCTGTATTTCCAATAGTAGGAAAGATTGAAAAGGGATGGTCTTCAATGAATTGTTCAATTTCCCCTGAATTATTGATTTCATCCACTTTAATTTGATCTAATCTTTGTTTGAGCCGTTCGATCAATTTAGGATCCACAATGCCCTTTATATATCCCAGCGTTATATCTGTTTGACTAAATTCACCAATTTTTATGGTTTCAAACTGTAAAGAAGGATGTGGAATTCTTCGCCGTAATAATGCAATATTTGTAGGTGATGATTCAATAAATCCCTCATGTGCCCCTCTCACAGCCCGATCTGATTGGGGTTCGGCGATTGCACGAACCTCGTACCCTGGTGCGTTTAGCACCAATCCTTCACTATATCCATCCAGCAATAGTAACGTATTGCCCTTCAGTAGTTGGAATACAGCTTTTTCTAGATTATCTTCATTTTTTATATTAAAAATAGCAATCCTCTCTTTTACTTTTTTTAATTCTTCTCCCTGAGGACTTTCGAGTGATTCCTCGGTCAGTTGCTCTAATACATTATTGCGAATGGCATCTTCATTAATTAACCCATCAACTAAAACTAACAGTGCTTTCAATGAGTGGCCGTCATGTAACGGAATGATGAAATCATGAAAAATGATATCCTCACTTGAATCTAACAGTTGTTTTAGTTTTTCTTCATTTTCATGAACATCCGATGAGAATGAAATTGAATAATTTGATCGTTCTTCTTTTTGTAACTTTTTCGTATTTCGCTTTATTTTTTGCAGAATGGATTCGATTTTTAAACAGCGCATAATTTCAATTCATCCCTATTCATTCTCTTAAAAGTTGTTATTTTATACCTATATTATGAGTTTTATTTCAAATAATATGTACCGTTTTTGGAAATGATAAAGTAATGATTATTAAGTGTTACCAATAATTTACCGGAGCACTATTATGGTTATTAACATAAGAAGAATTATGTTGTCTCTCTTGTACCAGAACTATTCATAACAGGTATGGTGTTAACCTATATTTTGTATGATAGCAATCTTGGTTTTGGTTTATCTTATCAATTTTCACATCCCGGTGGAATTGTCATGACCATTCTGTTTGCTGCTTTATTCTTCTGGAAAGGGAACAAAAACCGGGGAGAAAACTTATCTGCAGATATAGAATTACCTAATAAAGCAACATAAGATGTTGCAAGGCCGAATCAAAAAGGTTTCAGTTTTGGAAATATAGCATGATTTTTTTATAAAAATTCAATAAATGGCACCTTTAATGGAGAATAGTTTTAAAATATTTTAAGAAAACGGGGTTATTATAGTCGCTACTTTTGACTAAACTAAAGAATCCTTCCGAAACAAAAATCCTATTTTAAACGACCGAATATACCTTCATTTTCCAGCATTAAGCTTCTATTTGTTTTACCTTACAATTATTTAGGGAATTCCTTTTCATTAGTGTTTTCTAATAACCAAAGTTCTGGAATGGTAACAAAAATATATCCTTCCTTCTTCAAATATGGAATAAGTTCATCTAAGGCTTTTACTGTTCCTGTTAAGTCTTGTGTCCAATGTCCGGCACTATGCATTAGGACAATAGCTCCAGGGTGAATAGAATCCAACACTTTTTGTTTTACTACGTTTGCCGGTAGGCTTTTCCAATCTTGCGAATCTACAGACCATCCTATACCACGATACCCCATTTTCTCCAATTGTCTGACCTGGTCTTCATTTATAGCCCCATATGGAGCACGAAACAATTCAGGTTTAATACAAATAACCGAAAAAATTTCTTGTTCACTCTTTTCAATTTCCCATATCATACTTTTTACATCTGTGTCCGTTAGTTTGGGATGCCAATAAGTATGATTACCAATTGCGTGCCCTTTACTATATATCTGTTTTACGATATCAGGATAGGTATGCACTCGTGTCCCTAATAAGAAAAAGGTAGCTTTTACCTCATATTTATTCAAAACCTCTAAAATCAAGGGAGTAAATCGAGTGTCTGGACCATCGTCGAAAGTTAGTGCAATCACTTTTTGATTAGTATGTGCTTTATAAAGCATTGTATTTGAATATTTTGCTTGTAATGGGTATGCTACTGAAGCCTGAGCTGAATTAGTGGAATAAGCTAGCCCCACAAATAAGATAAAAAAACCTTGTATAATAAGAAAACAACGTTTATAAAACATGTCATTCCCTTCTTTCTAATACTTACCTTAGTATTGAGTTAAATGCAGTCATTATATCCATCCACTTGTCAATTTTTTAATCAGGCACTGTTTAACTTGATTGTTGATTTTTTGAAAGAAATAAGCATATTCAAATTTAACTTTGAATATGCTTATTTTTCGAATAACCGATAACGAATAAATCAAAGTTGCCAATTTTAAATCAAAAATAAAGCTACGTTGAGGCAATAGGAATGTCGGTGTTTAAATTGAAGCGAATATGTATTCAATTAATTTTACTCTTGTTCCTAATACATGCTCGATCGGGTTCTTATTCATACATATCCCTCACTTTTAATTATTTACCAGTTACTTTATAAGTAAAAGTGTCTATTTAGGGAAACCTCTTACTAATGTTTTTAACTTTATAAAGGAGTTTAAAATGAGAAAGAAACAAAAAGTTAGAAATAGGCATATCGTTTTGATACTAAGCGTTATATTAGTATCCATTTTCAGTAATTCTTGGCGTGAGGTTCCTAAGTATTATAAAAATATGGTTTATGTTAGTTCATTTAATGCAATATATTATTTACTATGTAGAAGACATCTCGTTTGGGAGTTTATTCCTTATAGAGTAAATTGGTTTTTTCTTAGAACAGTCCATACACTAATAATAACTCCACTATTAGTGCTCGTATTCTTAAGCAAAATGCCAAATACCCTGTTTAAACAATTTATTCATTTCATACGGTGGACTATAATAAGTACCGTTGTTGAATATTTGATTCACAAAAAGCACTTAATTCTATATGCTCACGGTTGGAATGTTTTATGGTCAGGATTACTATACGTTAAGATGTTTGTATACAGTCATTTATTTACTAAACGTCCTCTACCTACGTTGTTCTTATCTCTTTGTTCAACTGTTTTTTTTATTTTTAAATTCAATGTCCCTTTGAAAATCAAGCGCTCTTCAAGGTACTTTGAACCATTAGTTGATTTATATTACCATACATCTTTGAAGGATTTATTTACGAGGAAAAAATTATAATTGAGATTATTCTCTATACAAAACGTAAAGAAACAAGTCATGAGATTATCTCTAGAAATAAGAGATTAAGAAAAGTTTACGACAAAAAACGAGAAAAAGGAAAGCCTTTTGGATTAGCCATATATGGCGGACTCCATCGTCAAGACACTTTTTTCAATAAATAAGGTGGGGTCGGTCTTATAGTCTTTATAAGAGCTAAAATGGAAATAAGAGTAAGAGGTACTCTCATTGCCATAAGGGAAGGTTGACCCTCAACATTTTTTGAGGAAATCCATCCTAATTGAAACTTCCTTTTCAGAGGTGGTTCTGTCAAAGGCGAGCTTGCGAGTGCATGCCTTTACCCTTGACAGGTTCTCCTGTGAAAAGGATACTCTTTAGTTGGATGGATTGAATTTCCTTTCTTGGTGTCTAGTTTTATGGGTCCATTATAATAATCGCTTGTGCGAATAAGCTCTTACATTGGATTTATGCATTATTGAGAAGTAAAACGACTTTTCGAAATATAGTTTAGAAAACACATCTAGGGAAGCAAAACAAAACCTTCCAATTGGAAAAAGGAAGGTTTTTTGGCATACTCATTTTTTGCTGGATCAATTAATTCTTTCTAATTTTCCTGTCTCAACATGGAACAGACAGCCAATAACCTCAATGCCTTCCCCATATTTTTTGTAAACTGGATGACTTTTTAAATTTTCTATTTGTTGTAATATATTCTGTCTGGAATACTCTTGTTCAGACAGATTACATGTTTCTGGTAATCCTTTTTTTATTTTTGAAATCCAACTCTTTAACTCTTTTTCGTTATTACCGCTACAAGCAGCTGTTATCCCCCCGCAGCTAGTATGCCCTTTAATAACTATTTTTTTTACTTTTAAATGCTTTAGTGCATAATACAAGCTTGCATTCAAGCTTGCATCATCATCAGTAACTTGATTTGCAATGTTTCGGTGAACAAACATACTCCCCAGTGGCATGTTAGCAACAATAGAAGGACTGACCCTAGAATCAGAACAAGCTATTACAAAGTACTCTGGTGATTGCCCTTCTTTTAACCTTTCAAAATAATGAGGATCCTCTTTTAATATACTATTAACAAACCCTTGATTGTTATCAGCCATTATTTGCTTACTCATGAGATCACCCCAAGTTTTACATTTCAAAGAGCCTGATCTACAGACAGAAAATCAATTTTCCCCTTGTACTTTTTATCTAATCCTGCTTTTCTAAAAAGTTCATAGACTGGTTGTTTAATTCCAGCAATATAAAACTCTATATTAGATTTTTTGTAGCCTTCTATGATTTTTGTTAATTCGTCAAGCGCAATAGCATCCATTGAATTAACCCCCGAAAAGTCTAGAATGACTTTATTAATGTTTGCCTTTTCAAGGATAGCTTGTTGAAGTTTTTCTTCAACAAATGCGATGTTCGCAAAATATAACGATGCATCTATTCGGTATATTAACAAGTTCTCATATGTTTTGGCATTTGGATAATACTTCACATTCTTAAAAATATTTTGATCACTAAGATATCCTAATTCAGCTATATGAGGATATGCACTTCTCCAAATAAACAGCAGTAAGGATACACCGATTCCAACTAGTATTCCTTGTTCAATCCCCAATGTAAGAGTTGCTATAAAAGTAATTAGTAATGTCCATCCATCTGCTTTTTTTACCTTGAATAAATGAACTGCTTCCTTTGCATCAATTAATCCATACACAGCAACCATTATAATTGCTGCTAATACAGCTTGAGGAAGAAAGTAAAACAACCCTGTAAAGAATTGAAGCGTAATAAAAATTAATACTGCTGTAATAATAGAAGCAAGACCTGTTCTAGCTCCTGCTTGATAGTTTACTGCTGTCCTTGAAAATCCTCCTGTAACTGGAAAAGCAGAGAAAAATGACCCAAAGATATTTGCCAGGCCTAAACCATTTAACTCTTGATTTGCATTAATTTTATATTTTTCTTTATTGGCAATTGACTTTGCAACTGCGACAGATTCCATAAAACTGACAAATGAAATCGTCAATGCAATCGGTAGTAAAGCCGTAATTGCCTCTATATTAAACATTGGAATTGAAAATGCTGGTATTCCATTCGGAATATCACCAACAATCTTAACACCAACTTGGTCTAATTGAAGAAAACGAACTACTAAAATACCCAAAACTACAACAACTAATGGTGCTGGAAATTTAGGTGCCATTTTTTTAAGTAATATAAGAATGATAATACTCCCTAGGCCAATTAAAAATGTTACCATATTTATTTCATTGACTTTCATAATTGCATTACTTATGATAACAAAAATCGAACCTTTCGGAATATCGATTCCTAATAGATTTTTTAACTGACTAAGACCAATGATGATTGCAGCTGCAGATGTAAACCCACTTATAACAGAATGTGATAAAAAGTTAACAAGAAAGCCTAGGCGGGAAAGTCCTAATACTAATTGGATCACACCTACCATCAAAGCGAGTAGCAGTGCATATGCAATATATTCATCTGTCCCTGGTTTTGCAAGTTGAGACACACCTGTAAATACTAAAAGTGAAACCATCGCAACTGGTCCAACTGCTAATTGTCTAGAAGATCCAAATAGTGCATAAATAATCAAAGGGATCGTTGAAGCATACAATCCTATAACAGGAGGTAAGCCAGCCAACATCGCATAAGCCATTCCTTGAGGAATTAACATAATAGCTACAATTAGACCAGCTGATAAATCTCCTCTTAAATCATTTTTGTTATAATGACCTAGCCAATCAATAGACGGGATCAGTTTTTTTAACATGATCTCTTCCCCCCTTTAAATACGAATTCTACAATTAGATTTCAGGCTGTTGACAAACGCTTGCTTTCTTCGTTGTCTGCCTTCAACTGTGTTCATGATCATTTCGAGAACCTCTGCCCACCGCAAGGCTTCGCCTCAAAAGGAAAACGCTTTCAACTAGCCTGAAATTTATATAAAATGAACTTTATCTATGCTCAGGACTATTTTTCTTATATTCAATAGTAGTTTGTAAATGTGGATAAACCTCTTTTTTTATATGACCTTCAGGACATGACTTGACATACATACTCTTCATCCATTTTTGATCCGAAATTACCAACTTTTTTCCACAAACAGGGCAACGTTCTTCCGTAAGACTTTTAATAAGATTTCCCACAATATTCACCTCTTCCTAGTTTCCTTGAAACATTTTTCCGGAAATGAATAGGGTACTTTTTGACATTATTATGGAAAGAATTAAATCCTACAAACTAGTAAAGATATAATTTTTACTAATTTAATTTGAAAGTTTGGCTAATCCTATAATTAAATTAATATAGTTTTCTTTTTAAGAAAAGGGTATCTTGATGATACCCTCAGCCTTTTTTTATCCAAAACTTAAATATACCGTTATCCTCTTGAACTTTTAGAAATTCATGACCACCTGATTTTGCCCAAGCTGTCAGGTCATTTTTAGCCCCTTTATCAGTTGCATGGATCTCTAAAACTTCTCCAGACGCTAATTCATTCATTGCTTTTTTCGTTTTTACAATAGGCATCGGACAAGCTAAACCTTTTGCGTCTAAAGTTTTATTGACATTCATTTCTTGTACCCTCCATATTTTTGAATTTTGTTAAACTTGACTGTGAAATTTTCTCTTAACTGTACCCGAACTCTGTCCTTCATTACAGGAGTCCTCTTAAGCGCATGACATGCATATGAAGATCAGTCCGTATGATGGACTGCACAACGGTTTGGACCAATTTCTAATTCTTGCTTTCTTTCAACATCGGCTTCTTGAACACCACGGTTAATCATAATAATTTCTTCAAAGTTAGGTGGTTTTACAGAACTTGCTGATTTTTCAACATCGTTTAAGAAATCCTCTCTTGTTGCATTGAACATTTTCTCATTACGGGTACGGATGTTACCTAAAGTATCGCCAATGTAACCTTCTGCATTCAGCTCTTCGTCAAAGTCAGCATAATGTGCTGGCAATACGATCACATCATCTGCAATTTCAGATACTTTATTAAACACAGTGTTATATAAGTCGTTTGCCCATTCTCTTACTTTATTTCCTAAGTCAGGACGGCCTAGCCCGCTTACGAAAATAGTATCACCAGAGAATAATAATTTTTTGTTTACAAAAAATGATACACTTCCTGGTGTGTGTCCAGGTGTTTTCACTGCAAGCACTTCTAATTCAATATTTTTAAATTCAATTTTCTCGTGTTCTTCAAACGGTTTGAAATCAAAGATTGCCCCTTCACTTTTCATAAGGTAGTACGAAGCACCTGTTTTATCTGCTAATTCTTTACCGCCGGAAATGTGATCTGCATGTAGATGTGAATCAACAATATGAGTTATTTTTGCTCCCTCTTTTTTTGCAGCTTCAATATACTCATCCACAAAACGTGCTGGATCTACAATTAATGCTTCATCATCTGAAACAACCATATAAGATAAACAACCTTTTCCTACGCGTACAAATTGATAAACTTTTATATCTTCATCTTCGTAAACTTTTGCTTTATATAAATGCTCACTCCAGGACTTCATTCCACCGCTTAAGTAAGCTGTATCAATCCCTTCATCAGAAAGCATTTCCGCTACCATCATAGATGAACCTTCTTTTGCACATACGACTAAAATTTCTTTATCTGATGGAAGTTTTGACAAAATCCCTTCGACTCCATCAAGTAATTCAAAATATGGAATATTTAAATACTCGAAGTTTTCACCTTCAATTTTCCAATCGTTAAAATCACTCACATTACGAACATCTAAAATAAATAAGTTTTCTTTATTTAACACCTTATCCGTTACTTCTTTTGCTACCAGTTTACGTACTGCCATTTTTAATTACCCCCATAGGTATTATTTTGGTTAAAATTTTTTTGTAAGTTGATTAGAATGTTAATGTTACATCAGAGTCTTTTGCAAACTCTAAAAATGTTACTGCTCCACCGACTTCAATGCCCTCTACAAAAGCTTCTTTTTCTAATCCCATAACATCCATTGTCATTTGACATCCAATAAACTTAACACCCATTTCCAAAGCCATCTCCACCAGTTCTGGAATAGATGGAACATTAGCCTTAGCAAATCCCTCTGCAAAGTGTTCTTTACCCTCTGGCATAGGAAGTTGCTTGTATGCATCTTTATGAATTAAGTTTAATCCTTCAAATGTAAAGAAAATAGCTACTTCTTGATCTGTCGCAGCAGCTGCTGTTGCGATATTAAACACTTTATATGCATCAAATAATCCACCATTACTTGCGATGATTGCTACTTTTTTACTCATTCCTCATTCCTCCCAGTTTTTAATGCCAACATAATATTATTTGGATCAAAGCCAACAACCCACTTACCATTAACTTCTGTTTGAGGCACTCCCATTTGCCCTGTTTCGTTTACAAGTTGGTTCATTATCTCTGGTTTGGTTTCAACATTTATCTCTTTGAAAGGAATATTTTGATCTACTAAAAAGTTCTTTAGCATAACACAATATGGGCAACGTGTGGTAGTATAGACTGTCACTGTGTTCATATTAATACCTCCTATTTGCTTAAAGTTTCCTTCTTTCCTGTCCAAGCACTCATGCCTGGAACTATATTAACCACATTAGCAAAACCCTTTTCAGCTAATTTTTGAGAAGCAAGATCACTGCGGTTTCCTGTTCGGCATACCACATAAATTTCATCATCTGTGTTTAATTCGCTTAGACGCTCTTCCAGTTCTCCTAAAGGAATAGAAATAGCATTAGGAATATGGTTAAATGCATATTCAGCTGATTCTCTTACATCAAGAACCACGATGTTTTCATTAGCATCTAGCTTCTTTTCAAGTTCTTCATTGCTAGTTACATTAGGATGTTTTCTTTCAATTAAACCATCATTAGATGATTTTCTTAGATAATGTTTTAGTACTTCTCCTTCTTCGATTGTCCCAAGATACTGATGACCAGCACTGTTCGCCCAAGCTTGAATATCAGCTTTTGACCCTTTATCTGTGGCTTGAACTTCCAAGACCTGACCAGCTTGTAAATCATTCATTGCCTTTTTTGTTTTCACGATTGGCATTGGGCAAGCAAACCCTTTTGCATCTAATAAAAAGTCTGTTTTTAATGATTCCATAATATAAAAGCCTCCTATTTTTACCCTGATGGGTATTTTATTAATTAAAAAAATTTACTTAGTTTCGCCTTCCCATGCAAGCATCCCGCCTGACATATTAATCACATTAAATCCATGACTTTCAAGAAATTGAGATGCCCGAGCACTTCGTGCACCAGACCGACAAACCATGATATATTCTTTAGCCTTACTTAATTCATGCATTCGGAATTCTAATAATCCTAGTGGAATATGAATGGCTCCTGGAATTTTTCCAGTCTCAACTTCATCTACTTCACGAACATCAATTAAGTTTAATGGTTTACCTTCTAACAGTAAAATTTCTACTTCTTTTGCAGTTAATTGCTTCATTCTTTTTCCTCCCTTTATCTCCAGGCGCTCATACCGCCCTTTACATTCGTCACTTTTGTAAATCCTAATTTTTTAAGCATTTTACTAGCCTTTTGACTTCTCATTCCACTTTGACAAATGACAATTACTTCTTTGTCTTTTGTCAGCTCCTTCTCTGCTTTTTGTGCAAGCTGATGAATTGGGAGATTTTTAAATCCTCTAATACTATTCCCCTTAAATTCCCCTGGAGTTCGGACATCGACAAATTGTTTATTCTTATCTTTTAATTCATTTTTTAGATCTGATGTTGAAATCTGTCTAACACCTTTGGCCGGGATTATTCGATTTATGATAAAGAATAGAAAAAGTGCAATCACTAAATAATTTAGATATTCCAAACCTAGTCCCTCCTTCATGAACGGGAAATTTCCCCTAACTGATTTAGATAAATAAGTTCACGTTACCATCTTCTGCATCAGCTAAATACGCAGCAACCCCTGCATATTCGATATTATCCAAAAGCTCTTCTTTTTGTAGCCCTAATAAATCCATTGTCATCGTACACGCAACAAGCTTTATATCTTGCTCTTTTGCCATTTCGATCAAATTTGGTAGTGGCATTGCATTATGTTTTTTCATCACATCTTTAATCATTTTAGGACCGAAACCTGCAAAGTGCATTTTGGATAGCCCCATCTTATCTGCGCCTCTTGGCATCATTTTTCCAAACATTTTTTCCATGAAACCTTTTTTTACTTCAATATTCTCATCTTTTCGTAAAGCATTTAATCCCCAGAATGTATGGAAAATGGTTACTTCGTGATCATAGGCAGCTGCACCGTTTGCAATAATATACGCTGCCATTGCTTTATCATAATCTCCACTAAATAATACAATTGTTGTTTTTTTGTTTTCTGTCATTATTTTATCACTCCTCAGTTAATATTTTACTAATACCCCTATGGGTATGATAATAACTAAAATAAAAGAGGGTGTCAACCCTTTTTTTTATCTATTTTTCACAAGCAGATTTACGGCTTCTCTTACTAGTTCTTCAGTATTCTTTTCACCACTTTGCTCTGCATAACGTACACAATCCACTAAATTAGAACTAACCACAACCCCAATTGTACGATCAATGGCTGTTCTTGCTGCAGATAACTGGGTGATGACTTCTTTGCAGTCCTTATTTTCTTCCATCATTCTTAAAATTCCTCTTAACTGTCCTTCAACCCGTTTTACTCTATTTTTAATTTGATCATTATAATCCATGTCCTTACCTCCCTTTAACCATTCGTTTCTATTTTTAAAAAGTTTTCCTTAAAGGGTAATTTGTTATGATCAGCTATTCTATATCCGACGACCCGAAAACCCCTTTGTCTTAAAAAGTGAATTCCAATAATTTTTTCGAGTATGCCTGATACAACTACATGTTTGGAATTTCATTAAAGTTTCTCTTAAGATAGGCAGTTGGAATATTGATTGTTCCTTTGTCGATAAAAGGAACAACATTAACAAGTACTATATTATACCCATATGGGTATAATGTCAACTAGATTAAATAATAGAGTGGGTAGATCAATACATATTGAAAGTGGTTGATAAATGCCGTCTACTGAGGAATAGGTGTTTCCTTTTCAAAGAAAATAAAATAGCATCGATATTCGAGGCTTATTTTATTATTTTTTATATAGAACTATTGTTACTAATTTAAATACTACTATTTATACAACTAATTAGCCGATCTTCAATATCCTGAGCAAATTGTTTCATCTTTTCATCATTCAGAAGACTAATGAGTGCTGTTGGTTTGGGCATCCCAATTTTCGTTTTTCCATGGTTGTCATCATAAACAACTATTTTACAAGGCAAGAAGTATCCAGCCATTTCGTTTTCATTTAACACTCTCTGTGCTTCATGTGGGTTGCATACTTCGAGCACTTTAAACTCTTTATGGAATTCTAGACCCTTTTCCTGGAACTTTTTCTTAAGATCAAAACTCCATAAAACACCAAATTTTTCTTCTTTTAAGCTTTCCTCCAGACTTTTAATTGCTTTTTCCATATTTTTATCTGTAACAGCCGTATAATCAAACATAATTATCTTCCTCCCTGAGTCTATTTCATATCAATTGAAATAACTTAATCGCTCGTTTCAAAGAAATAACATTTAGAATTGCTAAAATTAATTTGCTTTTAGAATTCTCTTACATTCACCAAATGCTTTTTTTCATATCAGGTATTTTATTTATAACAAATGTCATGATTACTTTGTTTGCACTATGGTCTTTTAGCTGTATGTTTTCCAAATCACTTTAGATATATTAAATAATTTGGCGTTTTTCCTGATCTGATCTTTCCTTTAATAACTCCAACATCTTAGGTTCAATATCAACAGCATAAACAGTTGGTAGGCTATTGACAGTTTCGTGCAATCAAGTGAAAATAATATTTATAATTTACTTTACCATAAATACCTTATAGCCTTTAAAGCGTTCCTCATTAATTTGGGCCGATTGCGGAACAAACTAACATTCAATTCTGCTAATCAACAGCTTCTTCTTTTTTATTAACTTTGAACTCTCTAACAGATTCTAGCAAGCTATCAGATTTCCTTTCTCCGAGGTTTTCAAGAAAGTCAATAAATTCTCCTTCGCCATTTTCATCGCCAAAATCGTCCATTAAGTCATTAAGTTCCCATTCAATAGTCTGTAACTCTAGGGTTGAACAGGTGTTTAGGAAGTCCATCGTATCATACATATCATTACGAAGTTTCGTATAAATCTCCCACGAGTCTTCTTCCCACCATCTTGAATCTCTTCGGTTCATCATCCAGCGAATTTTATCAATAACTAGCATTAAGGTCACTCCTTCACCTTGTTAAATGCATACTTTTTTCCCTTGCTACAGGCACCTCAAACGGAAGATTAGGAGGTTTACGGTTTAGATCAATGCGGTATTTGCCGAATCGATTGACGTGAGCTGTAACATAGGGGCTTAAATAGGAAATCAGCTCTTCATCATAATCATTTCCGTCTTGCATGTAGTCATGGAGAATACGAGATAAAGAGAACACATTATAAAAGATAAGACAATTGGCCACTAGGTGGTTATATTTAATGACCTTACGCTGTTTTTCCCTGTCATTCTCAGCGATAATCCCTTCGCCACCAAAGAATAGCCACTTGGTAAACCCATTAAAAGCTTCACTTTTATTGGTAGCTGCTTGAATCGTTCCTCTCAGTTCCTCGTCAGCCATATATTTTAATAAAAACATCGTTCGTATCACTCTTCCAAGCTCGCGAAACGCCTGATACAGCTTATTCTTTTTGCTGTATGTACCTAGTTTATTAAGAATGGTAGATGGGGTAATTTTACCTGACTGGATCGACATAGCAACTCTAATCATATCCGGATAATGAGTCTCAATGAGCTCCCAATCGATTTCTCCTGAAAAAAGATCATCAATATGCTCATATACCTCTTCTTTACAAGGACGAAATAATTTTAAATCTTTCCAATTACGAATTCTGGGCATTAACTGAATACCTAGTAAAGAAGAAAGCCCAAAGACCGTTGTACTCTGTCCTTGAGTATCTGAATGGAGAATTTCAGGTCGAATTTCGGCTTTATCATTCATCAAAATATCTAAAATATGAATCCCTTCCCATACTCCGCAAGGAATAAAATTGCTGAATAAAGCAATATAGGTATCCGAAACATGATAATAGCCAATTCCGCCATATCCTCCATAGCGAATATGGTTTTCGGATAAAAGATTTTGCTCATATAAATCCCATTTGGTTCCATCGGCTGAAGCTCTCTTTCCATCACCCCAATATTTTGGAAGATCGAATTGGTTATAGGCAATAATAATATATTGAATCGCTTTGTCTAGGTTTTCTATAGTTACATGACGTTGATTAATCCAAGCTATTTGTTTTCTGTCTAGACTTCCTATTGATCGAGCTGCTTGAGTCGGTCCTAAATTACAACCATAGCAAAAGGCATTTGTAATATACCGTTCAACGGCATTGTCTAATTTCGCTTCATGTCCTGAAATGGGACCAAAAAAACGGGTCCAATTTAACCAGTATTCAGTATCGGCCAACATATCCAGTACATTGATTGGTTCTAAGTTTTCGGCTATATATCCTTCAAACTTCTTTAATTCAGTGGGGATTTTTTTCTTCTTTAACTTTCCAATCACAACTTCGCCATTTTCAATTCGTACCTGTTCATTGTGAGGAAAGGATTGATCTGTTTGGCTTGTAACTTGTTTAAAATCTTGCTGTGTCTTTCTAACGAAATCAGTTCCAGAAACAGGCAAATTTACATGCTTGCAAAAATCGGCTAAATTCTCCTCATAGTCTTTCCATGTAATAAGCTGCTTTCGGTAATCTGCATATTTTTCACTTCCTTCTATATATAAGTCTCCTGCTTTTAGCTCTAGCATAATTTGCGACAAGACGCATACTTCAAAGTGACGGCGATTGATTTCATCAGGCATTTTTTCCTTCTTCTTTTTAGGACTAAGCCATCGCCACCAGGAATCAGGAATCCAAGACAAGTCTAATAAAGATGTTATATCCCAGTCCTTTCGCAACTTTCCATTCTTTTCAATATGAACAATTGATATGTATTCCTTTTTCGTATATTGATGAGAGAGGAGAAAAGAAATCGCCTCTTCCAATGCTTTATCTTGTGTTGTTGAACGAAGTGGAATGGATTTAAGAATTTTAAATAATGTAGCTCGGTGGCTTTTATAGAATTGCCATAGGAATAGATAATAGTTGTCTCCACTAAGGGCTAAATGGTTTTCGCAATCTTGTAACACTTGCGCTTCTTGCTCTTGGAGTACCTTTTGCATCTCCTGAATTTTTTCTTCAGGGCTGCCTTCCGTTTGATAAGCAAGTAGTAATTCCTGGAGGGTTGATATTAACGAATCCGTACGTTTTTGTGTTTTTTCTTTATGATCCTTTAAACGTTGACGGCCTTTTTTATGAATGCTCATCATCCTTTTAATGAGCATTTCTCCAATATCATCTAATATTTTTGACAATTGCATTGATACAAAGGAAAGCGCAAGCGCATATCTTTTTTTAGACTCCATTTCCATCATACGAGAGGCACCTAACGTTTTGGCTTCAGCTGCCATTTGTTTTACTTTGATATAAGGAATATCTTCAAGGAAATCGGTCGGAATGTGCTGGTTTATTAACCAATTCCGACGTACAATTAAATTGTTGAGGTGTAATAAAGTAGCTCTTTTCGCGTCCTCCTTCAGTTCATTCCAAGGACTGTAAGCAGTGCCCTCGGGTACCTGAAAAAGGTGATCTATATTCTTTTTTTGTTCATCATTTAGTGCATGATCAATCTGATGATAGATGGCACGATATGATTTAGTTCGAACATCATTGGCTGCATCTTTTAAGGTATTATAGACAGGTAATTCGTATCGTTGACGGATTAATTCTTCAATGGCAGCATTAACTAGATCGGCCGGGTCATCCTTGTTAAATGCTAGTTTGCTCATTGTATCAATCAAAATTTGATGGGCCTCATGATCAAATGGCCGAAGCTGAAGGTAATCCCGAACAAAGCGAAAATGCCGTTTGGCAGTTCTTGTTTCACTATACGTTTTCCACTCTTCTTTCGCAGGCAAAGGCAAGTATGCTTTTTTCGCAATATGTCTGATAATGGCTTCTGGAACATCGACAATACGGATAAAAAATCCAAGCTTCTGTACGGTTTTGATTAAAACAAGTAAGGCTAATTCCTGCAAAGTGCCTTTAGACTTAACCTCTGCCCATTCTATTTCATTCATCACTGGGGTGTACACTTCTTCCAAATCTTTCTCGGTCAGATTACTCTTAAATCTGGGGTATATGGTATCCTGAATACTTGGCAAATCATATCCCACCTTTATCTGAATTTTTAGATTCCCTATTTTATAATAAATAAAAACCTATCGTTTTGATAGGTTCGGTTAAATTATCCATTATTTTCCATAGTGGCCCCTCAATGTGCGAATCGTTTCCGTACCCCCTATTGCTTTTACGCGCCCTTCTTTGTATAGAGTTTCTAGAGCTCTCCAAGCTTCTTTAAATTTTCCTTCAACAGGCCAGTGAATGAGGTATAAATCTAAATACTCTAATCCAAGTTTCTTAATACTTGTCTCATAAGAAGCAAGTGTTGATTCGTATCCTAGATCTGCATTCCAAACTTTAGATGTTACAAATAGTTCTTCTCGAGAAATCTGTGCTTCTTTTAGACCTTCTTGAATCCCTTTTCCAACACCTTCTTCGTTCCTATAAATCGCCGCTGTATCAACACTTCGATACCCATTTTTTATTGCCGTTTTTACTGAATTGATTAATTCAGGTCCCTCTTCTACTTTAAAAACCCCAATACCAAACCAAGGCATTTTTACACCATTATGCAAAGTAGTTGTATCTTGTAAATGTTTAGCCATTTTATAAAACCTCCGAATAATATTTTTTTAGTTACTAAGACTATTAATTTTTGTTATATTTATTTGATCTTTTCGTTCTAAAGCTGCACTTATACCTGTTAGGACAGCAGCAATTAATACCATCAACGCACCAATCCACGAGGTGTGAATCAATCCGATTGAATCAGTTATTAACCCACCTAAATAGGAGCCGATCGCAATCCCTGCGTTAAATGCTGCAATATTTATTGCAGATGCTACGTCAACTGCACTTGGGACAAAACGCTCTGCTAGCATGACAACATAAACTTGTAACCCTGGCACATTCATGAAGGCAAATATCCCCATTAATAGGATCGTAAGTAGCCCTGCAATTTTAAATGGAGCTGTGAACATCAAAATAAATAATACGACTGCTTGTACAATAAACATATAAAACAATGCGCGAACTGGATTATGATTTGACAGTTTTCCTCCAATCATATTCCCTATTGCAATAGCAACCCCATAAATGAGTAAAATAAGAGCAACAGATTCTTCTTTATATCCCGTAATATTTTGGAGTAATGGTGATAAGAAAGTGAAAACAACAAATGTTCCACCATACCCTAAAGCGGTAATAATGAAGATAAGTAATAAACGACCATTTTTTACGAGCTTAAGTTGATCTCGAAAGGTTGTTTTTACACCTTTTCGCAGATTGGATGGCACTAAAATGCTATTTGCAATCAAAGCAATGATACCAGTAATAATAATTACGAGAAATGCTGCTCTCCACCCGAGTTGTTGTCCAATAAAAGTCCCAAACGGAACACCGGTAACAGTCGCAATTGTAAGTCCGGTAAACATAATGGATATGGCACTCGCTCTACGATTTTCAGGAACTAAATCAGCAGCTATTGTAGAACCGATTGACATAAAAACACCATGAGAAAACGCAGATATGACTCGTGCCACTAGTAATAATCCGATTGTAGTTGAAACAGCAGCAAGGCTATTGCCAATAATAAATACAATCATGATCCAAAGTAAGAGCGTCTTACGAGACATTTTTGATGTTAGGGACGTTAAAATAGGAGCCCCAAATGTTACCCCTAAAGCATATATCGATACAGTTAACCCGGCTGTGGTTACTGGAATATTTAGATCCGCAGCGATAAGTGGTAATAAACCAACGCTGATAAATTCAGTTGTGCCTATCGCGAAAGCACTAACTGCTAAAGCAAGTAATGCAAGTGTGCTTGATGTGTTTCCTTTAGCCACGATGTATCCTCCTCTTTGTTCTTCTGTAATAAATAACTAGTCTGTTCGGCCGACAAATGCTATTATGTGTGATAGGTTTTAAAATGAAAAGTACGCACTTTTTTGTAATATAGACACCAAAAAGTATTATAGGTACTTTTTAGTACCTATAGGCAGGAGGAATAAAAGATGGAAAAAAAGAAATACAATATATCTGTTGAAGCAACACTAGAGGTAATCGGTGGTAAGTGGAAATGCGTGATCCTTTGCCATCTTACACACGGGAAAAAAAGGACGAGCGAATTAAAACGACTCATGCCGAATATCACTCAAAAAATGCTTACACAACAATTAAGGGAACTTGAAGAAGATGGAGTCATAGATCGGATAGTTTATAATCAAGTCCCACCAAAAGTGGAATACCAATTAAGTGAATATGGAAAAAGTTTAGAACACATCTTAGATTCATTATGTGCGTGGGGAGAAACGCATATTGTTAAAGTTTATGGTGATAAATCAGAGGTTTTAGAGGAAAACATTTTAAATAACTAATTTGATTTCAGAGTAAACAAAAAAGCCGATCATACTAGTCTTAATGTCAAACTAGTATGATCGGCTTTTGAATTTTTTAAAAGGTAAAAGTCTATTTATTAGTTGCTGTAATATCTCCACTGTCTGTTTCTAGTTGAATTAAAACTATTCCTTTTCCAACAAGGGCATTATTCTGATACTTATCAAATAAATTAACGTCTCCGGAGAACGTACTTACTTCAAATTGAACGTCGGTTGGTTCTTTTTCTGTCTCAATTTTAATATCACCACTGAATGTTTTACTAAAAATGCCTTTAGAAATCTCACTAGTTGATATAAAGACGTCTCCACTGTCTGTTTTTGTATTCAAAGCACCATTTATCTTATTTAATTTAATATCACCGGAGAACGTAATGGCGCCAAATGATGTAACAGGAGCATCCTGGACATATAGATCACCACTGTCCGTTTTCGTTTCAATAGCACCTTGAACTTTTTCCATGTGGATGTCACCAGAAAATGTTTTGACTGCCATTTCCTTAGAAGTTATATTCTCTAGTTTCACATCTCCACTATCCGATGATAAGTTTATTTTTGTTGACTGAAGGTCTTCCACCAATATATCTGATGAGAATCCTTTTATGTTAACCTGTTGATACATCTTATCGGGTGCAAATATTTTTAATGTCAACGCGGGGATATAGAAATTAAAATTAAACCATTTTTCATTTTTAGATTGCAAAGAAATGGAGAGAGTTTGACCATCTTCTTCTACTGAAAATTTTTGAATCTGTTTTTCTGCACCTCTACCAACGAGTTCAACCCTAGCTTTTTCCATGGTGGGGACAGGAATGAGCTCGATATCAGTGCTATCTACATTTACTTGAATGGATTTGATCATCTCATTTTCAATTGGTTTGGTTTCATGGATCGTAACTTCCTTATTTATCGAACCATATGTCACAGCACTACCGATTCCACCTATAATGACTAACAATAGGGCTATGAACGATAATTTTTTAACCATGATTGGTCCCACCTTTCACAATAGATAAATTAAATTTCAAATAGCGTAGAAATACATTTTTCACACCATTCGATGCATAATACATTCCGATCAATATGAATAAACCAATTCCACAAAATGCAAGGGAAAAGAATACATCATACCATTCAAAAATGTCAGGATTGACGATGGTATTTACGATTACTAACAATGGACTCAACACCCCTGCTACTCCTGTTATCCAACCAGCCAGTAAAAAGGAAAGTACGACAAGAAATGGACCAAGCACAATAACTAAATTAACAAAGCCTAGACCAATCACTGCCCATACGGCCCTGAACATATTTCGAGTAGTTGTCGTTGTTTCCATTTTCTCTATATGATAATTGGCCAATAATTCTTTTGCCAATTGTTTAGGTGAACCTAAGGAAGTTGCAATTTCAGTTTCCGTTTTTCCTTCCTCTATACCAATTGAGAAATACTCCTCATAATCTTGTAAAATATCGTCTTTTTCATCATTTGGTAGCCGACTTAGATGCCTCTCTATTTCTGATAAAAACTGGTTTTTATTCATGGTTGATCCCCTCCTTAATTAACTGGTTGACTCCTTCCGAGAACTCCTTCCACTCTCCTACTAATTGGTGCAAGTATGTCCGTCCTTTATCTGTCAGTCTATAATACTTTCTGGAAGGTCCTTCACTGGATTCTTGAAGATATGTTGTAAAATATTCTTCCTTTGTTAACCTTCTTAATAATGGATAAACCGTTCCTTCTGAGATTTCAATTTGGTTGGAAATCTTCTGTACAAGCTCATACCCATATCGATCTTTCTTATCCAGCAATACAAGCACACATAGTTCTAAAACACCCTTTTTAAATTGAACGTTCAATGCAGTCACCTCAACTCTTTACCATTTTCTATACGACAACATACACTACTATGTAATGTACAGTACCTAGTCATAAAATATAGCCATTGAGTACAATATAACACCATCTACTATACATTGCAAGGTACTGTCGTGGAGATTAGCTTTATGCATTTTAGACAAACCCAAAAAAGCAAAGACAGAATCGAATGTTTGCGTCTTGGCTAGTGTGTTCTGGGACAAGGGACCTGTCCCTGTGTCCCAGCGCCTATACATCTTGGACTGTTTTTGCATAGGCTGTAAGGAAAAGGAGTTGATGCTCATGCCTAAGTATAGGAAAAAGCCCATTGTTGTTGAGGCTGTAAAGCTTACTGGACCGATTACGATTGAAACATCGAATGGTTCAATGAAGGGGCTACCCGGAGATTATTTGATCACAGATAAAGACGGAGAACAATACCCTTGTGATAGGGATCAATTTGAAGCAGAATATGAGCCAGTAAAAGGAGTAATGAATATCAAGAGAATTGTTCGAAAATCCATTAGGTTAATAAAAACAAAAATGTATAAGACATGACCCAACTAGTAGTGATTATTAAGCATTATGGTCTTTCTCTCCATTTTGCTTATTTTTTTGAAACAAACTCAACAATTGGAATAAAGTTGAACAGCACCGTCTGGCACAATAAAAAAGACACACCTTTTTAGGAGTGTGTCTTGAAATCGGTAAATTTTATGTCTAATAACGGGTTGTCCTTTCGTTCTTAAACCTAGTTGATTACATTGTTAAACCACACATAAAATCAATTTTACGAACAAGTTGCGGAAAGTCGATGAACGGATTTCTATTTTTTTGAATAAGGAATATTTCTTTGTTACGATGTTTTTCATATAAAGAAACTTCATGAACTTGATGCCAGTTTAGTAACATTTCAATATCTTCATGAGTATATCGACTAATTTCTCCCGGATATCGTAATAAAAAATATAATGTTGCTCTTGCAACCTCTCCCTTCCCACTTTCGGGCTCAAACTTCCCCTTCTCTGATTTACCACAGTCGTCTCTAATGGCTTCCGTTTCCACATTAGGTGGATAATCCACAAAATCAAAATATGGATAATTGGATCTTGCTGAATTACACTCTTTTTCACAAGTAAAAAGATGATGGAGATCCCCTCTCATCGGATTTTCTTCGTGAAACCATGATTGGGGAACTACATGCTCACAATTAAACATATTTTCTTGATTAATAATCGTAACTACCCGCTGAAAGTCATCATTATTTAAGTTGCTTATTAGCAACATGTCTCGGGCTTTTTGTCTTTTTCCTTCAGATTCATAGTCTTCTCTCACAACTTGTTCAGGTTCCTTAGTCTTTCCTGAATAGATACTCTTCAGCGTTCCGTCCGCTTGTAGGTCTACCTGCGTATAAAGAAGTTCCCGGGTTCTAGCATTATAAGCTAGCTGATTTACATGTGTTCTCGTTATTAACTGATTTAGTTGTTTATATAACTCTTTGTTATCCTCAAGGTTAAAATCAATACTACGATAATAATCACTTATGAACTGCTTTTCTTGTTCTACGTCATAATACTCCTTTTCGTCTTCAAATCTCCTTTTGTTATATGTTAACTCTACTAAAGCGGCTTTTAAATCAGGATCTTCTTCCTTTAGAAAATTCATGGATTACTCCTTTCCTGGTTTCTTTGTAAACCGTTCAGAAGGCCATTATTCCTAAGGGGTCACATTCATATTTGAAGCAGGAATCATGTCATGTAGTTTCTCAACAACGTTAAGGAGGAGAAATCCATTTCCTTCGGCGCTTTTTCTATGGCCGAGAGGTACGGTTCGTCTAATGAGTTGGGCATAGACTTCTGCTTCACTCAGTGTTCGATCAAATTCTTTTTCACTTAGATTAATAAGTAAAGCAATTGCACCCGCGACATGTGGGGCCGCCATGGAGGTTCCTGTTAGTTTGGCGTATTGATCATCCGGATACGTGGAAACGACATCTACCCCCGGTGCCACAAGGTCGATTTCTGTATGAGTATTGGAAAATGGAGCAAGCTGCAAATCCATGCTAACGGCTCCAACGGAGATGACTTCGTTATAAGCACCAGGGTAGGCATACTCAAATGTATCCTCTAATGAATCCCCTTCATTCCCCGCTGCCACCACGACAGAAATATTTTGATTGACTGCATGTTTAATCGCCTCATGTAATTCAGGTACATCTTGGGGGCCACCTAGTGACATAGAGATTACCCGTACTCTTTCATTGTTAGGTCCCTGCCACTCTACTGCATAGCGGATGGCATTAATGATCCAATCATACTGACCTGCCCCTTCTCCCGTCAAAGCTTTTAAACTTAATATTTGAGACTTTGGAGCAATCCCTACAACTCCATCGTTATTAAGGCTAGCCGCAATCGTACCCGACACATGTGTCCCATGACCATTGTTGTCTTCAAATACATCGGGGTCTCCTTTATAATCACTTGTAAAATTCCGTCCAGCAATAATCCGATCCTTCAGATCGGGATGAGACGTGTCAATCCCAGTATCAATCACTGCAACGACAACACCTTCCCCCTGACTGCTATCTTCCCATAATGAAGGTGCCTGTACCAATTGAACTCCCTCTGGTGTTTCATTTGCCTGATCCACAACTGACTGAATGGTATACGGTAATAATTTGACCTGATTTTTCAAGATGAATCTCCTCCTTCAAATCTAGTTTTCAAAACAATTACCTTCATTCCCCTTCTGTCTTGTGTTTCCTTGTTGCTTCGATATGGGAACGTTTGTTTCATTATACTAACTGGACAAACTTTTATCAAGATAAAATACTGAAAATTAAGAAAATGAATAGATGGTCCCAGATAAAATTCTATTTATCCTTAAAATTACATATGTACATCAGACTAATTCTAATTTTTAAACATTTCTATATTCCATTGACACTCATCATTCCTATCGATAAAATCAACTAATAATTTCATACATTTACTCGTATAATCTTGGAAATATGGTCCATAAGTTTCTACCAAACTACCGTAAATGGTTTGACTACGAGAAGAGTTCGGCTTTTTGTGTACGCCTGCAAAAAGCTCTATTTCCTTCTCTGTGTCAAACCCTGGGTAAAAGCCCAGGGTTTTCTGTTTATATTGAGGAGGAAGTAAAATGGAAAAAGAATTAGTAAGGAAAAGAATAGCTGTCTCTTGTAAGCAAATCCCCGCAGATCTTGTTATTAAGAATGGAAAAATCATAGATGTGTTTAACCTTGACATCATTGAGGCTGATGTCGCGATTTCAGATGGTATGTTTGTTGGAATTGGTGAGTTTGAGGGTAAACAAGTCATAGACGCGAAGAATCGCTATGTATGTCCTGCTTTTATTGATGGCCATGTGCATATTGAATCCTCTATGGTCTCCCCTTCTGAATTTGCGAAAGTGGTCCTTCCTCATGGCGTAACAACCGTTATTACGGATCCTCATGAAATCGGGAATGTTTCAGGTAGTGAAGGATTATCATTTATGATTGAGGACTCTAAGAATCTCCCGCTTGATGTTTTTCTTATGCTCCCTTCAAGTGTACCTGCTACTTCGTTTGAAAATAATGGAGCAGACCTCAAGGCTAAGGACTTGGAACCATTTTACAGCCATCCACGAGTTCTGGGGTTAGCTGAGGTAATGGACTTCCCTTCTCTCAAAAACGCGGAGAATTCGATACTTGATAAAATTGTCATGACTGCTAAACATCATGGATTAATGGATGGCCACTTAGCAGGAGTAGATACAAATGCGATTGATATCTACCGAACAGCTGGTATCAAAACCGACCATGAATGTAATACGGCACAGGATGCACTAGAGCGGTTAAGACGAGGAATGTATGTATTAATTCGTGAAGGTTCTGTTGCAAAGGATTTAAAAACACTGATAAAGGTCCTCACTCCAACTAATGCACGTCGTTGTCTATTCTGTACAGATGATAAGCATTTAGATGATTTGATCGAAGAAGGAAGTATTGACCATAATATCCGGTTAGCGATTGAAGAAGGGATCTCTCCTCTCCAGGCTATCCAGATGGCTACATTAAACGCTGCTGAATGTTATCGTCTCCCCGATAAAGGTGCAATTGCTCCTGGTTATGACGCAGATTTCCTGTTACTGGACCAGCTTGAGACGATTCAAATAACAGAAGTGTATAAATCTGGGAATCTTGTTGCACAGAATGGTCGCTTTGTTGGAAAATCAGCTGCTAAACATGTTCCAAATACACAGTTAATGTCAACTGTTCATGTGTCTGAGTTACATGAAAAAGACATTCAAATCCCATTCCGTAACGGAAATAAAGCAAATATCATTGAGATTATTCCAAATCAATTGATCACAAACAAACTAGTGGAACAAGTTACAGTGGAAAACGGTGATTTTCAGCCATCCATAGAAAATGACCAACTTAAATTAGTCGTCATTGAGCGTCATAAAAACACAGGTAATATCGGATTAGGAGTCGTTAAAGGATTTGGTTTTACAGATGGGGCGATTGCTACAACCATCGCACATGATTCTCATAATATTGTTGCAACAGGCACTAATGATGGTGATATTTTGGTGGCGATACAGGTACTTAAGGACATGAATGGTGGCTTAGTGATTGTCAAAAACAAACAAATTATGGCGTCTTTATCCCTGCCGATAGCAGGACTAATGTCGGATAAAGACTCACAAACTGTGAATGTGGAGCTTGACCAATTAAAACTGTCATTAAGTCAATTAGGGTTTGTCGGTGAGTTTAATCCGTTTTTAACCCTCTCCTTTCTTACATTGCCCGTAATACCATCTTTGAAATTAACAGATTTAGGATTATTTGATGTGGAAACATCTACACATATACCAGTACAAATGAACTAATTTTAATGAACCCCTTGAAAATATGGAATAAGAACAACTAAAAAAAGTGTCAGGTACCA